>JAJZLX010000197.1 GCA_021850555.1 Pseudomonadota bacterium | reverse complement strand
CCTTGGCGTTGGAGTTTGTCAGGACGAAGGCGATGCGCCGCTGCCCGCGAGGCAGGCGCCGCAGCCGCACCTGCGCGGCCACGAGGCCGGCGATGCGCTCCACCCGATCGGGCAGGGGCGCATATTCGATCACCTCCATGTCGTGCAGGCGGCGCTTTTCCTTGAACGACAGCGGCACCGTCAGGATCCTGCCGTCGAACTCCGGAAGCACGACGTTCATCGCCGTATCGAGCGGCGCCAGGCCGCGGCTGGCCGACTCCCAGGCGGCGCGCTCCATGGTGCTCACGATGGCCTGAAAGACCGGCACATCGAGCTGCGCGAAGGCCGCGGCCGAGCCGCCCTCGAGAGTGCGGCTCTCGGCGCTCACCTCGCCGGTGGCGAAGGAGGTGGTGTTGATCAGGGCGTCGATCAGCGGCCGGCCTTCATGGAAGAAGAGCGACAGCGCCGCCGGCCGACCCTCGCCATCGAGCGCACGCAGCGACGCCGTGTACACAGGCAGCGCATCGAGCCCGCGGCGCTCGAGAGCCTCGATGAGCGCGTCGATGAAGCGCAGATTGCCGCTCAGCCGGTGCGCCCGGTAGAAGGTGATGCCGACCACGGGACGGCACGCATCCCGGCCGGGTTGCCCGGATCCGGCGTGCCGGGAGAGCCAGGTCTCCAGGGTCTGGGCGGGCTCCTGACCCAAGCCCGGACAGTAGATGCCATGCTCGGGCAGGGGAACCGGAGGCTCGTAGCCGTAACCGGTGAGCAGCAGGTGATCGGCCAGAAACCTCAGGCATTGCGCGAGATTCTCCGGGCCCCCGGCCTGCAGGAAGCCCTGCGTCTCGTGCAGCACGCGGGGAGCGACGCTGGAGAGGCATTCCAGCTCAGGGGAAGGCTCGCCCGTACCGCTCACGACGAGCAGTGCCTGGCCGCGTTCCGCCGTCGCCTTGTGCAGCGCCTGCCATCCGGGCACGGTGCTCAAACGGCCGAGAATGCGAACCACGATCACGCGCGCGCCGGAGAGCTCCCCATGGAGCAGCTCGCCCATCCCTTCGGCGCCGAGGCTCTGCAGGCTATGACCGCATACGCGCGGGAAGTCCCGCGGCAAAGCCGGGAGGGCGCGGCTGAGGGCGGCCAGGTCGCTGTCCGCGTGGGTCAGCAGTACGATGACCGGGGACGCCGGCGGCTCGGCAATGGAAGATGCGGCGAGAGTTGGCGCTGCGCTGTGCAAAGGGGCCTCTTGGCAACCACGTCGTCAGCGCAAACGCCCATCGCACCTGCTCACCCCGGCCGGTGTGTCTGCGAGACTTCGGTGGACGGCAGGTTTCCTGGCTTGCGGTTAGACGCCGCGCACCGCCTTCCCGGTTTCCCAGTGGCGTAAATGGCGCGCGGCTCACCGCCTACAGTTGCGGGGGCAGCTTCGGCTTGGACCCTGAAGCGGATCGCACCGAATTCCCATCACCGTCCGATGCTGCCATGCTAGAGCCAGCCGACTCTCATGTCCATCCTCATATTGACCGTTCGCTGTTTCGCAAACGACCGCGACTTGCGCGCCACCGACATGAGCCCGCGATGATGCCGCTCAGGCCTTCGCCCCCTCGCGCCCCGGCCCGGTCCTGAAGCCCCCCAGGCACTGCATCCCGAGGGCCTCCACGGCCGGCCGCACGCTCTGTGCCGCCTCCGGCCCCGCAGCCGGATCGAATAACAGCCCGGCCACCGTGCCCGAGTGCGAGATCTGCAGCCCGAGACAGCCCGGCTGGCGTGTGAGGGCGAGCAGATGCCCGAAGCCCCGCATGGGCAGTAAGCGCTGGTTGAGCTCGGCGCTTCGAGTCGCGACCGCGGCCATGGCTTGCGCATCACGCGCGCGAAACGCCGTGCGCGCGCGGGAAATCAACTCGTCAAAATGATCGAGCTCCGCGGCGCTGTAGCGGGGCACCGGCATGCTGAGCGTGTCGACACCGCCTCCCCCAGGGTCGGTGTCGACGCTGACGACGAGGAATTCCGGAAACCCGCCCGCCCAGCGCTCCAGCACCCGGCCCCGCCGAGGCGCAAACAACACCCCCTCTTCGAACATGATCGGATCGATGGCGCCCTCGGCCTCGACGGCGAGCCGCGCGATCTGACCCGAATCGATGGGTGTGCCATGGGCATCGCATACGGCGCGGATGGCGGCGACCACGTCGCTGGTCGAGGACCCGAGACCCAGGCCTGCCGGTACCGGGCAATCGACGGTCAACACGCCGCCGACCTGCTTCTCGCCGATAAAATCGAGCGTCAGCCGTGCCGCGCGCGCGGCCTTCACCTTCCAGGCCGGCCGAACCTCGAGCGCCGCATCGCAACCTCGCTCAAAGCGGGCCCGGCTCCCGTGCTCCGGCACCGGCATCGTCACCAGGCATTGCACAGGTCCTGTCGTACCTGGCGCCGGACAGCTCGAGCTTCCCACGGATGCATCGGCGCCTGTCCCGTTCTCGATCGGATCCGCCGACCCACCCCCAACGCGTTCGGAGCCCTTGGGCGCTCGCCACGCACCTTGCAGGATCTCGCCGTGATGCCGGCCGGCAAAGCCGGTACCTGCGCGGGAGAAGGTGGGAGCACGCAACGCCCCGGCCGAGTCCTTCCGATCGGCAGCACTTTCTGCATCCATCGATCCAATGCTATCGAATGCCGTCACTGACACCATACGTCATTGATTCATAAAGGCAATGCCGCTCACCACGGACTAAGGTATCATCGCGGCCTTTCCGGTGCCGCCCCGATCGAGGAGACTGCGCCGGGAGCCACTTTCAGGGGAGTTGACGCCATTGTCGACCACTACGCTTGATCCGCTCGATCTCTACGGGCTTCGAGGCACGCTCACGGAGGAGGAGCGCATGGTGCAGGACTCCGTCCGCCGCCTCGTCGATGAGCGCGTGTTGCCCATCATCCGCGAGTGCTTCGAAGAGCATCGCTTCCCGCGCGAGCTCATCCCCGGGCTCGCCGAACTCGGGCTGCTCGGCTCGTCCCTCTCGGGCTACGGCTGCGCCGACCTCAATGCGATCTGTTACGGGCTGATCTGCCAGGAGCTCGAGCGCGGCGACTCGGGCATCCGCAGCTTCGTGTCTGTGCAGTCCTCGCTGTGCATGTACCCGATCCACTCTTACGGGTCGGAGGAGCAGAAGGAGAGATACCTGCCGCGCATGGCCCGCGGCGAGCTCATCGGCTGCTTCGGCCTCACCGAGCCGCACGGCGGCTCGGACCCGGCCAACATGAAGACTCACGCCCGCCAGCGGGGCCGGGACTGGGTGCTCAACGGCTCGAAGATGTGGATCACCAACGGCTCGATCGCGGACGTCGCCGTGGTGTGGGCGCAGACCGACGAGGGCATCCGGGGGTTCCTCATCGACAAGGGCACCCGCGGATTCACCACGCAGCTGATCGAGCGCAAGTTCTCGCTGCGCGCCTCCGTGACTTCGGCCCTGTTCTTCGACGACGTCCTCGTACCCGAGGAATGCGTCCTGCCCGGCGTCGTCGGCCTGAAGGGGCCGCTGTCCTGCCTGACACAGGCGCGCTACGGAATTGCATGGGGCGTCATCGGCGCGGCGCAGGCCTGCCTCGCGCAGCTGCTCGAGTACTGCGGCTCACGGCAGCTGTTCGGCCGTCCGCTCTCGCAGAATCAGGCCATCCAGGTCCGCCTGGCCGACATGGCGCGGCGGATCACCGGCGCACAGCTCATGGCGCTCGAGCTCGGCCGGATGAAGGAGCGAGGGCTCATGCAGCCGGTGCACGTGTCGCTCGCCAAGTGGAACAACTGCCGCATGGCGCTCGATATCGCGCGGGACTGCCGCGACATGCTGGGCGGAGCGGGCATCAGCGCCGAATACGCCCCCATCCGCCATATGCTCAATCTCGAGAGCGTCATCACCTACGAGGGCACGGAGACCATCCATGAGCTCTCGGTGGGACGAGAGCTGACGGGACACAACGCGTTCTAGGGCGTTCGAGTCCTACGCGAAGCTGCGAGACCTGTTCCGCAGCCTCGCCGGCGGGGAGGGGCAACTTCTGCCCTGGCCGAGGATGCGGGCCATGCGGGCTGGACGGAGTACCGCGTCCGGTCGCGCGCATCGAGGATGGCGCTCACCGGCGGGTCTTGCGAGCCCGCCGCTTGATCTCGCCCGTCTTCTTCCTCGCCCTGCCCGGCCTGTCGAAGGGATTCTCGTCGGTTCGATACTCGATGGCCACCGGTGTCGCGAACAGATCGAAGGTCTTGCGGAACACGTTGGTGAGATATCGTGTGTAGGCTCCCGGCACCGACGAGGTCTGGTTGCCGTGGATGACCACGCGTGGAGGATTGCGCCCGCCCTGGTGGGCGTAGCGCAGCTTGATGCGTCGGCCGTGCACCAGAGGCGGCTGATGCGCCGTGGTGGCGCGCTCCAGGGTCCGTGTCAGCTCCCGGGTGGGCATCTCCCGCATGGCGGCCTCGTAGGCCCGCACCGTCGAGTGGACGAGTTCGCCCACCCCGGTTCCGTGCCGCGCCGAGATGAAATGCAGCGGCGCAAAGGGCACGAAATCGAGTCTGAGGGCGAGTTGCCGGTGGATCTGCTCGCGCTGGTCAGTGGGAATGCCGTCCCATTTATTGACCGCGATGATGAGCGCGCGTCCGCGCTCGAGCGCGATGCCGAGCACGCTGGCATCCTGCTCGGCAACGGTATCGTGCGCGTCGAGGACCAGAATCACCACGTGCGCCTCCTCGATCGCCTGCAACGTCTTGGCCACGCTGGCGCGCTCGACGACATCCGCAACCCGGGCGCGGCGCCGCATGCCTGCCGTATCGATCAGCGCGAACCGGCGACCGTCGCGCTCGAAGGGCACCAGGATGCTGTCGCGCGTGGTGCCGGGCTGATCGCTCGCGATGACCCGCTCCTGCCCGAGCAGGCGGTTGACCAGCGTCGACTTGCCTACGTTGGGACGGCCGATGATGGCGATGCGCACCTCATCCTGACGCCGTTCCTCGGCAGGCTCTCTATCAAGTCCCTGCAGCGCGAGCGCCATGAGATCCTCACATCCCTGCCCGTGGCTCGCCGACACTCCGACAGGCTCGCCGAAGCCGAGCGTGTGGAAGTCCGCGGCCGCGATTTCCAGATCAAGCCCTTCTGCCTTGTTGAGCACCAGGATCACGGGCTTGCCGGACTTGCGCAGCTCCCGCGCCACGAAATGGTCCTGAGGAGTCAGCCCCGAGCGCGCATCGACCACGAACAGCAGCCGATCGGCCTCCTGCACGGCGCGTTCGGTCTGCTCGCGCATCTGCGCCTCGATCCCGCTCGGGTTCTCGACCAGGCCGCCGGTGTCGATCAGCACGCAAGGCACCGGCCCCAGCCGACCGAATCCGTACTGCCGGTCGCGGGTCAAGCCGGGAACGTCCGCAACGATTGCGTCGCGGGTACCGGTGAGCACATTGAACAGGGTCGACTTGCCCACATTGGGCCGTCCGACCAGGGCGACGACGGGCAGCATGACCTTTTTGACTCTCGACCGACTGATGCATTGTCCGCCGGCCGGGCCTGCGGCAGTACTTAAATCGTCATCGACGCGGAGAGACCCGGAAGGCGCTGATCTCGCCGACGTCGTTGATGACCAGCACCTCGTTGCCGACGGCGATGGGCGGATTGGAAACCCGTACCCCGCCGCTTTCGGTGCGGACCTCGAAGGCGCCCGTGCGCTTGTTCAGCCAATGAACATAGCCTTGGTAGTCGGCCACGACGATCCCGTATTTGCTCACCGCCGGAGTGGTCACCGAGCGGTACCGAAGCGCCTTCTGACTCCAGATGACCGCGCCGTTCTTGCGGTTCAGCGCCACCACTGCGCCATCCTCGGTCGACATGTAGACCGCGTGCGCGCCGAGAGCGAGTCCGCGGAAGCTCGACGCCTTGTGCGACCACCATGGCTGGCCGCTCTTGAGCGCCAGCATGTCGACCGTGCCGTGATAACCGACCGTGTAGACATCGTTGTCGGCCACGATCGCCGCGCCCTGGACATCCGAGAGCCGCTCGATGGCGGTCTGACCATGCGGCTCCGAAACGGTCGCCACCCACCTCTGCGTGCCGTCCGCGGCATTGACGGCCAGCACCTTGCCGTTGGCGAAGCCGCTGATCACCATATTGTCCGCAATCACCGGGATTGCGGCCCCCCGCAGCGACAGCGAGGGCATCTCCTGATGGGTCTCCCACAGTTCCTTTCCGTCTTGGGGCGAGAGCGCGTGCAGCGTGCCATCGATGGTGCGGACCGCAACGAGGTCATTCGATACCGCGGGCGAGGAGATGATCGCGCCGGGCAGCGTGACTTTCCAGAGCTGCTTGCCATTCACGGCGCTCAAGGCAACCACGTCCCCGTCGCTGCCGCCCATAACCAGGATGTTGCCGTATACGGCCGGCCCACCGCCGAGCGGCACCCGCGTATCGGTCTCCCACAGCCGCCGCCCGGTGCGCAGGTTGAACGCCGCGACCAGCCCCTTGTGACCGGAGGCGAACACCCGGGCTCCCTGCACGGCCAGACCCAGGCCGAGACGAAGCTCCTTCATCTGACCGTCGCCGAAGCCCAGGAACTGGAACCCGCCGACCGAGGCTGTCCAGATCCTGCGCACGCGCAGCGTCGCCTTCTTGATGGGAGTGAGCTTGGCCGGCTGATCGACCTGTTTGTGCGAGCAGCCCGCGAGCAGCACGACAGCGGCCGCCGCGATCCAGAATCTCATCGATCGGTTGGTATGAGTGCGCAATGGTCTATCCGCGGCGTTTGGGTTCAGGTTGGTGCTACTTGCCGGCCGGAGCCGGGCCCGGTTTCGCCGGGTGCGAGGCCGGAGTCTTTTGCGGCAGGTTCGCGGCCAGGTCCGAGATTTCCAGGTCCAGCAGGTGCTTGTCGGTCTCGCCGTCCGAATCGGCGGCGCGGGCGAGCCGGTACTGAGCCAGGGCCGCCGCCCGCTCGCCCAACGCGTAGTAGGCATCTCCGCGAACCACGGCGTAGCGCGTGGCGAATGCCCCCGGATTGACGGCATCGAGTGTCGCGAGCGCTTCCTTGGCCTGGTGTTGCGCGATCTGCACCCGTGCGAGCCGCAGCCTCGCGATCAACCCCAGGATGGGATCGTGCGGGTGCAGCATGACGACACGCAGCTCGCCGGCCGCCCGTGCGAGCTCGCCGTCCTGCACGAACACCCCGGCGGAAGCGAGCCTCGCCTGATCGGCGTACGGCGTCGAGGCGTAGGTGCGCTCGAGCTCTCCGGCCGCGGCAAACGCGCTCACTTCATCGCCCCGCGCGAAGGCATTCTCCATCTGCGCATACAACGCATTGGCGTTGAGGTCACGCTGATCGAGGTGCCCCTGCCACCAGCGGTAGCCGCCGAACGCGACGGCGGCGAGCGCCACGCCTGCCAGGATGGCCAGCCCGTTGCCGCGCAGCCAACCGAGCAGGGCTTCCCACCGTTCGCGTTCATCAAAATAACTTTCCACGACCTCTCCTAATCAGGGTTGCCCCGTGGGACCGGCGAGCGCCGCTTCGATCGCCGCGGCCAGGGCCGGCAGCGGACACTCGCTCTGACCGGCTTCCCGGCGCAAAGGTTTCAAGGACGCGACGCCGCGCTCGAGCTCATCATCGCCCAGAATCAAGGCGATCGCCGCCCCGCTTCGGTCGGCGCGACGGAACTGCGCCTTGAAGTTTCCGCCGCCGAGATTGAGCTCGAACCGCCTGTTGGGCAGCTCGTTGCGCAGCCGCTCGGCGAGCGTGACACCGCTCGCCGCGGCACGCGAGCCGCTCACGACGATGTAGACATCGGCGGCGGGCGATGGCTGCACCTGGCCGGCCTGGGTCAGCAGCGCCACCAGGCGCTCCACCCCCATCGCGAACCCGATCCCCGGGGTGGCCTCGCCTCCGAGCTGGGCCATCAGCCCATCGTAGCGCCCGCCGGAGCATACGGCATCCTGGGCGCCGAGTGCATCGGTGATCCATTCGAATACGGTGCGGCTGTAGTAGTCGAGGCCGCGGACCAGGCGGGGATTGACTCGGAAAGGGATGCCCAGCTCATCGAGCGAGGCGCGCAGCGCCTGGAAATGCTCGGCGGACTCCGGGTCCAGATGCTCGGTGAGCACGGGCGCGCCGTCGATCAGCTCGCGCATGTCGGGATTCTTGCTGTCGAGAATGCGCAGAGGGTTGCCCTCGAGCCGCCGCCTGCTGTCGCCATCGAGCCGCTCGTAGCGGGCGCGGAAGTACTCGACCAGCCTCTCACGGTAGGCGCGCCTCGCCTCAGGCGTGCCGAGGGAGTTGACCTCGAGGCGCACCCGCTCGATCCCGAGCCGGCGCCACAGGCGTGCCGTGAGCGCGATCAGCTCCACATCCACATCGGGGCCGGGCATGCCCACCGCCTCGACGTTGATCTGGTGGAACTGGCGATAACGGCCCTTCTGCGGCTTCTCGTGGCGGAACATCGGACCCGTGCACCAGAGCTTGTGCCGCTGGCCGCGCAGCATGCCGTTGGAGATGAGCGCGCGCATCACGCCGGCGGTGGCTTCCGGCCGCAGCGTCAGACTCTCGCCGCCCAGGTCCACGAAAGTGTACATCTCCTTCTCGACCACGTCGGTATACTCACCGATCGCCCGCTTGAACAGCTCCGTGCGCTCCACCACGGGGATGCGGATCTCCTGGTACCCATAGGCGGTGAGCAGCTCGCGCCCGACCCCTTCGATTGTCTGCCATGCGCCGATCTCGGTCGGCAGCACATCGTTCATCCCACGGACGGGCTGGATCTCTTGCGTCAACTCACTCTCCACCCGGGCGCGGTCCGGACCGGACGCGCCCATCGGCTGCCACCTCGAACGAGGCGGCATGATCGGTTTGCACCAGCGCGCTGATCGGTGTCGTGCGGCCATCGACCACGAGCGTCACCGCCGGCGCATATCCCAACACGACGTGCAGCGGCGCTGTCCCCTTGAAGACCCGTACCGCAGCGGCCGGCACCATCGCGCGATACAGCCGCTTGCCGGCCGCGTCCTTCACGTCCACCCAGCTCGGCGCGGAAAACTTCAGCGTAATCCCCACCTCGCCCTTGGACGGTCCGGCCGCAGTCCGGTCCGCGCGGCTCGCGCCTGCGGCGGCCGGCGCCGGCGTGGAAACAGCCGCCTTGCCGGAGACGGCAGGCGCGCCGGACACGGTGTCGCGCGGAACGAGCCTCCCTGGAGCGATCCGCGACGGTGTGAGCGCCGGATGTCGCTCATGCCAGCGCGAGATGCCCCACCATATCGAGCCCAACACGACCACGCCGGCGACGACGGCGATCGCGGCCGGGCCGATGATTCGGCTGCCCTCCACTCTGGCCCGAGGGATGCGCGTCAGATCGGGCGCAGGAATCACCGCGCTCGAGAGCAGCTGCTGGAGTGATTCGGCGGACTCGCCCACCAGCTCGGCATAGCGGCCGACGTAGCCCTTGACGAAGATGGGTGCGCCAAGGGCGCCGAAATCCTCTGCCTCGAGACTCTGCAACACGGCCGGATCGAGATGCAGCTTCAGCGCAGCCTGCTCGACGGTCAAACCTCTGCGCTCACGGGCGCTGCGCAGCCGAGGCCCGATCCCGGAGCCGCGGCCTGTCTCACCGCCCGTTTGTCCGGTCATCGCCGTCAACCCGGATCGTTGCCGAGGCGGGCGAGTGCGCGCGCCTGGGATGAGTCCGGAAAGTCGAGTTGGAGCTTGCGCGCGTAGAGCGCGGCATCGAGCTCATCGTGCTCGGCACGCATGATCTTCACCGCGAGCAGCAGCAGATCCGGCGTCTCGTTGTAGGAGGACAGATAGCCGGTGACCACCGCCCGCGCCTGGGCGAGTCGACCGCGCTTGAAGTCCAGGTCCGCGAGCTGCCAGGCGGCCTGGGAGAAGTTCGGACGCACCGCCAGCGCCGCGCGGAACATCCGTGCGGCCTCCTTGTACCGGTGCGCCGAGCGCAGGCAAACCCCGGCGTTGGTGTAGGCGGCGACCGGCGTCAGATAAAGGGGGTTGCGCGCAGCCATGAGGAAGTACTTGACGCCCTGATCGGTGCGCCCGGCGCTGCACAGATAGACCGCGTAGTCGTTCTGGAAATTCGGGTTGTGCGGCGCCAGCCGCAGAGCCTCGCGAAACTCCCGATCAGCCCGCCGCGGCTCGCCCAGCCGGACAAACAGCAGCGCCCGCGCGCTGTGCACGGACGGATTATCGGGATTTTCCTTCAAGGCGAGGTCGAGCTTTCTCTTGGCCACCGCCAGCTCGTCGCGCTGCATGTAGGCGATGCCGAGCTCGGTGTTGAAAACAGCCGCCTGGTGCCGCTGTCGGATCATCTGGCGATTGGCGCAGCCGGCGAGCAGCGCCGCGAGCGACGCCCCCGCGAGCAGCGCAAGCCGCACCCGCGATGCTCGCGGCGAAGACCGTACACTCGCCGTTTCGCAGCTCGCCCCTGGGCCTCGGCCCTGCGGCCGGCTGCCGCCATCGAAATTCGTTCCGGACGATCCTGTCACGCCTGCACCGCCAGGCCGAAAGTCCGGCTGCCCAGGCGCACCGTGGTGCGATCGAGGACCCGGCCGGCCAGCTGGCCGCATGCCGCATCGATATCATCGCCGCGCGTGCGGCGCACCGTCGCCAATACTCCGCGGCGGATCAGCTCGTCGCGGAACTGCTGCACCGCTTGCGGCGGCGAGCGCCGAAAGCGCGTGCCCGGGAAGGGGTTGAAGGGAATGAGGTTGACTTTGGCCGGCTGGCCCGCGAGGAGCTTCGCGAGCGCGCGGGCCTGGGCCCGAGAGTCGTTCACACCATCCAGAAGGACGTACTCGAAGGTGACGCTGCGGCCGTTGCGCTCATCAATGTAATGCCAGCAGGCCTCGAGGAGCTCGGCGATGGGATGGCGCCGGTTGATCGGCACCAGTTCGTTGCGCAGCTCGTCGTCGGGGGCATGCAGGGAGACTGCCAGCGCCACGTTGCTGCGCTCGGCCAGCTTGTAAATTTGGGGCACCAGGCCGGAGGTCGAGAGGGTCACGCGCCGGCGCGACAGATCGAAGCCGAAGTCATCGAGAAGAATGTCGAGCGCCGGGACGACATTGCGGAAATTCGCCAGCGGCTCGCCCATGCCCATGAGCACGACGTTGGTGACCGCCCGCTCGCGCGCCAGATCCGCCACCGTGCCCGAGAGCTCGCGGTTGGCAAGCCAAACCTGGCCGACGATCTCCGCCGTGGTGAGGTTGCGATTGAACCCCTGCTGCGCCGTCGAGCAGAACGCGCAGTCGAGCGCGCAGCCGACCTGGGAGGAGATGCAGAGCGTTGCGCGGTCCGGCTCCGGGATGTAGACCATCTCGAACGCCTGGCTCCCGTCGGCACGCAGGAGCCACTTGCGTGTGCCGTCGGCGGAGTGCTGAGTGGCGATGACCTCGGGCGCCTGCACGATGGCGCACTCCGCGAGCCTGGCACGGAATGCCTTGGCCAGGTCCGTCATGCGCTCGAACGAAGGCTCCCCGCGCTTGTAGACCCATTGCATGAGCTGGCGGGCCCGGAAAGGCTTGCTGCCAAGCTGCACCACGAAGGCCTCGAGCGTGGGCCGAGGCAGGCCCAGCAGGTTCGTGGTCGTGGCGGAGGGATTCATGGGGCGAGGGCGGCCTCAGCCGCGGGAATGCAGCTCCGTGGTACTGAAAAAGTAGGCAATCTCGCGCTCGGCGGTTTCCGGCGCATCCGAGCCGTGTACCACGTTCTGCTCGATGCTCAGAGCAAGATCGGCGCGAATGGTTCCGGGAGCAGCCTTTTTCGGATCGGTGGCCCCCATGATGTCGCGGTTGCGCGCGATGGCGCCTTCGCCTTCCAGCACCTGCACCATGACCGGGCCGGAGGTCATGTAGCGCACGAGATCCTTGAAGAACGGCCGCTCCCGATGCACGGCGTAAAAGCCCTCCGCCTCGCGCTCGGAAAGCCGCAGCATGCGGGCGGCTATGATGGAAAGTCCGGCGCTCTCGAAGCGGCGGTACACCTCGCCGATGAGATTGCGGCTGACGCCGTCGGGCTTGACGATGGACAGGGTGCGCTCGAGCGCCATTCGGGTTGACCTTTCGGGAGCTTGAATCCTGGAACACACGCGGCCGGCGCCCCCTTCGAAGGGGAGCATCTCAGCCGACACTAAGCCGTGCAGTGTACCCGGAGCCCCCCTGCCGGGGCAATTTACTGCTCATGCCCCTGGAACGCGGCAGCGCGCGGGCGGGGAGGCCCGAATTCACTTCGGGCTCGCGGTTACCCGGGAGCTCTAGGGTGCGATTGCGGGAACCGCCGGCCGTGCTCGCCCCACCCCTTGACAGGCAAGCCGGGTAGCGAGCCCGCATTCACTTCGGGCTCGCGGGCATCCAGGAGCTCAGGGGCGCGCCCGCCGCAAGCGCCGGGAGCGCTTGCGGCCAGTCTAAACAGAAAAGCTCTCTCCACAGCCGCACTCCCCCTTCACATTGGGGTTGCGGAACCGGAATGCCTCGTTCAGGCCCTGTTTGACAAAATCCACCGTCGTCCCATCAATGAGGGGCAGGCTTTCGGGATCAACGTATACCTTCACGCCCCGATCCTCGAACACCACATCGCCCGACCGTACGTCGTCGGCATAATTGATCACGTAGGCGAAGCCGGAGCAGCCCGTCTTGCGCACCCCGAGCCTGAGGCCGATGCCCTGGCCCCGGGCGCAGAGGAAATTCTTGATGCGATTGGCGGCGGATTCTGTGAGCGAGATGGCCATGGGGGTGCCGGGAGAAAGAGCTGGGGGAAATTCTACACCTCCGGCCAGCTTCGCAAGCATTCACGCAACGCATCTTCGATCTTCAGAAGCCGGCCAAGCTTCTCCACGGGCACGGCAAGGTGCTGTGCCCAGTCCGCCGGCGTGCCGGGCATCAGGTCGGTACGGCCCCGCCCCGCGAGCCGGTCGGCCACCCAGCCGGCCACAGCCAAGGTGTGCGGACAGCCGTAGGCCCGAAAAGAGGCCTTCTGAACCGATCCGTCGCGCACTTGCAGCCTGAACCGCACCCAGACCTCCTGTCCCGGACCACCCGCCTCCCCCACGACGCGGCCCTCATCCCCTGCGAGCGCCTCCGCCGAGCCCTGGTCCGTGAATTCCGAAGCCGGCGAAAGCGCTCTCAGCCGCTTGAGCTCCCGCCGCACCGCGGCCGCGGCCGCGGTCAGCTCGGCGGACGTGGTGAAGCGGCCGATGCTGAAGCGCAGCGAGCTCTGGGCCAGCTCGGTATCCCTGCCCAGGGCTCGCAGCACGTAAGAGGGCTCGGCGGAGGCGGAGCTGCAGGCCGAGCCGGTCGACACGGCGAGCTCACTCAGTCCCGCGACCAGGCTCTCTCCCTCTACACCCTCGAAGGACACGTTGAGGATCCCGGGCACCCGCGGCGCCCCCTCCCCGTTGAGATGGACACCGCCGAGAGTGGCCAGCTCCCTCCATAGTCCCTCGCGCAGCGAGAAGAGTCGTGCGCTTTCCGGCGCCAGTGCCTCCCGCGCCAGCTCGCAGGCGGCCCCGAACCCCACGATCTGATGCGTCGGCAGCGTACCGGGCCTCAACCCTCTTTCCTGCCCGCCGCCGAACATCACCGGCTGCAGATGCGGCCTCGCGGCGGATCGGACGTACAACGCCCCGATTCCCTTCGGCCCATAGAGTTTGTGCGCTGTGAAGGACATCAGATCGACGGGCAGCGTGCGCACGTCGATCGGAATCTTGCCGGCCGCCTGGGCCGCATCGGTATGAAACAGGATGCCGCGAGCGCGGCACAGGGCGCCCATGACCTCGACATCCTGAATCACGCCGACTTCGTTGTTGACCAGCATGACGGACACCAGCACCGTGTCGGAGCGAAGAGCCGCCGCGAGCGTCTGCGGATCGATCCTGCCCGTGCGATCAGGACTCAACAATGTCACCGTGAAGCCTTCCTTCTCCAGGCGCCTGCACGGATCGAGCACGGCCTTGTGCTCGATCCGTGAGCTCACGACGTGCCTGCCGCGGTGCGCATTGGCGCGTGGCACGCCGAGCAGCGCGAGGTTGTCGGACTCGGTAGCGCCGGAGGTGAACACGATCTCCTCGGGAGCGGCCCCGATCAGCGCTGCGACCTGGGCCCGGGCCGCCTCGATCCGATCGGCCGCCCGCCGACCCGGCAGATGCATCGAAGAGGGATTGCCCAGCCCCCAGTGCGCTCTTAGCCCAAGGCCCATGGCCTCGGCCACCGCCGGGTCCACGGGCGTGGTGGCCGCATAATCGAGATAGATGACGTCAGGCTCCTCGCCCGACTCTTCCCGGGTCTCGCCCCTGCGGGGACGCAGCTTCGACGCCCCCAGAATCGCTCCCGGCGGCGATTCCGTCATGGCGCACCCTGCCCCGCGTGCCGGCGCCGCTGCTGGACGGCCGTCAGGATGCCGCGCAGGATGTTGACCTCGTTGCGATCGAGCTCGGCGCGCTGCAGAAAGCGCCGGATGCGCGCCATGAGATGTGTGCCGCTCTGGGTGCGGTCGCGAAAATCGATTTCCTCCAGCACCTGCGCCAGATGCGCATACAGCCGCTGCATGTCCTGCGGGTCCGCAAGCGGGCCCGCTCCGGGCGCCGGATCGATCGAGACCCCCCGGGCTCGGAACAGCTCATAGGCCACGATCTGCACCGCCATCGCGAGGTTGAGCGAAGGATAAGCGTCGCTCGCCGGAATACGGATCAACAGATGCGCCGCCTCGAGCTGCTCGTTGGTAAGGCCCGCGCGCTCCGATCCGAACAGAATCGCAGTCGGACCTCGCGCACTCTCGCGCAGGATCCTCTGCGCGGCATCCCGGACGTCTGCGACGCGGAAATACTGATCCCGCTCACGAGAGGTGGTCGCCGCGATGAAACCGCAGCCGGCGAGCGCCTCGGACACCGTGTCGACGACGCGTGCACGCTCCAGCAGATCATCGGCGCCGGAAGCGCGGGCGATAGCCTCGCTGTGGGGAAACTGGCGCGGCCCGACCAGGAAGAGCTGCTCGAGCCTCATGTTCTTCATCGCGCGGGCGGCGGCACCGATGTTGCCGGGATGGGAGGGCTCGACGAGGATGAGGCGGATGTCCGGGGAGTTCATACCCGATACGGTACGTGCTCGGCCGCCGGCTGCAAAGGGCTGTTTCCCATCACAGCCCCCCGGACTGCTCACCCGAGGCGGTACCGCGGCACAGGAACACGGGCGCAGCGCATTTTCCGGAACGCATCGAGAAGGCCGGCGAGCTCGCGCGCCCGCCGGCCGCTCGGCGCGCAATCGATCAGTCGGCCTCGGCCGGCCGCTCGGTCGCCACCCGCCCGCCGGGCTTGTGCAGCTTGCTGTGGCGATAGCCGTAAAGCGCGTAGACCACCGCGCCGATGAAAGTCCACACCACCAAGCGGATCCACGTGGTCGGCGGCAATGTGACGATCATCGTTCCGCACACCAATGCGCCGCCGATGCAGGTGAACCACGGCGCCGGCACCTTGAACGGACGCTCGAGGTCGGGACGGGTATAGCGCAGAACCAGCACCCCGATGCACACCGTGACGAAGGCCATCAGGGTGCCGATCGAGACCAGCTCACCGAGCAGCGCGACGGGGAACAGCCCGCCGATGACGGCGGCGCAAACGCCCGTGACCACCGTGCCCGTGGAAGGCGTGCGGAACTTCGGATGGATCTTGGAGAACGTCTGGGGCAACAGCCCGTCCTGGGCCATCGAGTAGAAAATGCGCGCCTGAGCGAGGGTCATGACCAGCATCACCGAGGTCATGCCGAGAATGGCGCCGAGGTCCACCGGCAGAATGACCCAGTGCAACTGCGGATACTCAGCCAAGGCGAGCGCGATGGGCGCCGCGACATCGAGTTTCTTGTAGCTCACCATGCCGGTGAGCACCGCCGATACCGCCACGTACAGCAGCGTGCAGATGACCAGGCTGGAGAGGATGCCTATCGGCATGTCGCGCTGGGGGTTTTTCGCCTCCTGAGCGGTCGTCGAGATCGCATCGAACCCGATGTAGGCGAAGAAGATCACGCCCGATGCGGCGAACACCCCGCTCCACCCGTACTCGCCTCGACCCACGTTCCTCGGGATGAACGGGTGCCAGTTGGCATGTTGAATGAAGCCGAAGCCCATCACGATGAACAGCACCACCACCGCGACCTTGAGGCTCACGATGACGGTGTTGAACTCGGAGGACTGCTTGATGCCGATATAGCAGACCGTGGTGAGAACCGCCACGATCAGCACCGCCGGCACATTGAGAATGGCGCCGGAGTGCACGATGGAAAAGGTGTCCGGAGCAGCCTGCATGAATGGCGCGTGCGACAGCGCATACGGGATGTGCACGCCGAAATCACTCAACAGCCGGTTGACGTACCCTGACCACCCCACCGAGACCGTCGCCACCGCGAACAGGTACTCGAGGATGAGGTTCCAGCCGATGAACCACGCGATGCCCTCGCCCAGAGTGGCGTAGGTGTACGAGTAGGCGCTGCCGGATACGGGCACCATGGCCGCAAACTCCGCGTAGCACAGGCCCGCGAACGCGCAGCCGACGCCGGCGATGAGAAACGACAGCACCAGCGCCGGACCGGCATGCTGAGCCGCCGCCACCCCCGTCAGAACAAAAATCCCGGTACCGATGATCCCGCCGATACCGAGCATCGTGAGCGCCGTGGCCGAGAGCGTGCGGTTGAGCTTGTGACCGGCGGCATCCGCCGCGTCCGCTGCCTCGATTTCGGCGACCGTTTTTGTAGCGAAAAGCTGGGATTTCATCCCGGGACTGTACACGCGCCAACCCCTGAAATCGAGCTGACCGGACGCGCAACGGACTCGGCTCGGCTCAACGCCCGCGCAGCCCCTCGGGCACGAACGGCGCAAACAGCTCGACCAGGGCGGCGTAGACCTTGGGCGTGCCCGCGATCACGTTGCCGCCCTGCGTGTACTCGGTGCCCGTGAGGGTGCCGATATGACCGCCCGCCTCCTGCACGAGAAGAGTCCCCGCCGCCGTGTCCCAGGGCGAGAGACCGATCTCCCAGAACCCGTCGGTCCGCCCAGCCGCGACATAAGCCAGATCGAGCGCCGCGGCGCCGGGGCGGCGTATTCCTGCGGTGCACTGGGTGGCCGCCTTCAGCATGGCGAAATAGGCGTCGAGGTAGCGATCGGTGGCACGGAAGGGGAAACCCGTGCCGATGAGCGCCCCTTCGAGCGAGCGCTGCTTGCTCACGCGGATGCGGCGGTTATCGAGGTGCGCGCCGCCGCCGCGCGAGGCGGTAAACAGCTCCTGGCGCATCGGATCGTAGACGACGGCGTGCTCGAGCCGTCCCTTCTGCTGGCAGGCGATGGACACCGCGAACACCGGAAAGCCATGCAGGAAGTTGGTCGTGCCATCGAGCGGATCGATGATCCAGAGCGTGTCGTGCTCGCCGCTGGCGCCGCTTTCCTCGGCGAGCACCGCGTGATCGGGATAGTGGCGGCGGATGATGCCGATGATCTCCGCCTCGGCGGCCCGGTCGACCTCGGACACGAAGTCGTTGCGTCCCTTGGAAGTGATGGTCAGCGCCTCGAGGCTGTTCAAGCTTCGGACGATGACCTCGCCGGCGCGCCGGGCGGCGCGGACCGCGATATTGAGAAGAGCGTGCACCTTGAGCCGTCCTCGATCCGACTGGGCCGTCAGGGCAGGTGATCGGCGGCGGTCTTCCGTGCGGTCGGGAAGAGGTGCTCGGCCGTGAGTCCGCACTGCAGCGCGATCGAGCTCGAGATGTAAATCGAGGAGTAGGTGCCGGCCAGGATGCCGATCAGAAGCGCCGCCGAGAATCCCCGCAGCACCGGCCCCCCGAGCACCAGCAGCGCCACCACCACGATGGATGTCACCACCTTGGTCATGATGGTCCGCGAGAGCGTCTGGTTGATCGCCTGATCGAGCACGACCTCCGGGGCGAGCCGGCGATTGCCCTCGAAGCGCTCGCGAATGCGGTCGAATACCACCACCGTGTCGTTGAGCGAGTAGCCGATGACCGCCAGCACCGCCGCCACCACGTTCAGATTGAACGACATCTGCGTCGCGGCGAAGAACCCGAGCACCAGAATCGGATCGTGCATCACCGCCAGGATGGCGCCGAGGGAGAGCCGCCAGGTATGGAATCGCCAGGCGATGTACATGAAGATCAGCGCCAGCGTGCCCGCCAGAGCCCACATGGCGCTCGTCTCCAGCTGCGAGCCGACCTGAGGCCCGACCACGGACAGCGACAGCCCCGACACCCCCGGGTTGACGGCCTTCAGCGCCTCATCCACCCGGGCGCGGAGTTGGTCGACCTTCAAGCCCGGCTCGGGCGGCAGGCGGACACCGATCTGCCGCGAGGAGCCGACGTACTCGACCACCGCATCGTGAAACCCCGCGGCGGCCAGCTGCGCGCGCACGGCGGACAAGTCCGCCGCCACGGGGAAGCTTGCCTGGGCGCTCACGCCGCCAGTGAAGTCGATTGCGAAATTCAGGCCGCGGGTGAAAAGCAGCGTGAGCGAGGCGACCATGAGCACGATCGACAGCCCGTACCACGCCTTGCGCGTGGCCATGAACGGGTAGTTTGTTTGATGACTGAAAAATTCCACGTGCGAACCCCGGGCAACCTTTTAGATATGCAGCTTGGCGAGCTTCTTGCGCCCACCGTACATGAGCGTGACGAGGGCGCGACTCCCCATCAACGACGTGAACATGGAGGTCGCGATGCCGAGAACCAGCACGACTGCGAAGCCGCGAATCGCGCCGGTGCCGAAGATCCACAGCACCAGGCCCGCGATGCCCGTCGTGATGTTGGAATCGAGGATGGCGGAAAAAGCCTTCTCGAAGCCTGCGCGGATCGCCGCCTGCGGCGAGACGCCTTTTCTGAGCTCCTCGCGCACGCGCTCGTATATCAGCACGTTCGCGTCGACTGCTATGCCCACCGTCAAGATGATACCTGCGATGCCCGGCAATGACAGCGAGGCGTGCATCATCGACAGCAGCGCCGCCAACAGCACGACGTTGGCGATCAGCACCAGGTCGGCCACCAGGCCGAACACCTTGTAATAGATCGCCATGAACGCCAGCACGCCGAGCATGCCGATGACGAGC
>JAJZLX010000406.1 GCA_021850555.1 Pseudomonadota bacterium | reverse complement strand
GAGCATCCGGCCGTCCTCATGCCGTGCCGGTTTCTCGAGCGTCTCGGCGCGACGGTGACCTACGTTCCGGTGGACGGAACCGGCCGCGTCGACCCCGACGATATCCGCAAGGCGATCAGCGGCGATACGCTCCTCATCAGCATCATGCACGCCAACAACGAGGTCGGGACGATTCAGCCGATCGCCGCGATCGCGAAGATCGCTCATGCGCATGGAATCCCCTTGCATACCGACGCCGCGCAATCCGTCGGCAAGATACCGACGGACGTGGATGCGCTCGGCGTCGATTTGCTTTCGATCGCCGGCCACAAGCTCTACGGGCCGAAGGGAATCGGTGCTCTCTATATCCGCCGCGGAATCGTCGTGGAGCCGCTGATCCATGGCGCCGGGCACGAGCTCGGCCGACGGGCGGGCACCGAGAGCGCCCTCCTGGCGGCGGGGCTCGGCGAGGCGTGCGAGATTGCGCAGCCTGGGCTCGGCATGGAGCCGACGCGACGCTTGCGCGACCTGCTCTGGGAGCGCCTGCGCGTGGAGCTTGGCGAGCGCGTCTCTCTCAACGGTCATGTCCACGAGCGCCTGCCGAACACGCTCAATGTTTCGTTCGCGGGGCAGGTTGGTGCCGAAATTCTGGCACGGATGCCGGAGGTCGCCGCATCAACCGGCTCCGCTTGTCACTCCGGCCGGATCGAGTTGTCGCCCGTTCTCGAAGCCATGGGGATTGCCCCGGAAGTCGGCAGGGGTGCAATCCGCTTCAGCCTGGGGCGCGGTACGACGGAGCAGGAGATCGAGCAGGTCGTCGATCGAGTGCGCCGGTTGCTCGGATGAGCGGGGCGATCGCTCCCGGTCAGATCGGTCCGAAAGGCTACGAGGCTTGGCGCGCGACTTTGCTCGGCCGGATCACCGAGGCGATCGAGCGGCGCCTCGTTCTTGAGCTGATGGGAGAACTCCCCGACGCCCGTGTCCTCGATGCTGGCTGTGGCGACGGCACGCTGGTCTGCGCGGCGGCCTCGCGCGGCGCTGTGGCAACCGGTCTCGATACGGATCCCATGATGCTGGCCGCAGCCCGCACGCGAGCCGAGAGCGCGGGCCTGGCGCCGGCATTTGTGGACGGTCGCCTCGAGCGGCTTCCCTTTGCCGATGCCAGCTTCGATGTCGTGATCGCGGTCACCGTGCTCTGTTCCCTCGCCGATGCATCCGGGGCCGTGAGCGAAATGGCGCGCGTGCTGCGGCCGGGAGGACGTCTCGTGCTCGGTGAGCTTGGCCGGTGGAGCCTCTGGGCCGTGACGCGCCGCGTGCGCGGTTGGCTGGGTGCCGCGGCCTGGAAGGCGGCGCGCTTCCGTACAGCAGGTGAGGTGCGCACCCTCGCCGAATCCGCCGGACTTTCCGTCACTGTGATTCGCGGGGCGGTCTACTACCCGCCCATCGCCACCCTTGCTCGTATTCTCGCCTCGCTCGATCCGTGGTTCAGCCGTGTCACGACATGCGGCGCGGCCTTTGTGGCCCTGAAGGCCGTCGCGGACGCCCACTCTCGCGCGAGTCGATTCGGGAGCATACTATCCAGCAAAGGTCGAGGAAGGTGCCGGCTCTTCGAGGTGAGCTGACCTTAACCGGCGTACGGCGTCGAGGCGTCATTCCATTCAGGAGACTCCAGTGAAATCCAGACTCTCAATTGCATGGCCGGGCGTTGCCTTGGCACTGTTCGCGATCGCGGCCGCGCAGGCCGCGCCCCCCTCACCCCGGCCGCCGGCGGCTCCCGCAACCGAACCGGCCTCGATGGCCACAAAGCATCTCAACGAGATGGAAGCTCGGATGAAACTCATGCAGGAGCAGATGCGGCGTATCCGCGCGACGAAGAGTCCCGAGGCGAGAGCGACGCTGCTGCGCGAGCACATGCACACCATGATGGAGCAGATGCAGGCCATGCGTGCCATGGGCGGACGGATGATGTCTGGCATGATGCCTCAGGGGATGATGGGCGGTCCTTCAATGGGGCACGGGATGATGGGACACGGCATGATGGGCGGCGGCAATCGGAATGCACCCTCCGCGGAACAGTGCCAGCGGATGCACGACCGGATGCGGGACCAGATGCAGAACCGTCTGGACATGATGCAATTGATGATGGAGCAGATGATCGGCCAAATGCAGGCGATGCAGGGAATACCTATGGAAGGGAAGGGCCCGCAGCGGTAGCCTGCCTCAGGAGATCGGCAATCCCGGGAATGCTCTTCCCCGTGTCAACGAATCTAGATGGCGATACGAGTGAAACCCCACGGTAGCAACGCATCGTGAGCACCTCGATTCAGGGCGAAAGACGGATGCGTCCGTGGGACGTCAACTCGTCGCGTTCGCGCCTCGATGGGCGGTGCTCAACTTCATCGCAATCGCGGCTTCCTCGGCTGTGGCGTTGCCGTCTCAAAAGCGTTAGCATGGTCAGCACATGATGGGTGGAAGACTTCATTCGCGTTACCTCACGCTCCTGCTGCTGGCTCTCGTGACCCTCGGGTACGGCCAGCAGATCTGGGCGTGTCCCATGATGCGGTCGCCGACTCCGGTACCGATGCGCTGTCCCATGACGGGTCACCGTGCGCCGATGCCCTGTGGCGGCGCGTCGTTGTCCTGCTCAGTCTCGTGCGGGATGACCGGCGCCTGTGGGTGGGTGCCCGCCGGACCGGCGGCGCGAGTCGCCGGGATTGAAGTCCGGAATGCGCATGCCGTCGCTCCGTCCGCGCTGGCAGGGACTGCTACCTCTTTTGTGGCGGCGCATCGAAGGCCGCCACCGCAGGGCCCCCCGCGCATCGCCATCGTGTCCTCGGCAGGGCGCGACACCTATCTTTCGACCCTCCGTCTGAGACTCTGACACTCCACGCTGCGGATCGGTGCCCGCACGCCAAGCGCGTGCGGGCACGTCATCGTTTGGGATCTGCAAATGGAGTGTCTTGTGCGTCAATACTCGAAAAGTCTCGCCGGCGTGGTCGGCTTGGCGTTGTTCATCGCCGTGAGCGCAACTCATGCCGCCGATCTCGCG
>JAJZLX010000109.1 GCA_021850555.1 Pseudomonadota bacterium | reverse complement strand
ATCGAGCCGCCAGAGGATCTGCTGATGGATGCCGGGGGACCAGTCGAGTTCGCCAAGGATCACGACGGAGGAGCGGTGCTGAAGCCCGTCGACGCCCGCGCCGGAACGGAGCGAGAGGATGAGGATATCCGTCTCACCGTCAAGAAACCGGCGTTTCGACTCTTCCTTCTGCGAGGCGCTCTCGGAGCCGGTATACATCGCGGGCTTTAAGTCGGCGAGCGCCTCGAGCCAGATTCGATAGACCTCGCGGTGCCACCCGACGAGCAGTACCGGCTCGCCGGCTTCCACCATGAGTCGCGCGAACGTCGCGACGGCTTTGGCTTTGGCGATCCCTGTGGCCTGTCGCACCATGAGATCAAGCTCGCGCGCCGCCTGGCCGCGCTCGATGAAGCTGCCGGTGGTGGCTCGAATGGCGAGCTGCTGCGCGAGGGACTCGACCGATTCGACGGTCTTGGCGTCATAGTCGATGGTCTCGACGATGATCGAGGTCTTGGGCAGTTGCTGCCCCACGTCGCTCTTCAATCGGCGGATGAGCGCGTGCTGCTCGCGCAGGTAGGTGCCGAGGGCCTTCGGATCCCTGATCCGCCCGCCTTGACCCGCCGTGCGGTTCACCCACTCCCGCTCGAAGTCCCCCCATTCACCGAGCACCGTTTCGTCGATGAACTGCATCACGTTCCACATCTCGATGCCGTAGTTGTAGATCGGCGTGGCGGTGAGGCCGAGGCGGTACGTGACGCCCTGGGAGAGGAGGAATGCGGCGGCGCCTTTCTGCGTGCCCTTGCCGGTGCGTAGGCTCTGCGGCTCATCATACACAGCGACTCTGAAGAAGCCGGCGTGTGCGCGAAAGAAATCGATCCATCCTCCGACCTGGCTCACGCGAAAGACGTACACGTCGGCCGGCGGCAGCGTGTACGGCGAGCTCTTCTTGATCAGGTGGACAGATAGCGCCGTGAAGGCGGTGATCTTGTCCGCCCACTGTTGCTGCATGTGGGCATCGCAGACGACGGCGGCGGGCAGTGTGCCCGGCGTACTCGCGAGGAATCCCGCCGCGGTGTAGGTCTTACCGAGTCCACCCTCGTCGCCGAGGAGGAGGCTCTTGCGCCGGCGCAGCACCTCGATCGCCTGCGCCTGGTAGTCGCGAATCCGCTGTCCGGGCTTCACCCCGTCGATGGCGGGGGCGCGGTAGTCGGGCAGCAGGATGCGCTCGAGTTCGGCCTGTTCGGCGACCCAACCGCGGCGGCCCGTCTCGAGGACATGGCGGTCACCGGGCGTCATGGCGAGCGGATAACGCGCGGTGAACCACTCGAGGTCCGCGGCGTGCATCAGGTCGTTCGGGAGGTGGAAGGGACCGGCCGAGTTCTTCGGCACGCGGGAGAAGAGATGCTTGAAGCGGATGGCGACGTGCGGTTCCAAGTCGGCAATCTCCCACCGTCCCTGCGCGCCGCGCGCGTCCTCGACGAGCCGCAACGTTCCATAGGTCCGCCCCTGCGGGAGGCGGATGTCGGGCGGCGGGGCCAGTGTCAGGGGCAGTGCGGCGCTCATACGATCCACCCCTTCGAAAGGGATGCGGCGTAGACCGGTTTGCCGCGAATCTCGGCCGGCAGCCCCATGCTGAGGTTCGAGGCGAGGATGATGACCGCGACTTCCGGGTGACGCGCGTAGCGCTCGATCTGGCGGTAGATGTCGATCTTGCGCGGTCCGCTGCCCCGGCCTTTGAGTTTGCACTCGACTGCAATCCACTGGGTGAGCGCGCGGTGGCAGGGTATTAGGAAGTCCGGGATGTCGTCGGTGGAGAGGCGGTGCTCACGCTCGAAGGGAATGCCGGCGGCTTCGAGGGCGACGGCAATTCCAGACTGCATGGCTTTCTCGGACGAGAGGTCGACGCGGGTGCGCTCGATTCTCTTCACGATGAACGCAGGAGAGCAGAGTTCCATGAACGACTGTTCGCCGAGCCACCCGGCCGCTTGAGTTACTGATCTTGATCCGCGATCCACTGCTGCACCTCCCGCGCCACCGCCATGTACTCGGGACTCGGGGTTTTCGTGATCTCCTGGCCCGGCCGATAGGCTGCCCAAATGTGATCCCGCAACTGCTTTGGCAGGCAGAACCAGTGGGTCTTGCAGCCCCACATCGCGGGCGGGACTTCTGTGTCACAGCTGGGCCAATGGCAGGTATGACGTGCCCAGGCGCTCGGCGGACGAATCTCGAACCGACCATCCTTGCCGACGGAAACGGTTGCCTCGATGCCGTGCGAGCGCAAAATTCCACGCAAGCGCTCGCAGCCTTCTTCGGTGGCGTAGTAGCGGACTGAGCCCTTCAAGGTTATGAGCTCTTCAACCAAGAGCGTGACTCCAAGAATCCCTCCAGAGTACGGTGCTCGGCCACATATGCGCTCATTTCCTTAGCGGCCTGCGCGCTGGTCACGCGACCATCCAGGATAGCTACCCTCACTCGCTTCTGTAGTTCGGTCGGCTCAAACCCCTCCAGTCGATGGATCGCATCGATCTGTGCGAACACTGCGAGCATGTTCTCACTCATGCTGCCGCCTTCCGGGCCTGATCAGCGATGTTGGCGCGAACGAGGGCCTCGGCCACCGCTGGTGGCACCGCGTTGCCGATCATCCAGACCTGATCGGTCTTGCTGAGCGGCTTGCCTTCATAGATCGGGTCAAGGACGTACTCATCCGGAAAGCTCGTTGCCCGAGCAAGCTCGCGCGGAGTCAGCATCCGCATCCCAATATCAACGATGGCGTAGGGTTCCCCATGCACCGTCACCAGGCCGAAGCGATCCTTGGTGGTGATGGTGTCGAGCGGTCGCTCAATGCGCGGGTCCTGGTCGGTGCCGTAGTATTTCAACAAGAACGCGCGCACCTCGCCGAAGTGAGAGCCCTGGGCGCTGACTGTCTGTAACGGTTGGTCAGCCGGTTGTCCGATATTGTCACCGCGCAGCTTCACGACGTGCGAGGCGACAAGGTGGTGATGATCCTGAGTCGTGATTGTGGATACGGGCCATGTCAGCGGATGTCCGTCGTTCTCG
>JAJZLX010000100.1 GCA_021850555.1 Pseudomonadota bacterium | reverse complement strand
CACCAGATACAGCCCCTGCAGCGCCGCGGCGATCAGGAAGGGCGTGAGGAACTGGCCATGTTGGATCAGCCAGCCGCCGAGCACGGGTCCCGCCGCGCGCGGGATCTGCATCGAGAGGTTCTGCACCGTCGCGGAGAAGCCCCGGCGCTCGGGACGCGTGAGCGCCGCTGCGACGGCCTGGCGTGCGCCGGCGGTCCCGCGGTTGAAGATGCTGCGCGTCGCGTTGAGCGCGGCCGCGAGCGCAAAGGTGGGGGCGAACGGGATGGCGAGCAGCAGTGCCAGGCCCGCCACGCGCATCCCGGTCACCGCGCGCACCGTGCCGAGGCGGCGGCTGAGCCAGCCCGCGAGCACCGAGCCGAGGGCGGCCAGCATGAAGCTCAGCGCAAGCGCAGGGCCGATGATGGCCGGACCTACGCCATAGCGGCGCAGGAACCAGTAGGCGATCAGCGGAGCGATGATGCCGACGGCCGTGCCGTTGATGGCGTTGGTGATCGCGAGCTTGCGGATCCTGCGGTTCTCCTGCTGTTTGATCTGCGTTTCGCGCTGGGGCGGATGGGCGTGCGCCGCCGGTGAGGCCTCGGCGGGCGTCGTCCGGGTCCAGGCCACCAGAGCGAGCGAGACGAGCGAGCCGGCGAGCGGCAGGATGAACAGCACCCGGTAGGTCAAGAGGTGCTCGAACCCGTACCCAGCAAGCGCCGGCACGGCCACCAGGGCGGCCCCGAGGCCCATGCCGAGAAAGCCCAGGGTGGCATTGATCGAGAGGGCCCGGCGGCGCGCCTCGCCGGCCACCTCGCGCGCGAGCCACGCCTGCTCGACCGGCGAGAAGGGGCCGGCCGCGCCGTTCGCGCCACGGCCGAAGCTGGCCAGCGTTGCCGCGGCGATCAGCACGGCCTCATCGGGGGAGACGATGGCGGCGAGGGCTGCGCAGGCGGAGGCGATCTCATAGCCGATCAGCAGGCCGCGGCGGCTGACCCGATCGCTCAAGGGGCCGACGATGAGGGTGAGCAGGGCGCCGAACAGCAGCCCCGCCATGAGCACCACGCCGATCGCCGAGCCGCTGAACCCGAGGGCATGCAGATACAGGCTGAAGCTCGCCACGGTCGCACCCTGGCCGACACTGCGTGCGGCGCGGGCGCTGAGCAGGCAGCGGACATTGTGAGGAAGGGGCGGGGACACGTGCGAAGCCATCCTGGGGTCGCGAGCGGGGAATGCGGCAAGTATCGCGGGTGTGTCGCGCCGCACGCAACCGGTGCGGGCCGCTCTTTACAGCCGGGCCGAGTGCCGCGGCGGCCTCTTCAGATGCTGAGCTCGGCGCGCTGGGTGTGCAGCTGCTTGAGCCACGGCTCGAACTGATCGCCTGGCATGGCTTTGGCGAGCAGCCATCCCTGGGCCATCGTGCAGCCGTACCGGCGCACCAGGTTCCAGTCTTCGAGCGACTCGACGCCCTCGGCGACGGTCTCGAGGCCGAGCTCGCTCGCCATATCGAGAGCCGAGCGCAGGATGACCTGGAGGTTTTCCCGCTCGGAGGCTCCGTGCACGAACGTACGGTCGATCTTGAGCTCCGTGAACGGAATCCGGGTGAGCTGCTGCATCGAGGAGAAGCCGGTCCCGTAGTCATCGAGCGATAGCCTGAAGCCGCGCAGCCGCAGACGCGTCAGTACGCCGAGCGCGATCGCCAGCTCGCGCAGCAGCGAGCTTTCGGTGACTTCGAGCACCACTTGCTCGGCACGCAGCTCGTGCCGGCGCTGCATCTCGGAGATTTCCTGCACGAGATCGGCCCGGTCGAGCAGCAGCGGCGAGAGATTGACGGCAATCGACAGGTCAAGGCCGCGGCGGCTCCACAGTGCCGCCTGCGCCATCGCCAAGTCCATCACGCGCAACGTCAGCGCGTGAATGAGACCGTGTTGCTCTGCGACCGGGATGAAGGCATCCGGCGAAATCCACCCGAGCCTCGGGTGCTGCCAGCGGGCCAGGGCCTCGAGGCCGCGCACGCGGCAGGTGCCGATCTCGACCTGGGGGTGGTAGAAGGCGCTGATCTCGCCGCGCTCGAGCGCCATGCGCAGCTCCTGCGGGTCGACCGGCTCGGTCTTCGCCTGCGGTTTTGGCGCTCGCGCCGCTTCCGCCTGGCGCTGCAGCAACGCGCCGAGACTGGCGCTTGTCAGCGGCTTGGGCAGGCTTCCGAGAATGCGCAGCCCCAGCGCAGTGCCCATGTCCTCCACCGAGTGCCGCAGGGCGCTCTCGCGAGAGGAGGCGACGATGATCGGCGAGCGGATGCGGCGGGCGGAGAGGACATCGAGCAGCTCCGGGCCATCCATTTTGGGCATTTCCAGATCGATGATGAGCAAGCCCGGGGGGGCGGAGAGCCTATCGAGCAGCGCGAGGGCCGCCATGCCGTCCTCGGCCTCATAGATCTGGCAGACCCGCATTTCCCGGCACAGCGCCGCGCCAATGCTGCGCTGGACGCTGCTGTCGTCCACAATCAGCACTGAATCAATGGCTTGCAGCTCGGCGCTCGAGGACATGGTCGCTCTGGAATCGCTAGGAACCCTTAAGCCACCCGTCCTGCAGGGAGCGGCCTTTGTCGTACAAGTGTGTATCGACGGCAGCCGAGAGCGACTTGAGCCGGGAGAGGCCGGGATAAGCGTGATGCCCGTCTCAATCGCCGCCGACATGTGGCGGCGGTTCCCCGATCGTTGCGTCCGGACGCCTCGGCCGATAGACTTCCCGTCCCTCACGGGTTGGGCGGTTAGCTCAGCGGTAGAGCACTCCTTTCACACGGCAGGGGCCACTGGTTCGATCCCAGTACCGCCCACCATGATTCTTCCCTTCCCGGGAGGAGAGCTATCCGCGCGCAGTTCAGCAGATTTGCCACCATGGCACTGCAAGAACACGCTTGCTCATGGGAAATGTCTCCGTGCCCCCATACAGCAGAAGGGCACCGTCCGTGATGTCGGCATATTCGTCCAGGAATGATTCGAGTCCGCGGGCGTCCGCCGGACCCACGCGCGTTGCCGCCTTCACTTCGATGGGGATCGTT
>JAJZLX010000532.1 GCA_021850555.1 Pseudomonadota bacterium | reverse complement strand
GCGCCTCTTCTCGAGATCGACGGCCGCATGCTGCGGACGTTCCTGGCGGTGCTCGAGACGGGCTCGGTCACCGCGGCCGCCGAGCGGCTCGGGGTCACACAGTCGGCGGTCAGTCACGCGCTCGAGCGATTGCGCGAGGCGCTGGGTGACCCGCTGTTCGTGAAGTCGGGCCGGGGCATCGCGGCCACCGCGCACGCTGAGGCGCTCGCCGCCCCCGCGCGGCGGCTTCTCGAGGATCTCTCGGGGCTTGCCCGTCGTGCGCAGTTCGTTCCCGAGCGCACCGATCTGGTGCTCAGCGTGGCGGCCAACGATTTTCAGCGTGACCTGCTGTTGCCGACGTTCCAGAGACGACTCGCCGGGCGGCTGAGAAGCCTGCGCCTGATCGTCATCCCGTCGCGCGCCCCCAGCGCGGAGATGCTCCGCGAGGGGCGCTGCGATCTGCTCATCACGCCCCGCCCGCCGGAGGGCTCGGACATCCTGCAGAAGCGCCTGTTCACCGATCGCTTCGTCTGCTTTTTCGATCCGCGGGAGCGGGCCGCGCCGGGCACGCTGCCGGAGTACCTGGCCGCCCGACACATCACCGTGGCCTACGAGGACGGCCGGCGCATGGAGTTCGACGACCTGCTCGAGGCGCGGGGGCTGGCGCGCACGGTCGGGGTGGCGGTGCCGAATTTCGGGGGAATCGGCACCTTTCTGCGCGGCACGGACATGCTGGCGAGCCTGCCGTCCCTGCTGCGCTTCGGACCGCTGCAGGGCTTCGGGGTCGGCCCGTTGCCGCTCAACGCGCCCGAGCTGTCGATGTACGCGGTGTGGCATCGCAGGCATCACGACGACCCGGCGCACGCCTGGCTGCGTGCCCAGCTCGAGGGGGTCGCGAACGACATCACCGCTGCGACGCGCCAGTGAGCGCGGTTACCGGAGGACCACCGTGCGGCGGCCGTTGCGGAACACACGCTGCTCGGCGTGCCACTTGATCGCGCGGTTGAGCACCACGGTCTCGAGCTCGCTGCCGACCACGGCGAGGTCCTCGGCCGACTGGCTGTGATCGACCCGCTCGACCTCCTGCTCGATGATCGGCCCTTCGTCCAGATCGGTCGTGACGTAGTGCGCGGTCGCGCCGATCAGCTTCACGCCGCGCTGGTGCGCCTGGTGATAGGCCTTCGCCCCCTTGAAACCGGGCAGGAAGGAGTGATGGATGTTGATCGCCTTGCCCTCGAAGTACCCGCAGGCATCGGCGCTGAGGATCTGCATGTAGCGGGCCAGCACCAGCAGCTGCGCATCGGCCTTCTCGAACAGCTCGATCAGCCGCCGCTCCTGCTCGGCCTTGCGCCCGTCAATGATCGGCAGGTAGTGGTACGGCACGCCGTGCCACTCGGCGAGGCTCCTCATGTCCTGGTGGTTCGAGACCACCGCCACCACCTCCACCGGCAGCGTCCCGGTGCTCCAGCGGTGCAGAATGCTGTTGAGGCAATGACCCTGGCGCGAGACCGCAATCAGCGCCCGGCAGCGCCGGCGCACCTCGTGAAAGCTCCAGCGCATGCCGAACCGCCGTCCGACCTGCGCGGCGAACGCCTGCTCGAGCGCCTGCGCCTGCGGCAGACCCCTGCCGTCGTCGTGAAATACCGTGCGCATGAACGAGGTCCGGCTGTCCGGATCGTTGTGGTGCTGCGCCTCGGTGATCGTGGCGTGGTGCTCGGCGAGAAATCCCGCAACCGCCGCTACCACCCCCGTCACGTCCGGGCACGAGGTGGTCAGGGTGTACAGCGGCGGCTGGCTCGCCGCGGATGCCGCCGAGGTGCCGTGTTCCGTGCGGGCAACGGGTCCTTCAGCGGTGGAGATGGCCATATCGGCACCTAGACGTTCGAGTCCGGGAAGGACGCCTTGCGGCGGTTCATGTAATCGAGCAGCGCCTCGTCGATCGCCGCATCGAGCGGCGGGGCCTCGTACTCGGCCAGCTGCTTTTTCCACAACGTGTTGGCCCGCTTGACGATATCGGCGGAACCCTCCGCCTCCCACTGCTCGAAGCTGTTGTTGTCGGCGAGCGGCGAGCGGTAAAACGCCGTCTCGAAGTTCGCCTGCGTATGGGCACAGCCGAGAAAGTGCCTGCCGGGACCCACCTCGCGGATGGCATTCATGGCCTGGCCGTTCTCGCTGAGATCGACGCCCTGCAGCAGGGTGTGCATCATGCCCGCCTGGTCGGCGTCCATGACGAACTTCTCGTACCCCATGGTCAGCCCGCCCTCGAGCCAGCCGCTCGTGTGCAGCACGAAGTTCACCCCCCCGAGGCAGGTCGGCAGGAGCGTCTGGGCCGACTCGAACGCCGCCTGGCCGTCGGGAATCTTCGCGCCGCAGAGCGCACCGCCGGAGCGAAACGGCACGCCCAGCCGGCGCGCCAGCGCCGCCATGACGTACAGCACGAGCGCCGGCTCCGGCGTGCCGAAGGTGGGCGCCCCCGACTGCATCGACAGCGACGAAGCGAAACTTCCGAGCACGACGGGCGCGCCCGGATTGACGAGCTGCGCGAGCGCCATTCCGGCGAGCGCCTCGGCGAGGGTCTGCGCCACCGTGCCGGCCACGGTCACCGGCGACATGGCGCCGGCGAGGATGAAGGGCGTGAGAATGGTCGCCTGATTGGCGCGCGCGTAGGTCTTCAGCGCACCGAGCATCGTCGCATCCCAGGTCATGGGAGAATTCGCGTTGATCAGGCTGATGACGCAGGTCCTGGGCTTGCCCGTGTCCGGATCGATGAACCGGTCTCCAAAGAGGATCCGGGTCATCTCAACGCTATCCTGGGCCCGCTCCGCCGCGGTGACCGAACCCATGTAGGGCTTGTCACTGTACTTGATGTGGCTGTACACCATATCGAAGTGCCGTTTGTTGACCGGCAGGTCGACCGGCTCGCAGATGGTGCCTCCCGAGTGGTGCAGCCACGGCGAGACGTACGCCAGCTTGACGAAATTGCGGAAATCTTCGATGCGCGCATAGCGGCGTCCCTCATCCAGGCTGCGGATGAAGGGCGAGCCGTAGGCCGGCGCGAACAC
>JAJZLX010000546.1 GCA_021850555.1 Pseudomonadota bacterium | reverse complement strand
CTCGACTCCTCGCCCGGGGCGCCGCCCTCGGGACTTGCTCTGTGCCACACCGCCGCGCTTCAGTCCGGGTGGGGATCCGGGGCGGCCCGGGAGGGCTAAGCAACTTGCGTGCCGAGAAAAAAAATTACCGATGAATCAATGCCTTGTGAGCGCCCGACTGGTGTTATGTCGCAATGGGGGAACCGGCCATGTCTGCCCGCGCAGACGCAATGCTGACAGGTCACCATCGAAGGGTGGTGCAACAGGCTGAATTTCAGCTGAAAACTCTACTGTCGCGGTTACGCTGCCGAAGGCCGTCAGCAGGTGACCAAGAGTGTCACTCCGTGATGCGCGACCGGATACCGCGCGGCGCAATCCAACATAACACACGCGCATGCGACAGAATCCGCGCCGAGGTGACAGAATATTTTTGCGCCTTTGACCGCCGCACGCGCCCCGCGCGACTGCGAAATGTCAATGCGCTCACCTGCATGAACTTTCGCGTGCAAGTTCCCGTGCAATATGTAATGACGCCACCTTGCGACAGTCCTGACCCCGCTATAGACTGCCGCCAACGAAGGATCCCGAGAGCACGCGATCACACGACAGGGATCCCAAGGCGACACCGCCCTTATGAAGGCCAAAAAAATACGGCCGTTTTTGATCGTACTGCTGTTCGGCATTCTATCGGCGAGCGGATGGTTGATCTTTAGCGGCGGCGCGCATCGGGCGAGCGCCCCTGCCCTCACCGCCGAGAGCTCCCCACCGGGCGCCCTCGCGGACGGCCCGTCCCACCGGCCTTCAGGCCCGGCATCCGGCGTACCGTTCTCAGGGGGCCTCTACGCGCAGTCTGCGGCCCCGGGCACGCCTCCTGCAGGGACGCGCGCGCCTCCTGCAGGGTCGGCCTCGTACGGGGCTTCGGGCAATCGGGCCTCCGCGGGCAATCCGCCCTCCGCGGCCGATCCGCCGTCGGATCCCAGTGCGGGACCTCCGATCCTCATCGCCGCCGATGACGCCTACGATCCCGGCGCCGGTTTCGGTGGTGTCGGCCTTCCGGGCGCCTGGCCGGCGGCGGATGCTACCCATCCTCGCGGCGGCGGCCGGCCGGGCTCCGGTGGAAGCTCGGGTGGCAGCGGCCAGGGCGGCAGCTCCGGCGGCTCTTCGGGCTCTGGCACGAGCAGCCTGCTCGACCCGCCGGGGGCAACCGGGGGCGGATCGAGCGCCGGCGGCGGCGCCGGCGCGGACCCGACCGGCAGCAACGGCAATCATCAGGTGACCGTACCGGAGCCTTCCACGCTTGCGCTGTTCCTCGCCGGGACGGCGGCGCTCGGCTTCGCCCTGCGCCGGCGACGCTTGGGCGGCTGAGCCGGACGATGATGAGGTCGTAGAGCGTCGGGCGCGTCACGCCGAGATGCGTGGCTCCTCGCCACACGCCTCTCCCCGGAGAGTCTGGCTCTATTTCGCTCGATCGGAGGGCGGGTCTGGGGGCTGTTCCGAAGCCGCCGTCCTCGTCGCGGTCTTCGCAGCCGTGGCGAGCGTCTTGATCGTCACCACCAACCGAGCGAGCGCGGACCGGTACACGATGCTGTCTTCGCGCCGGTCGACGGCCATCACCATCACGACGAGCGCATCGTCTTGGACGCGGTAGACAAGGCGGACCCCTTGTTTGCCGAGTTTGATCTTGTAGCAGCCGATCAGGTCATTGTGTAGGGCGCCGCCGGGTACGTGCGGGTTATCCAGTCGCTTGGCGAGCAGTTTCTTCAGCGGCTTCTTGATTGATCCGTCGAGAGCATTCCACTCCTTCAGGGCCTGAGGGTGAAACAGCAGGCGGTACTTGCGCTTCCGCTGCTTCTCAGAGCTCGTCAATATCGACCTCGATCGGCGTGGCACCATCGTGCATCCGCTCGCGCACCAGGTCATGCAGCTCGCGGTCACCGAGTGCCTCGAGCATGGCATCCATCAATGACGGCCCGATCATGTAAAACGCCGGCTTGTTGTGGTTGAGTACCACCACGGGGCGATTCCCTGCCTCACGCAGCACGGCCGCGGGGTTTTTCTTGAACTCCGACATGCTGATCGTCGTATCGGCAAAGATCGTGTGCATGATTCAGCTCCATATTCAGAGCTGATTATAGATATGATTTTTGCTCGATTCAAGCGGGCCGCTTATGCAGCCCGCCCGGATACCGGGACTGGCCTCCCACTGCTGCCCCATAAGGACTGCAGCGGGCTATTTCACGCCGTTCGCCGCGGTCCTTTGGATTAGGTCGTAGAGCGTCGGGCGCGTCACGCCGAGAAGCTCGGCCGCCTTGGAGACGTTGCCGCCGGTGACGGCGAGCGCGCGCTGGACCGCCTCGGTCTCTGCTCTCTGGCGCACCTCGCGCAGCGGGACGATCTGCGCTTCCCCCTCCGGCGCCACGGCCTCGAGCGACAGGTCCTCGGCCGTGACGAGCTTGCCCTCGGTCATGATGGCCGCGGCGTTCACCTTGTTCTCGAGCTCGCGCACGTTGCCGGGCCAGGGATACTTTTCGATGGCCGCGATCGCATCCGGCCCGAGCTTCAGAAGCGGCTTGCCGTGGCGCTTGCACGCGATCTGCAGCAGGTAGTTGGCGATCAGCACCGCGTCCGAGCCGCGCTCGCGCAGCGGCGGGATCTGCACCGCCACCTCGCTGATGCGGTAGTAGAGGTCCTCGCGGAAGGCCTTCTGCTCCATCGCCGCCTTCAGATCCCGGTGCGTGGCCGCGATGATGCGCACATCGACCTGGATCACTTCCCGTCCGCCGATGCGCTCGATCACCCGCTCCTGCAGGAAGCGCAGGAGCTTCGCCTGCAAAGTGAGCGGCATGTCCCCGATCTCATCGAGAAACAGCGTCCCGCCGTCGGCAGTCTCGATCTTGCCGAGGGTCTGCTTGACCGCGCCGGTGAAGGCCCCTCGCTCGTAGCCGAACAGCTCGCTCTCGAGCAGCGTCTCGGGAATGGCCGCGCAGTTGAGGGCGACCATGGGTTGCCCGGCGCGCGCGCTCAGGGCGTGCAGCGCCCGCGCGAGGCGCTCCTTGCCCGTGCCGCTTTCCCCGAGCAGCAGCACCGAGGCCTGGGTGGGCGCGAGCTTCTGCACCAGGCGGCAGACCTTGACCATGGGCTCGCTCGCGGCGATCACCCCATCGAGGGCGAGGGAGGGATTGCCGCCGAGCCGGCGGTTCTCCTCTTCCAGCTCGTAGATGCGCCGGGCCCGGTCGATGATGAGCGAGAGCACGTCCATGTCGACCGGCTTCTGGCAAAAGTCATAGGCGCCGGCCGCGATCGCCCGCAGGGCGTGCTCCCGGCCCTCGCGCCCCGTGACGACGATGATCTTGGTGGCCGGCGCCTGGCGCAGGATTTCCGCGATGGCGGCGAAGCCCTCCTCCACTCCGTCCGGATCGGGCGGCAGCCCCAGATCCTGCAGCACGATGGGCGGCTCCAGACGGCGCACGGCCACGAGCGCCTCGGCGCGGCTCGAGGCGCACTCGACCTCGTAGGGCTCGAGCGCCCATTTGAGCTGGCGCTGCAGCCCCGGATCGTCCTCGACGATCAGCAGCCTAGTGGGTTTGGAGCTCATTATTCAGTACTTCTCCTTCCGTTCCCGACAGCGCCGGCGCGAGCGGCAGGCGCAGGATGAATCGCGTGCCGCGTCCCGGGCGGCTCTCGACCTCGATGGTGCCGCCGCATTTGCGCACGAACTCGCGCGCCTGGTAGGCGCCGATACCGAAGCCCTTCTCCCCCTTGGTGGTCTCGAAGGGCATAAACAGCTTGTGGCGGACGAACGCCTCGTCCATGCCGCAGCCGGTATCGGCCACCTCGATGAGCGCCTGCTGCCCCGACTTTTGCGCCCGTACGGTAACCGATCCCTCCGCCGGTGTCGCCTCCTGGGCATTGCGGATCAGGTGCTCGAGCACCTGCAGCAGGCGCTCGCGATTGAGCACGACCTCGCCGCGCTCGCGCACCTCGAGTGCGGGCCGAGGCTGCCCCGGGCAGCGCCGGATGGCCTCCGCACAAAGCTCGGCCACCTCCACGCGATGGGTCTGCTCGGTGAGCACGCCGCTTCGAAGCTCGTCCATCAGGCGCGTCATGCGCTTGACGGAGTTGTCGATCGTGAGGATGGCATCGTCGAAGAATTCCGGGTTGCCGCGGTGGCGCGCGGCGTTCTGCACCACGAGCGCCTGCTGGGCGATGAGGTGCCTCAGGTCGTGCATCAGCACCGCCGAGAGCCGGTTGAGCGCCTCGAACTGATGGGCCTCGGCCAGGCGCTTGGCGGCCTGCTCGAAGGCGAGGTAGCTCGCCACCTGCCGTCCGGCGGCCTTGAGCAGGTCGAGCTCCTCCCAGGAGAGCCTCACCGCGGCGAGCGGCTGGGCGATGACGACGAACCCGACCATCGTGCTCTCGCAGATGAGCGGCACCACGATCCACAGCCGCGAGTTCTCGAGCATCCACGCGGGCGGGGCCGGCACGGGCGTGCCGCGCCGGGGACTGCGCGCCTGATCGAGGTCGCAGATCCACTCATTGCGCAGCAGGTATTCGAAGAACTCCCCCTGGCCGCTCTCGCGCGGCGCCGAAGGCGGGGCGAGATCTCCTCCCGCGGGTCCGAAGCCGCCCTCGCCGTCCTTCAGCCACAGCCCCCCGTACGGGGAGCTCAGGAAGCCCGCCATGACCTTGGCGATGCGCTCGTAGATCGGCGTCTCCCCGCCGACCGAGAGCGCACGCGTGAGCTTCTGCCACTCCCGGCGGTAATCGTAGCGATAGGGGAAGAAATACTTGGCGATCATCACCCGCGACCAGGCGCGAAACTGCTCCGACAGCGCCGCCACCGCCAGCACCAGGGCGCCGGCGGCGAGAAAGAGCATCTGTCCGGCCGCCCCCCAGGAGCCGCCGAGCCGGCGGATGAGATAACTCCCCATCGCCATGATGAATGCGTACAGCGCCGCCCCGAGGAGCGTGGCGCTGAAGAACACGATGCGGGGGGAAAGAAAGGCCGCCGACTCCCACTCCTCGATGCGGCTGAAGGCGACAGCCAGCAGTGCGGCGAGCACGGCGTCTACGACGCCACGGTCGGCCCAGAAGACATCCGCGAGGCTGCCGCGAAGCATGCCGATGGAGAAGAAGCCGAGGTCCCAGGCGAAGAGTCCACCGAGGGCCAGCCACACATACTTCAGCGCCCAGCGCTGCGTCGAGCGCGTGTTGCGGGCCGCCTGCTCCACCAGCACGAGCCCGCCGATCGAGATGAGGAATCCCCCCCACAGCCAGTAGCGCTCGATGAGTCGGGAGAGGGGTGCCGAATGGCCCGGCCACAGCGTGAGGCTGCCGGCCACGATGACCACCCCGGCCAGCACGGCGAGGCCCCTTTGCAGGGCACGGGTCGTAGCCGAAGTGCCCGCACCGCGCAGACAGCGCGCGAGCACCAGCATCCAGGCGAGATCGCGCAGGTACTCGACTGTGATCGCAAGCCCCGGCGGGAGGGGCGCCCCCGCAGCCTGCGCGGCGAGCAGCGCCGACCAGCCGAGCTGCGCGGTAATGGCCGCCGCGAATCCGGAGCCCGCCAGGCGCCGCCGCCAGAGCGTGAGGCACACCCCGAGCAGCGCCGCATAGGCGGCGGCGCAGAGGAGGTAGCCCAGCGCGACGCGGTCGTAATGCACGGGCGGGAGATTACCGGGATTTGCCGGTCAGTTGGGGCCGAGCGTCCGCTGTCGCTCGGAATCTGCGATCGGGTACACGGCGCTGGGGACTGGCGGGCGGGCGCTGCGCCCGCCCGCCAGTTAAGGTTACGGCATGAGTTCGCGGATCTCGTTGTTGCCGTAGTCACCCACGAACAGATTGCCCGAGGTGTCCACCGCAACACCGCTTGGACTGCTGAACTGTGCCGACGTACCCGTGCCATTGGTGAAGCCCGTGACACCCGCCTGACCGGCCAGAGTCGTGACGACGCCGTTCTGCGTCACCAAGCGGATTTCGTCGTTACCGCTGTCCGCGACGTAAAGATCTCCCCCCGAGTCCACCGCTATACCGGTTGGACTTCTGAACGAGGCCGCGCTCCCGGTGCCATCGGCACTGCCGGCGGTGGTCGAGCCCGCCAGCGTCGAGACGGTGCAGGTGCTGGCGGTCGTTCCGGTGCACACGATCTCGCGGATCTCGTTGTTGCTTTGATCGGCGACGTAAATGTGGCCGGATGCGTCCACCGCCACACCGGTTGGAGCGTCAAACTGGGCAGAGGTGCCCACGCCGTTGGTGCTGCCCGGCGAGCCGGTGCCGGCGAGCGTCGAGACGGTGCAGGTACCGGCTGTCGGAGGAGAAGCGGTACACACAATCTCACGGATCTCTTGGTTCTGAGTATCGGCCACGTACAGGTTGCCGGAGGAATCGACCGCCACTTCTGTCGGGAATCGGAACAAGGCCTGCGTTCCGAGGCCATTGGTATTTCCGGGCGTGGTCGAGCCCGCCAGCGTCGAGACGGTACAGGTACTGGCGGTCGTTCCGGTGCACACAATCTCACGGATCTCGTTGTTGCCGCTATCGGCCACGAAGATATCGCCCGCGGAATTCACCGCGATACCCGTCGGGCCGCTGAACAATGCCACGGTTCCGTTTCCGTTGACGCTACCCGTCGTTCCGGCGGTACCGGCCAATGTCGTCACCGCGCCCGCGGGCGTGATCTCGCGGATCTCGTCATTCAGGGTATCGGCCACATAGATGTTGCCGGAGGAATCCATGGCGACGCCGGACGGGGCATCAAACGAGGCGGCCGACCCGGTGCCATCGGCGTGACCGGCGGTGGTGGTGCCTGCGAAGGTCGTCACGTTGGCCGTGTCCGGCGCACAGCTGAAGGTATCGGATGTCAGGTTAGACGTGATCGGGCCGGTGAAATTGGACGATCCCGCCGTGCAGGTCTGCCAGAAGGGCTGCGTGTTGACCGTCACGTCCACATCGGTCCCGTACATGACCGATTGAGTGAACTGGAAGCTCGTCGCCCCGGCGGCCACGGAGATCGTTTCGCCGCCCTTGTAATCCTGCAGCTTCAACCCCGCGGTCGACAGGCCGGTGAGGGTGCCGGAAACGGTATAGCCGCTTCCCGAGCAGGTCACGGTCACATTGGTCACGTTGCCCGAGACCGTGCCGCTGCCGCCCGAGGTCATCAGGCAATTTTCGGTCGACGGCTGCGAAGCGACCTTGACGTCGTAAGTGGCGCCGCTTGCAAGCTTGGTGGCAAAGGTGAAGGTGGTCGCTCCGGAGGGCACCGTGAGGTTATCCCCGCCGTTGTCCTCGAGCACGAGGCCGGAAGCATTGAGACCTTTGATGTTGCCGCCGATCGTGTAGGTATCGACGGTGCAGGCCACAGCGACCGAGGTCACGTTTCCCGAGACCGTGCCGGTGCTGGAGGAGACCGAGCAGTTCTCTCCCGTGGGCTGCTGTGCCACCGTTACATCATAGCTGGCGCCGCTTGCGAGATCGGTGGTAAAGGTGAACGTACTCGCTCCGGAGGGCACCGTAAGGCTATTCCCGCCATTGTCCTCGAGCACGAGGCCGGAAGCGTCGAGGCCTTTGATGTTGCCGCTCACACTGAAGGTGGCGGAACTGCTCCCTCCCCCGCTGCTACTGCTACTGCTCCCGCTCCCGCTCCCGCTCCCGCCGCCCCCGCAGGCGGCGAGCGCCAGGCAGCCGAGGATGCACAGCATCCAGCGCCCGGCGCCAAATCCAACACGATGAGTACGCATGATGCCCTCCTTCAGGCATGCGAATCGAGACAGGGTACGGCCCCCCATAGTGCCATGGACGTTCCCCAGCCGAAGTGCCGCGGATCCGAAATGTCGAAATCTTTGACAGCGTTCTCGATGCCGCGGCGGCCAACACCAGATTAGGTTAAACCGAAGTAGATTAGGTTAACAGGGCTGAATTTGAGCTGAATGTCGCCAATGTAAGACGTTGATTTCAAGGGAGGTTCAAAGGCAATGTCAAAATGGCATGAGCCTTGCATCGAGCGACGTCGTCAGATACGAATGATGAGCTCGGCAACAGTGCAGCATGACTCCATCGACAACACAGCACAGGACCTCACCGTGGCTGCCGGCCTGTTGGGATCTTTCGAGACCCAAATCTCAACGTGGAGATCCGCCAGACCAGCGTGGTGGGGGAACGGGGTGTGTTGGCGGAGTTCTCCACGGACATCGAGATGGGGGGCTTGGCAATGTCTCACGGTCACCCGTTCGCCCGAAACTGATCTGTATGCTGCTGGGGACCGGATTCAGCAGGCCGCCTCTGGGCGGGTCTTACATCAATTAGATCCGGATTCGATCGTCGAGAAAATTTACACCCCAGGCGATCGTTCGGTCGGTTTTTTTATACGTCACTGATATACATGGAATAATTTACTATGGCATACCCATTGCATCAAATCGGTCGTGGAGACCACCATTTACTGGGAGTTCGACAATGATCAGGCACATCTCTAAGCTCAGCCTCATCGCCGCAATCGGCGCAATGGCGGTGGGCACGGCTCTTGCCGACCCCATTTCGGCCTCGACAACCTTGACCTCAGGGCCGCTGACATTCTCGAATTTCAGCGCCACGATCACGGGATTCGGCAATTACTCGCCGACGTCCGTGAGCAGCATCTCGGTCAACAGCCTGAGCCCGATGACTGGTGATCCGGGCATCGAATTCAATGGCAACTTCGATGCATTCGGCAGCGGATCATACGGAGACGTGGCGCTCAATTATCAGGCCTCCGCTTCCTCAGGAACGATGATCAGCGACATCTGGCTCGGCTTGGGCGGTGCCACCCTCGTCGGCTCGGGCGCGAATGTCACGATCACGGAGTGCGCGTACTCGAACGCCGGCCACACCAACCTGCTCGGCGGCAGCTGCCTGAGCGTATACGATCCCCCGTCATCGTTGACGGGAGAGCTTTCGCTGGGAGGCAACTACTCGAATGTGTACGTCACGAAGGACATCAGCTATAACGCTGGAACGTGCAGCGGCACCGATTGTGCGAACGCCGCTCTGAGCATCATTGACCAGAGGTTCTCGACGGTTCCGGAGCCCGGCACTCTGGCGCTCTTCGGTGCGGGTCTCCTCGGCTGCGCGCTGGTCGCCTCCCGCCGCCGTCGCGCGCGGCAGAGCTGAGCTCGAGACCGGGTGACCTCGCCCCAAAGACGCGAGGCACACGGATCCCTGAAACGGCCCCCTCGAGGGGCCGTTTTTTTTAATGCGTCCGGCAAGCGCTCGAGTCGATGAGAAGCTTTGCGGGACCGCAACATGTTCAAAGTCCCGAATCGCCCGGTCGAGGCTGCGCGTCGAGTTTTTTTACATAACACTGTCGCCATGACCGCACTATTTTTCCATTGACTTGATTTTCGGCGAGATTTCTGGGCTGGTCCGATAATTGCTCCACCATTGACGCGGAGGACATTCTTTTCACGAAGACACTCTTCCCGACTCTCGGGAGAGGAGGTCGTAATGAAGCTCAAGATTGCCGCTCTATTGTCCATCGCCACACTGCTCGGCGCGGCCGCAGCCCCGGCCTCGGCCGGCCCACTCACCTGGGACTTCTTCACGCTGACCGGAAACCCGGCAGCGCCAGGCTACAATCTCGGCACCACCCAAATGACCTTCACGCAAGACGGCCTGAGCCTGGACGTGGCCTCGTACACCTCGTCCGGCTGTATGGCGCCCGGCTCGTGGTGTGCCGGCAGTGGCGACCTGTACGCCAAGAATGGAGGCTCGATCGATGAGCAGGGCCTGGGCCTGACCGATGACCGCTATCCGGACGATGAGATCAGCGCTCCCTACGGCGTCTATGTCAACCTCACTCAAGCGGGTCCTGCGACCGACGTGGTGATCGGCTCGGCTCAGGGCACCTCCACCGGTGGGGAAGCCTGGGCAGTCTGGGGTAGCAACACTGGACAGTCCTGGACCGAGCTCGGCAGTGGCATGGGTGGGGACCTGGTGAACTTCACCGGTGCCTCGCTGGCGGGCTACGACCAGTTGATCATCGGGGACCCGACCGGCATGCCGTACACGAACTCGAACGACATCCTGTTGGCGGAAATCATTACGAACGGGAATTCGGTGCCCGAGCCCGGCACTCTGGCGCTCTTCGGTGCGGGTCTCCTCGGCGGCGCACTGTTTGCCTCCCGCCGGCGTCTCCTCCGGCAGCGCCGAGATTCAGATCGACCCTGATGCGCGCGTCCTTGGAACGGCCTCTTCAGGAGGCCGTTCCTTTCCTACTCCCAATGCGAGCGCCCGCTCCGCCCGAATCCGGCTCGACATGAGCCGCGAGGACGGCTTTGGGCAAGGTGTCGGCAGAATTTACGGTACCGGCTCCGCCCTGCTATGCCGATGGGAAGAAATAATTCGCAATACACTGTTTTAAAAATGAAAAGATTCTGTGGCACGGTACTTGCTTCCCGTCCTCTGCCTGCAGTAAATCCAAGAGGGCCTCTATGAAACCGTGCACCGTGTCCACCAAACGATCCGCGCTCGTGCGCTCGACGGTGAAGGCTCTCGCTTTGACGGCCATTGCGGCCTCCGTGGCCGCCCTCGTGCCGCAGGCTCATGCGGGTGTCCTGACGTATTCCTTGAATCAGTACGTGGGCTCGGGCACGCCCCCATCGGGTCCCTATGGGGTCGTGACGCTCACGAGCAGCGGCAGCAACGTCAACGTCTCGGTGTCCCTGGCCGGCACTGAGGGATTCGTGGATACGGGCGCGGGCCACTCGCTGGTGTGGGAGATGAGTAATTCCCCCCTCACGATCACAAGCCTGACCTCGGATTTCTCGGTAGTCGGCGGCTCACTCGCCGGCACCACCTGGTCAGTCAGCAGCGCGAATGATGCCTTGCACACCGGCGGGGCCGGCTATTGGGACTATGCGGTGACCTGCGCAGGCGGGGCGTGCGGCAGCGGCGGCAGCAGCCCTTACACCGGCAAGCTCAACTTCACGGTGGAAAACGTCGGCCTCGGTGACTTCATGGCCAACGGCAGTGGTTTCCATTTCGCGGCGGACATCTGCACTAACGTGGTCGACGGAACATGCGGCCCCGGCGGCCTCACCGGTAACATCGCAGGCGGACCCGGCACCACCGTCCCGGAGCCGGGCACCCTGGCCCTCTTCGCCGCAGGCCTGCTGGGTGTCGGGCTGTTCGCCGCCCGCCGCCGCGCAAGGCAGAGCTGATCCTGACACAAGCAACCTCTTGATGTCCCGAGCACGGCCCCTTCCAGGGGCCGTGCTCATTTCAGGATCTCGCATCCTGGCGTCGGCCGCCTTTACAAAAATCAGTTGACATAATCATAACTCCTTCTCAATGCGTTGATTTACAGGGAAATTTGTGCCTGGCCTGGAACTTGCTTGAGCTAAGCAGAATCTGCTTGAACCACCTACGGGGAATCTTAATGAACAGGCTTTCGTTACGCTCACTGGCCATAGGCGCCGCGCTGTCCCTGGCATTTATCGGGAGCGCCTCCGCCACCATCATCGGGACCGGGCCCTCCTCGACGAATACCATCAATTTCAGCGCCGGCTGGACGGGGCTCAATAACACCATTCTCGGGGCGCAATACACGTTTCCGGGGACGGGTTTGACGGCGTTTGCGCTCGTGCCGGGGGGAGCAATGGGGATGTGGAATGAGAGTTCCTGCTCCAGCACGACCTCGGAGCCCTGCCTCTTTTACAAGTACACTGCGGGAAACCCCGTGGAGACCGGGCTCGGCCTAGAGCCGGACCCCTCGGGCGATAACGAGATCTACTACCCGAATGCCATTGGCCTGATCGCCACATCCGGGTACATCTCGGGCCTCGAGCTTGGCTCGGTGCAGAGTGGAGAGTCCTGGCAGGTGATGGGCTGCAGCAATGACGGCGGCTGCACCGCATTGGCCGCCGGCGTCGGGGGAAACAGCGACAGCACCGTGACGCTAACCGGACTTGCAAACGCTAACTATTTTGGGTACGTCGTGGATGTACCCTGCCCGGACAACACCGCTTCGTGCACACCGGGTACGGGCGCGCCGGATCCGGCGACAGATTCGAATAACAACATCGTGCTCATGTCGGTCACCACCGTGCCGGAGCCCGGCACGCTGGCGCTCTTCGCCGCGGGCCTGCTCGGTTGCGCGCTGTTCGTGCGCCGCCGCGCCCGCCAGAGCTGAGCGATTCCGGTACGTCCCGACACCCTCGGGTGTCCTCAGAGCGGCCCCTCACGGGGCCGCTCTTTTTTGCGCAGCGGAATCTCCTCCACTGTCAGGTCGCATCTTTATTTTTACATAATTCCATGTCGGCAAACCTTACATCCCCTGGTCGCGAGATTCGATCAGGCGATTCTTCAAACTCACAACGCACTGCTTTCATTGCAGATCTTCGCTCATGGCATGGGGTTTGCTTAGGCTCTATCAGCAGCGGATCCACCCCGCATGGAGGTCTCTGATGAGCTCGTTTACCGCATTCGTCCCCCAGTTGGCACCGGCTCGTGTCACTCTCAAGGCCCTGGCGCTTGCCGCCATCGGGGCATTCGCGCTGGCTTGCATGCAACCCGCCCATGCGACTCCCTGCCCGACCAACTACGGCAACCAGGGCAACTACGGCAACTACGGTAACCAGGGTAACCAGGGCAACTACGGTAACCAGGGTAACCAGGGTAACCAGGGCGACTACGGCAACCAGGGTAACCAGGGCGACTACGGCAACTACGGTAACCAGGGTAACCAGGGCGACTACGGCAACTACGGCAACTACGGCAACCAGGGTAACCAGGGCAACTACGGCAACCAGGGTAACAACTGCGGCCACCAGACCGTTCCGGAGCCGGGCACCCTGGCGCTGTTCGCCGCGGGCCTGCTCGGTAGCGCCCTCTTCGCCGCCCGCCGCCGCGCCCGCCAGAACTGAGCGATTCCGGCACGTCCGGGACCCTCAGGCGTCTCAGAGAACGGCCCCCTCGAGGGGCCGTTCTTTTTTTGAAGCGACACGCGCGGACTCTAGCCGGATCCGCTACAGTGAATGAATGGTGGCAGATCCCCAAAGCCTGACCCGGTCCCAGGCGCCCTTTGCGAGCGCCGGCACCAGGCCGGTCAATGCTTTCACGGTCGACGTGGAGGATTATTTTCACGTCGCGGCATTGGCCTCCGCGGTCTCGCGGGACAGCTGGGCCACACGCGAATGCCGTGTGGAGCGCAATACGGAGCGTCTGCTGGCGCTGCTTGCATCCAGGGAAATCCGGGGAACGTTCTTCGTGCTCGGCTGGGTGGCCGAGCGCTACCCGGCGCTGGTGCGGCGGATCGCCAACTGCGGCCACGAGGTCGCCTGCCATGGCTTCTCCCACCAGCTCATCTACCGGCAAAGCCCCGAGGAGTTCCGCGAGGAGACCGCGCGCGCCAAGACGCTCCTCGAGCAGGCGATCGGGGCGCCGGTCCTGGGATATCGCGCGGCCAGCTTCTCGGTGGTCCGCTCCACGCTGTGGGCGCTCGATACGCTGATCGATCTGGGCTTCGCCTACGATTCCTCGATCTTTCCCATCCGGCACGACCGCTACGGCATCCCCGATGCCTCACCGGATCCGGGACGCGTCGCGGCGCCCTCGGGGCGCACCCTGGTGGAATTCCCCATGGTGCCGGCGCAGTTCATGGGGATGAAGGTCCCCATCTGTGGAGGCGGGTATTTCCGGATCTTTCCGTACTGGCTGACGCGGGCGGGCCTGAGGCAGATCAACGCCCGGCGGCGGCCGTTTCCGTTCTACCTGCATCCGTGGGAGATCGATCCCGGCCAGCCCCGCATCCGCGTCGGCACGCTCTCGCGCTTGCGCCACTACACCAATCTCGATCGCTGCGAGCGGCGCCTCGGCCGCCTCCTTCAGGAGTTTCCCTTCGCCCCGATGCGTGAGGTCCTGCACGCGCGCGGCCTGCTCAACCTGCAAGAGACGACGGTCGCTCTCTGACACGGCTTTGCCGAGGAGCACGAGATCCTTGGCAACGGTTGCCGAAAGCTGTAGCCGCCCGAACGGCTACGCCGGCGGCCGCAGGGGACCGGAGCCGCATCGTGACACGCCGGCGCCTGAGCGGCGCTGAAATACGGTTTATTGATTTCGCCATATTTGACGAATTATTGGAATAAATTTCCTTTATTCGTTATTTATGACGAATTGCAAAAACACAGAATGTTTGATATATTTCGTCATATACGGCGAGTTTTAATAGATTCTCGGACTAACTCGTCATATACGGTGACTTATGCGTATCACATCCGAGCTCACTGATCCTGCCGTGCTGCAGGTGCTTGGGGAGCGCATCGCGCGGTTGCGCATCGAGGCGAGCCTGACCCAGGCCGAGCTCGCCGAGCAGGCGGCGATCGGCAAGCGCACCCTCGAGCGGATGGAAAGCGGCCGCGGCGCCGAGCTCGTGACACTCGTCCGTGTGCTGCGGGCGCTGAAGATCCTCGAGGGGCTCGAGCGGCTCGTCCCAGAGCTGCCGCCGAGCCCGATCGCGCAGCTCAAGCTGCGCGGCAAACAGCGCCGACGGGTTTCCCACCCGCGCGAGCAGCGCCCGGCCCCCGAGGCCGTCTCCACGGCACCGGCAACGGCCGCCGCCAGAGCCTGGGCATGGGGCGCCCAGGCCCCCCAAAGCCCGCCGCGCGCACAGGGTCCGCGCCGGATCAAACGGAAAACCTGACCCATGCCGACGATCGCCGAAGTCAGGCTCTGGGGCCGGCGGATCGCCGCGGTCTCCTTGGGCGAGGACGCCGAGGTCGCGGCATTCCAGTATGACCCTGATTTCGCGCGCAGCGGCATCGAGGTCTCGCCGCTCGTGATGCCGCTCTCTTCGCGAATCCATCTCTTCCCGGCGCTGTCCCGACTCTCTTTCCACGGCCTGCCCGGACTGCTCGCCGACTCGCTCCCCGACAGATTCGGCAACGCCCTGATCAACGCCTGGCTCGCCACCCAGGGCCGCACGCCCGAGAATTTCAATGCCGTCGAGCGGCTCTGCTACATCGGCAGGCGCGGCATGGGCGCTCTCGAGTTCGCCCCCGCCCTGGGCCCGGGACCTCGGCGCTCAACGAAAATCCAGGTGGAAGCGCTCGTCGCGCTGGCATCCGAGGTGCTCACCCACCGCAACGCGCTTCACGGCTCCTTCGCCCCGGGGGATCGCAATGGCTCCCTGCAGGACATCCTGCGCGTCGGCACCTCCGCCGGCGGGGCGCGCGCCAAGGCGATCATCGCGTGGAACCCCGAGACCAACGAGGTCCGCTCGGGCCAGGTGACCGCCCCCGCCGGCTTCGGGTACTGGCTGCTGAAGTTCGACGGAGTCAGCGGCAACCGCGACAAGGAGCTCGAGGATCCCAAGGGCTACACCGTGATCGAATACGCCTACTCGCTGATGGCCCGGGACGCCGGCATCGAGATGGCCGAGTGCCGGCTGCTCGAGGAAGGCGGGCGGCGGCATTTCATGACCCGCCGCTTCGATCGAACCGCAGAGGGCGGCAAGCTGCACATGCAATCCCTCGCCGCGCTCGCGCACCTCGACTTCAATGCCGCAGGCGCGCACTCCTACGAGCAGGCCTTCGAGGTCATCCGACGGCTGGGTCTGCCGATCAATGCCGTCGAGCAGCAATTTCGCCGCATGGTCTTCAACGTCGTCGCCCGCAACCAGGACGACCATGTGAAGAACATCGCCTTCCTCATGGACCCACAAGGGGAATGGTCGCTCGCCCCCGCCTTCGATGTGACGTACGCGTACAACCCGCAAGGGCGCTGGACCTGCCATCACCAGATGACCCTCAATGGCAAGCAGGACCGGTTCACGGTCGAGGATTTTCGCGCCTGCGCCGCGACCGCGGGCCTCAAGCGCGGCCGCGCCGAGGCGATTCTCGATGACATCCGGGCAGTGGCGCAGCGCTGGCCGCAGTATGCGCAGCAGGCCGGAGTGCAACCCGCACACCTCGATCAGATCCGCTCGGCACTGCGGCTCGAATTTCCCTTGCACGAGGCGGACCAAGAGACCCGCCACCCGCAACGCCCGGCCCCGCCCCGGCAGTGAGCGCCCGCGGCGCCCGCCGGCGCCTCAACTGCTCTTGAAGCCCACGGCGCGGCTGACCGCGTGGCTCAATGGATCGAGCGTGTCGCTGTCCCCGCCCGGCCTTGCGCCTCTCGACAAGGTGCCGGACAGCTCACGCAGGTCGAGCTCCACACAGCGCACACGGTCCTTGAGGGTCACCACGTCCGACTGCACCCGGTCCACCCCGAAATCGAAATCCGAGAAGCGGCTTTCGATCCGCTCCCGCCGGCTCTCCGCGTGCCGCTGCCGGTTCTCGATCCCGGTCAAGCGCGTCTCGACGATTGCAACGCCCGTCTTGAGTGCGACGAGGTCCGACTCGACCCCCGCCAACCGGGCCATCAGCGTCGCCAGCTGAATAGTGAGATCGTTGACTCCTGACTCCATCTGCGCCATCCGGGCCTGCAGGCTCTGGCGCCCGGACTGACCACGGTCTCGATCGGCTTCGACTTGCATGTACGCTCTCCTGGTGACGCCAATCACTATCGACAACGAGCACTGCGGCGAGTCATCGGATCACCTGACCCGTGTCACGAGATGCAACCCCGCCACAGTCTGAAATCCAGGCAATTCGAATGAATCTGCCAAGGACCGGTTGTAGACTCTTTTCGCAGCTGTTTCAACGCGTCTCCGGCGTGCGTCATCGACGTAAGTCATGACGTCGCAAATCCGTTGAAAGCCGAAACGGCGCTCATCCCGTCGAGCCAAGTTAGCGTCGCAGATCACAGACTGCTACAATTGCCTTCTATGCGTGGTCTTCACCTGATGCGTATTGCCGGCATCGACATCACCGTCGATTGGAGCCTGCTCATCATTTTCGTGCTGATCACCACCGGTCTCGCTTCCGGCCTGTTCCCGCAATGGCACCCGCAGTGGAGCGCCACGACCGCCTGGCTCACCGCCTTCGCCGCCGCGCTGCTGTTCTTCGCCTCGGTTCTCGCTCACGAGCTCTCCCACTCCCTGGTGGGCCGCATGAACGGCATCGAGATCAAACGCATCACACTGTTCGTGTTCGGCGGCATGGCGCAAATCGAGCACGAGCCGGGGCGCTGGCCGGCGGAGCTGTGGATGGCGATCGTCGGGCCGCTCACCAGTCTCGCCATCGGCATCCTCTGTCTGCTCGCCGCCAGCGCCGGTACGCCGGCCGCCGACCTTGCGAGCATCACGCGCGTGCAGCACCTGCTCGCCGGGCTCGACCCCGGACGCACCTTGCTCTTGTGGCTCGGCCAGATCAACATCGTGCTCGCGGTCTTCAACCTCGTTCCGGCCTTCCCGCTCGATGGCGGCCGGGTGCTGCGCGCCCTCATGTGGGGCGCCACGCACGACCTGCGCCGCGCCACCCGCTGGGCCTCGGCGATCGGACAGGGCTTCGCGTGGCTGCTGATCGGCGCCGGCATCGCCATGGTGCTCGGGCTCTCGGTACCGTTCTTCGGCGGCGGACTCCTCAACGGCATCTGGCTCGCCTTCATCGGCTGGTTCCTGAACAATGCCGCGCTGATGAGCTACCGCCAGCTGCTCACGCGGGAGATGCTCCAGGATGTGCCGGTCTCACGCCTCATGCTCGTGCATTTCGAGGTGGTGCCGCCGCAGGTGCCGCTCGATACGCTCATCGAAGGGTATATGCTGCGCAGCGACCAGCGCGCCTTCCCCGTCGTGGACAGCGACGAGCGGCTGCTCGGAATGGTGTTTCAGCGGGACATCGAGCGCCTCTCCCCGGAGCAGCGCCGCACGATGACCGTGCGCGATGCCATGAGGCCGGCGGAGCAGCTCGTGGGGGCGCGGTCGGCAGACGACGTGCTCGACGTACTGAATGTCTTGGCGCAACGCGACTTCAACCAGCTGCCGATCCTCGAGAACGGCCGCGTCATTGGCCTCATCCGCCGGGTGGACATTCTGCGATGGCTCGCGCTGCACGGCTCACCCAAGCCGGGACAGGGCGCGCGCAAGTAGCGCGGGGCGGGGACCGCCGCGCCCGCACACTTGCGAGAGCGGCCGCTAAAGCAGATGCAACAGCTTGAGCAAGGTCCCGAGCAAAGTGATCAAAGAGCCCGCGCCGATCGCGATCAGCGACACGAACAGGCGGGTGAACTTCACATCCATGGCGATGAACTTCGCATCCACGGCGGTGAACTTGGCATCGAGCCTGCCATCCTGCGCATCGAATCGCTTGTCGATGGTGTAACGAAGCTCCCGCAGGTCCACCTCGACAGTCCCCATGCGTTGCTTGAGCGCGGAGATGTCGGTTTCGATCCGGGCCATGCCGGTCTGCACCCCGGTCAGCCGACCCTCAACCCGCTCCAGCCGACCCTCAACCCGCTCCAGCCGACCCTCAACCCGCTCCAGCCGGCACTCGACCTTCTCCAGCCGGTTTTCCACGTTGGACACCCGGAGCTCCAGGCCCGCGACCTGGCTCTTGACCTCGATGAGCCCACCCTCGACCGTGATCAGCCGGGTCTTGACCTCGGTGAGCCCGCCCTCGACCGCGGTCAGCCGGGTCTTGACCTCACCGAGCTCCGAGGGATCACGTCCACTGTCTTCGACCTGCATGATGTCTCTCGCACACGTCAGCATCGTTGAGTGACATTGAACCACGCGGCTTGCGCGTGGAACATACCGCAAATCCAGTCAATCCGGCCAATTTTGTCCAGCATGCGCGGATCTATTCCGCAGGACTTTTGACGCCGTTTGATACGTGTCATATGGCGTAGCAGCCAGCGATCAACTGGGATTCGGCCACGTTGGCGTCGATCCCGCCCGCCTTGGGCACACCGGAATACAACGCCCGCAGGCTAGTGAACGAACTTTGCAATCGCGAAGGCAAGCGCGGCCACGGTGATGGTCGTGCCGACCATCCATTGAATGATCGATGCCTTCGCCTCGCTCACATCGGACTTGGCCGCCAGATAGGGCAGTTGTGCTTTGACGGCCGACAGGTCGATCTTGATGCCGGATACGTCAGCCTCAACCCCTTCCAGCCGGCTCTCCACCTTCTCCAGCCGACTCTCCACCTTCTCCAGCCGGCTCTCCACGGCGAACGCCCGCAGTTCGAAGCCCGCGACCTGGGTCTTGACCTCGGTGAGCCCGCCTTCGACCGCGGTCAGCCGGGTCTTGACCTCGGTGAGCCCGCCTTCGACCGCAGTCAGCCGGGTCTTGACCTCC
>JAJZLX010000687.1 GCA_021850555.1 Pseudomonadota bacterium | reverse complement strand
GGGACGGCAGCATAGTTTCAGGTCCCTATGATGTCAAGCCCCGCGTCTTGAGCAGCTATACGGGTCAGTACTCGCCCAACGTCGGCCTCAGACGCCAGCGAATTCTTTCAGACCGCTAAAGTGACACGATCCTGCGGATCGCATGGGAAGACCAAAGTAAGGAGTCATCATGAGATACCTTGCCATTCTGGCGCTCGCGGCCGTCCCGGGCCTGGCGGTGGCCGGGCCGCCGGCTTTGTCATCTCCCGCGACCATCCAGGTCACGGGTCATGCCGAGGTGTCGAAAGCGCCGGACCGGGCCTATATCGATATCGGAGTCAGAACCCAGGCGGCGAAGCCGCAGGCTGCCGTCGCGCAAAACGCGGCGCGAATGTCTGCCGTGCTCGCCGCGCTGCGGACGGCGGCAGGTCCCGGCACTCGACTGATGACCACCGGCTATTCCGTCGCCCCGAGATATCGGTACGGCACCAATGGAGCCCCGCCCAAGCTCGAGGGGTACACCGCCACCCACGTGGTGCAGGTGCGGCTCGATCACCTGGATAAGGTCGGCAACGTCATAGATGCCGCGACCGGTGCGGGCGCCAACCTTCTGCAGGACATGCGCTTCACGTTGCGAGGCAAAGAGGTCGCGAAGACCGAGGCCCTGGGCAGGGCGGCGGTCGCGGCGCGCCGCGAGGCGCAGGCGCTCGCCGCCGCGCTCAACCTGAGGGTCGTGCGAATCGTCTCGGTCGAGGAGAGCCGGCCCGTGGTGGTGCCGGTGCTCAGACCCCGGGCGGCTGCCTTGAGCTTTGCCCAGGCGAGGCTTCCGACACCGATCGAGACGGGCCCCGTCGAGGTTTCCGCCAGCGTCACGTTGACAGTGGCGGTCGCTCCGCGGGCGAGGTAGGCTGTCCGCAGAGAACCGCGGGCCGCGGCATCGTGGAGGGGACCGGCATGACCACCGTTCGTCACCTGCTCAGTCGCAAACAATCTGCGCTGTTCACCGTTGCTCCGGAGGACTCGGTTCTCCAGGCCGTCCGCGCCATGGCCGAGCATCACGTCGGCGCCCTGCTCGTCATGCGCGGCGAGGAGCTCGCCGGCATCGTGTCGGAAAGGGACTACGCGCGCAAAGTCATCCTGCTCGGCCGCTCCTCGCCCGAGACGCCCGTGAGCCGGATCATGAGCTCGCCGGTGGTGACGGTCTCGCCGGACACCTCCGTGCAGCAGTGCATGGCACTGGTTACGGAGAAGCGCATCCGCCATCTGCCCGTGCTGGAGGCGCAGCGGGTGATCGGTATCATCTCGATCGGCGACCTGGTGAAGTCGGTGATCGAGGAGCAGCAGCGCACCATCGAGCAGCTCGAGAGCTACATACACGGTTAGACGGCCGGGAGCACCAGATGCAGCAACGCATCGTGGGCACTACGATGCCCGCCATTGAATTTCTTCTCGATCCGAACGATGCGATCATTTCCGAGTCTGGCCAGCTGTCGTGGATGTCAGCCTCGATTCAGATGCGCACGCATACCCAGATGGCCGGCGGCGGCGGGCTGTTCGGCGCGCTCAAGCGGGTGACCGGCGGAGGCACGCTGTTCATGACCGAGTACCGCGCGACGGGCGCGGCGGGCGAGGTGGCGTTCGCGGCCCGGATGCCGGGCCACATCCTGCCGATACAATTGGATGCGGGGCACGAGTTCCTCATTCACAGTCACGGTTTCCTGTGCGCGACCGAGCAGGTGACGCTGGGCCTGGGGTTCCAACAGTCGCTCGGGGCCGGTGTCTTCGGGGGCGCCGGCTTTCTGCTGCAGAAAGTCGGTGGCATCGGCACGGCGTGGATCGAGCTCTCGGGCGAGGTCGTGGTGAAGGACCTGCGCGCGGGCGAGACGCTGCGGGTGCATCCGGGACACGTGGGGGCGTTCGAGTCATCGGTGTCGTTTCAGATCGCGCGGGTGGCCGGGATCAAGAACATGATCTTCGGCGGTGACGGCATTTTTCTGGCCGCGCTCACCGGGCCGGGACGGGTGTGGCTGCAGACGCTGCCGATCGCCAATCTCGCGCATGTGCTGCAGGACTATCTGCCCGCGGGCGGCGCTGGAAAGGTGGCCGAGGCCGGTGTCGTGGGCGGTATCGTGGGCTCGCTGCTGGACGGAATGCGCTAGGAGCCTGTCGGATTCAGGTTCGCCCGCCGCGGTCGATCCGCAGCGGCCTGTCGATCATCGGGAGGGCGCCTCGCGCGGACGGGGCCCCTGAATCCGACAGGATCCTAGGCTCCCAGGAACATCCTGTAGGCCGGGTTGCCGGTCTCCTCTGCGAAGGCGTAGTGCAGGTCGTTCAGGTGCTGCAGGAAGTCGGCGCGCTCCTCGGGCGGGACCTGGATGCCGGCGAGCACGCGGCCGTAGTCGGCGCCCTGGTTGCGGTAATGAAACAGGCTGATGTTCCAGCGTGAGCCGACCGCGTCCAGGAACTTCAGCAGCGCTCCCGGCCGCTCCGGGAACTCGAACCGGTAGAGCAGCTCGTCGCGGATGCCGCGCGCGCGCCCACCGACCATGTGGCGGACGTGCAGCTTCGCCATCTCGTTGTCGCTCATGTCGGTGACCGAATAGCCTGCTGCGCGCAGGGCGCGCGCCACGCTTTCCTTCTCTTCTCTGCCCTGGGCCAGGCCGAAGCTGACGAAGATCTGGGCCGCCGCTTCGCTCTCGTACCGGTAGTTGAATTCCGTGATGCTGCGCCGGCCGAGGACTTCGCAGAACCGCCGGAAGCTCCCCCGCTGCTCGGGGATGGTGACCGCAAGGAGCGCTTCGCGCTCGCCGCCGAGATCGGCGCGCTCGGCCACGTGACGCAGCCGGTCGAAGTTGATGTTCGCGCCGCTCGTGATGGCGGCGAGGCGCTTGCCCTGCCAGCCCTCGCGGGCGACGACCTTCTTCAGGCCCGCCACCGCCAATGCGCCGGCCGGCTCCACGATGGAGCGGGTGTCCTCGAACACGTCCTGGATGGCTGCGCAGATCTCATCGTTGTCGAGCAGCACGATCTCATCGACGTGCCGGCGGCACAGCTCGAATGTCTCCTCGC
>JAJZLX010000343.1 GCA_021850555.1 Pseudomonadota bacterium | reverse complement strand
CACGAAGTCGCTTGCAGTCAACGGCAAGACAGGGTCGCGATCAATTGGCGAAGGTACAGATGATCTGAGCCGGTAGCAGTAAGGATCTGGCTGGCGGAGACATCAGTGTGCCGTCGGCCATGGACGCCCCGCCCCTCGCCACGCGGCAACTTGTAGTGATCGCCTCAGGAACGGTCGGAGCCGGCGTCGGTGCTGAGGACCTGCTCCGAAAGCCCGAGCTGATCGAGCACCAGGGCAAGCTGCTGGTATGCCGGAGCGGGCGCCAGGGCTCGTGGCGGCATGCGGCCTTCGCTCCAGGCGGCACGAGCGAGCCGGACCAGCACGCCTCGCATATCCGCCTCCGGAATTCCCCCGACCCGCGCGCCACGGTAGTTTCCCAGGATCGCCTGTATGGCCTTGGGCAGGCGCTTGGAATCGACAGCGCCGTCGGCCAAGAGGTAAGGCAGCTTCCAGGTCGCTGTCCGGCTGGCATCCGCAACATACGCGAAGCACTGCGCCGGCAGCTTGTATTTGGGATGCAGCAGGACCTCGGTCAGATTCTGAGAATGCGGCTCGGATCCTTCCGGAAGGATCGCAACACTGCCCACTGGACCGTTCGGCGCGCGATAGATTCCGTGGACACTCAGGTTCCACAACTCGACCGGCGCGTCCGGGGAACTGAGATCGACCATGATCCGATCGATCAAGCCGCCGCCCCCAACGTCAGCGGCATAGAGGTACCGCCCGTCGGTCGCGGCAACGGAGGGGATCTTCTGCTCCCCCGCATATCGTCGGGCCTGTGCGATCGCGTTCTCCAGTGCCCGCCGACCCGGGAAGAGCGTTCCAGGCCGCTTCACTTCGATGACCAGATATTTCGCGAGATGGTTACTGATGACGATGTCGGCGTACCCGAGCTGGTACATCAGATCGCCCTTGCTCCAGTCGAGCACACCGGTGAACAGATCTTCGATGACCGCCTCAGCCACCTTCTCCGTCTCACCCCCGTGCCGCAGACGGTCCGCTCGGGTTGCGAGAAATGTCTGCCAAGTCTGAGCAATGCGCTCAACGCAGCGCCGATGAGACGCAAGAGGCGGACTGTCTGGAAATGCCATCTATCTCTGCTCGTGTTTTGTTCTCGTCACTGAATGGGCGCTGTGCGCCATCGTATCAATGCGGCTCCCAGGATGAGCCGTCCTTCGGCAATAGCGCACCCGGGTCGTGGACCCGCGCAGTGAAACCGGTCGTCGCGGTCAGCTCCGGGAACAACACCAGACACGACCCCGATGGATCGCGCACGGAACGATAGAGAATGCCCGGGTGTCCTGCCTCACGCACCAAATCGCCGATGATCCACGTCGGTGGCTCGACGTTCTCGAGGAAGGCCCATTCCTTCCAATTGCATTGCATCTCGCTCCAGATCTCGGGCCAGTGCTCTGGATCGTAACCCGAGGTGAAATCCACGACGTGTCGTGCGGTCACAAGGAACGTCACCACCGTCGCGGGAGGCAGCAATGAAGATTCCGCCTGGTACTCCGGCAGAGCGGTCTCCGGGGTCAACGCAAGATATCGAGCCTCGACACCCGGCCGATTGAACCGGCCACCCGCCACCGCGGCGCCCGCTCCACTTTCCGCAGCATGCGCCCAGCGGGGCGTCAACGCGCGGTAGAACGACGCGTCGGGACCGAGATCAGTGAGGGTCATCCCGTCGAGCCGGACGAGATCGATTCCAGGTACGAGATGACCGCGTCCACCTTCCCCCGGGAGACCAGCTGTTCCGCTGTGCGATGCGAGAATTCGGGGATCGGGGCATTGCGAAACCAATAGAGCGCCTGCGACCTGTCGGGCTGGATCTCCATCGCCGCCGAGACCACGCGCAATGCGTCCCGCATGAACTTCTGCAGTTTCGCATTGCCGGGTGCTGCACTCACGGTGGCGCGGTGCACACCGGCGAGGTCTGCCAATTCCTGCTGGCGCAAGCCGAAGGCGGATGCGAACCGCGTCGGCGAAATGAATGGATGGCTGGGTTCCTGCAGCTCTTGCGTGAAGTCGTGAAAACCCACAGCGACGGACATGACAGGCTCCATCAAGTTTTGGACTATTTTATGTCGTTTTTTCGTCGTTATCAAGCCGTCCCTAAACCGTCTCAAGGCTGTAACACGGATTCGAGTCCCGTAGGGGGCGCCAACAATCGCGCACTTACGCAGGTACGAGCGGAGATCGCGCGCTCGACGTTCTGTGCGGTCCGCATATTGATCGAGGACGGGGCGTAGAGACGCCTGAAAGCCTGGTACCGCCATCGGTCTGTCTCCTCAGGGATCGCTCGCCGGCGCCTCGATCAGCGTCGTGCGGGCGGCGGCCCGTACTTGGGGATCGGCACATCCAGCCCCCGAGGCATGAGCTTGCTGGTGCGGCGAGTGGCCGCGGTAGATTCCGCGGTATGCGCGATCCGCGACTCGACCTCACCGCCCAGGATTTGATCTACGCCGCGACGGCGCTGCGCGCGACGGCTATTGGAGTCCACTGCGCAGCAACGGCATTCCGCGGGAAATTATGCCGTACCTTTGCCGTACTTTTTGGGACGTATAGCACTAAGTGATTGATTTTATAGTGGACGGTACTGGGATCGAACCAGTGGCCCCTGCCGTGTGAAGCGGGAACTGGGATTCGTAGGGTCACCTGACCGCTTTCACAGCGCGTCGGCATCATGAGGATGGATGCAGGGCAGCATTGTATTCTGTTAATGTATGATTATCATACTCAAATGGAAACGAGCTCAGAGATCCTCCCGCGGGCGGCCGCCTCGGCCATCCAGCACGCCCTGCGTATCTCCCCGGTGGTCGTAGTGCTTGGAGCGCGTCAAACCGGCAAGACGACGCTCGTGCGATCGCTGCCGCAGCTTGCAGGGCGGCCCTACCTGACGCTCGATGATTTTGACCTGCGTGCCCAGGCGGCCGCCGATCCCGAGGCCGTGGTCGATCGCGCCCCCTCGCTCGTCATCGATGAAGTGCAAAGAGTCCGGGATCTGATGATCGCGGTGAAGCGGGCTGTGGACCGCGACCCGAAGCGCAGTCCCG
>JAJZLX010000698.1 GCA_021850555.1 Pseudomonadota bacterium | reverse complement strand
AGCGCTTCGATCGCCACGCGCACCGCGGCCATGATGCCGGTGTCCGGATTGTCGATCGGTGCGGTGCGGATCCAGGGCAGCGAGCGCTGCTGACCGCAGGTGGTGGGGATGCGATAGGGCACCGGGCTTTCCGCCCACTTCCACACCCGCCAGGCGACGCCGGCCACGAGCGTCAGGAACGCCGCGTACGGCAGCACCACGGCGACCGTGGTCACGCCGCCCGGAACGGCGCCGGCGAAGGCGCCGGCGACAGCCAGCACGAGCACCAGGGCCGCGGCGCCGAGGGCGTTCATGCGGGCACACCCGGGCTGCGGGCGGCTCGCAGCCGGCTTACGCCGATGGCGCGAAGCTGCTCGTTGAGCTTCAGCTCGGCGAGCCGCTCGCGACAGGCGAGATACTGTCTGAAGGCCGCCAGGACCAGACGGTCGATGCGCGCCTCCACATCGACCGCCTGCATCTGCGGGGCCTCCTCGCGCGCGATGCCGCGCAGCGCGAACACGAATCCGACCGCCCGCTCGAGCGACAGATCCTGGATCGAGCGCAGCGCCATGATCTCGGCAAACGCCGCATCGATGGCCGGCTCATCCATCGCGCCGAAGAACTGCTCGACCAGCGCCGTCACGTTCCGGCGCAGCGTATGGCCGATGGGATTGCGGAACGGGTCGCGTTCACCCACGGCATGCGCGGCGATCAGGCCGCCGTAAACGGCGGCCGCCGCGCCAAGCCAACGTTCCTCGACGGTGGCCCGCACGGTCATGGCCCTAGACGCAACCGGTCGGCTTCGCGAGCCCGGCCACCTTACAGGCGCCCTTGGCGGGACCGGAACGGAACAACTTGTAGACCTCGTCGAGATCCATCTTGTTGTCGCGGCAGACCTTGCGCACCATCGGCGCCACGCCGTAGGAATAGAAGTAGTTGCGGATGTACTTGATCAGCTGCCAGTGCGGCGGGGTGAGTTCCGTGATGCCCTCGGCGAGCGCGAGGTCACGGGCGACCTCCTCGTTCCAGAGCTCCGGCTCCTGAAGGAATCCGTCGTCGTCGACTTCGTAGCTGCGATTTTCAACCTGATATGTGGGCATTACCTGACTCCCCAGCCATGAACAAAGTATGATAATGTCATACGCAGTATCATAGTATCATATTATTCCCGGATGTCAATCTGCCCGACCAACATCTGGCGTGACGTAATCCCAACATCCGGGTAATGGTAGGTAGAAACCGGCTCGTCGCGCCCGGGGCGGTCCGCAGGACCGCGACGGGCTGACGAATGTCAATGTTTTAAAGGGTGTGCCGCCCAGAGGAAATAGGCACTGATACGTATGCGCGTACGTATGCGCGCGAGAGCGCCGCCCGGCATGCAGGCCCCGCCATCGGGACACCGCCCCGCCGGCAGTGGCCGGCGCCGATCCTATCGGGCGCCGGCGCCAGCGGGCTCCAGGACCACGGTACCGAGGTCGACGTCATTGCGCGTGCCGACGATGATCTCCCGCGGTTGGTAGCCCTTCGCGGTGACACGCAGCACGTAGCTTGCGCCCGCTTCGAGGCCATCGAAGCTGAAATCCCCGTAGGCATCCGTTACGCCATCGCGCGTCCGGGTGCCATCGCGCAGCGACAGCCGCACGCCTGCGGCCGGCTCATGCATCCGGTCGGCCAGAGCGATCTCGCCCGCGACGAAGCGCTTAGGCAGGCCGATATAACGCACGGCGGGTTTCAGGTTGAACTCCGGATGCAGCTCCTCGCTCGGTCGGCTCTTGAGCAGCCGCGCGATCTTGCTGGACGGATCATCGAGGTCGCCGAACACCAGGGCCTCGGTCGGGCAGCCTTCGACGCAGCGCGGTTCCGTGCGGCCCTGATCGAGCAGATGCGCGCAGAAGGTGCATTTCTGCGCGACGTTCTCCGCCTCGTTCCAGAAAATGACCCGGTGCGGACAGGACGCCACGATCTCCGGATGACCCTTAGCCTTCTGCGGATCGATGATGACGATGCCGTCCGGCCGGCGGTAGGCGGCCCCCGGCGGCGCGGCGGTCAGGCACGGCGCATCCTTGCACTGCTGGCACGGCAGGGGCACGTAATCCACCCGCACGCGCGGCAGCTTGCCGCGCTCGTACGAGCGCAGATCGATCCATTTATGGCCTTTTTCCGGCTGCGCCGCCGCGATGGGGCGGTAATCGTTGCCCGCGTGCTCGTCGCGGCACGCCAGGACGCAATTGTAACAACCGGTGCAGCGGTCGACGTCGATGAGCATTCCGTATGTGGTCATGATGTGTGCCTCAGCCCAGCCATTTCTCTACTTCGATCAGGCACGAATTGCAGGCCATGCCCGCCGCGTTCTGTGAAAGCTGTCGCCCGGGAGTGAGCAGCGCCACGCAGCCGGCGCGATCCGGCGAGCGGGGGTTACCCGGCTGCAGCGGATCGTATTTGGCGGCCGACTCATACGAGTGCACCACGCCCGGGCGCACCCGCTCGGTCACCTGCGCGATGCACAGCACCGAGCCGCGCTCGTTGTACAGGCGCACGATGTCGCCCGAGCGGATGTCACGCGCCGTGGCATCGAGCGGATGCAGCCGCGCCGGCCACCACGCGTACCCGTCCTTCACGATGCGGTGCCCGGGCACCTCGTTGAGCCAGGCGGTGTGGCTGTCGTAATGCGTATGGAAGCTGAAGCGCGGATGCGGCGACATCAGCTGCAGCGGATAGACTTTCACCGCCTCGGAGCGATGGCCCTCCCAGCTCGGGATGTAACGCGGCGAGACCGGTCGTTCCATGTCCTCGGGAGCGAGACGGCGCAGGCTCTCAGAGGCGAACTCGATTTTGCCGCTGTCGGTGGCGAGCTCGTGCGCCTTGTCCGTATTGCGCTTGAAATTCTTCGGGTCGGGCGTATCGCAGGCGCGCCCTTCGGCGAACCAGCGCAGCGCCGGGGTGGACTGGTAATCCTCCGGCACGTTGATGACGTAATAGCCCTTGCGGTCGAACTCCTCCCAGGAGATGAACTTCGGCAGGTCGGAGATCTCGAAGAACTTGCGCGCCCAGTCGAGATCGGTGTTGCCTTCGGTATAGTCC
>JAJZLX010000401.1 GCA_021850555.1 Pseudomonadota bacterium | reverse complement strand
GATCGTGGTCCAGTCTTCGTATAGACGGTCGAAGACTTCCGGGTGGATGGGGTAGGCCTGCAGGAGGCGATCGTAGTAGCGCCCCTCCTGGGTTTCGGCCGGGAGCCTTGCGCCCTCGGAGACATAAGCGTCGGCGAACGCCCGGCATACGGTTTCGCGTGCTTTGACGTCGTTTACCGTCTCGAACAGCCGCCGGCGGACAATTTCGAACGCCTCTTCGGTCGCGACAGGCTTCCACAGCGCCTGCACGCGGCCGAAGGTCCTTTCAAGGGCGCGAAGAGCTGCTACACCACGCTGGCTACCGGCTTCGACATCGGACTCGGGTAGCGAGGCCAGTACGATGGCCGTCGGCACCAGCTTGACGGCTTCGGTCAGCGCCTGGACGAACGAGAGATTGCTATCGTAGCTCCCGCCGCTCAGCATTTGCCCCTCGGGGAACTGCCGCACATAGGCGACCAGCTCATCTATGAGGATTACACAGGGCGCATGGCGCTCGAGCAGCTCACGCAGGACGTCCTTTCCTGGGGATGTCCCACTCAGGTCGGCATCCTTCAGTAACGCGAAGGCCTCTGCCCCGCCGAGTTGCCAGGCGAGCTCGCCCCACAGCGTCTTGATCGTCTGCTTGCCCCGCTTCCAGACCTGCCCCGGTGAATGGGCGTTGCCATCGAGCACAGCCACACGCGCCCGAGGCACGTCCATCAGACCCGCCCGATCAATCAGCGCCGGGATGCCGGCGAGTTCGGACAGCGCCGTCTTGCGGGTGGCCAGGTGATAGACCGCCAGCAGGGTATGCGTTTTGCCACCCCCGAAGGCGGTCTGCAGCTGCACGACCGGTTCGCCGCCCTTCCCTGCCAGGCGCTGGGCCACCTGCGTCAGCAGCAGACTCATGCCTTCGGTGATGAAGGTACGGTCGAAGAACGCCGTCGCGTCCTGATACTCCCGGCTCGCTCTGCCGGTGTTGACCGCGGTGATGTCGGCGGCGAACTCGGATTGCTGAAAGGTGCCTTCGAGCACATCCCGGTGCGGGACCGCGACTTCTCTCCAGGGCTTCATGGTCAATTCCCCCCCCGCTACTCGAACAGCGCGGCCTGCTGCGGCATGGGTGCGGTCGCCGCTGCGGCCTCGATCGCACTCCAGCTCGTGACGATCTCGTTGTAGGCCCGCGCGTCCTCGGCCCATCCGGCACGCTCGCAAAGCGTGTAGAGACGATAGGCTAGCTGGCGGGTTGCTTCGGCTTTGCTCTGGACTACGGCAAGCACGCGGCCGGCGCCGCTCTCGCCCTCCGTCTTGAAAATGCGAATGAGCTGGTGCAGCGCTTCCCAGACTGGCAATCGGGTATCGGCCTGTGGATCCCAGTCCGCCGGATAGTCTACCCATTTTACCAGGCGCACCACGCCACCCTTGGCATATAGCACGCCCGACTGCTTCACGCCGTCGACGCTCGTTCCCTTGGCGCGGGCGAGCGTGTCTGCCTCGCCAAATTTCCCGTCCTTCCACCCGTATTGACCGAACCAGCTGAGACAGAACTGGGTATCGTGATCGAAGTCATCTTCGGCGAGGAAGCGATTGATGAGCTGCAACGCCGTGCGCACGCTCATCGGAGTGCCGTCCGCTTCGAGCACGGAAGCATACTTGGAGAAGACCGCCATGCCGGGGCCGATGATGGCCTGCGAAAGATCTACTGGAGCGACGGGGGAACGATCATCCCCGGCACCCTTGGTCATTTCGTCGAGAGCTTCGGGAAGGACCTGGTTGAGTTCGCGCAGGAATGCCCGTCTTGAGATTGTGCTTGCAGTTACCGATCGCGGGCGGCAGACGAGGATGATGCTGGAGGCGAGCGCGTTGGCGCCAGAACCAATCATGCGGTTGCTCAGTTCCGTGCGCATCGGCCAGGTGCCTGTGAGTGCGAATCCGGCCTCCAGGACGGCATCAAGAAACGTTTCCCAGCCGGTGCTGGTAGTACCAAGCGCCGTTTCGCTTTCTGACTGCTTGAACGCGTAATAAATGGTGACCGGAAAGGCCGGATGCGCCTGCTCAGCCAGACGGTGCATCGCCTGCGTCATGCCGTCGAGGAAGAAGGCCTCGGCCTTCTCCTTGCTCCCATGGCGGTAGGGAGTGGCCACCAATTCCTCGGCCTTGGGTGCGGCCAGTGTGTTGAATAGATCCGGGAAGACCGATCGTAGGGAGCGGCGAAGCCAGACGTAGAAGAAGTCCGAGAGGTCCGCATAGCCAATATTGTCGTAGTAAGGGGGATCGGTAGAGATGATTTTGTTATCGCTGATGGATTGTAGCGCTGCATCTCTTTGCAGCGATGTTCCAGGTGCAGCGCTTGCCGCACACAGAAGCGCCTTTGTTACGAGATCAATCGCACCCAGCAGATTGCCCGATGCTGCGCCTAGTGGGTTGGACTCGGCAAAGTCCCAAGTCATCGGCAATGCTTGCCGACTGAACGCGTTGATTATCCCACTTTGGGTCGGCGTTGGATCCCAGCGACCCAGCGAGCAGCCGCGATCCGCAACCTTGTCCGCCGCAAAGGCCAAATACATGCTTACCGCGTCGGCATATGCGGTGGCACCGTTTCCGCCCTCACTCAGCGGTTTGCCAATTTCCGTCCACCTAGTGGCAATGGCATCGCTCTGTACCAGCTCACGTGCTTCCTGCACCAAATCGGAAAATGTCGTCATCGCGACGAGCTGGCGTGCGGTGAACAAATCGCCGTAGGTCGTGAGACCATATGCTGAGCAAACTCCACCCGTAATCATCGCTCTGGTTGGAGTCGAAACCGCTAGAAACGTCTTGCGACCTTCGGCGACGATTGCGGCAGAAGCTGCCTTCGCAGCGACCGCCTCCATTTCCGATGTGGGTCCAAGATAGACCCGCCCGCGATCACCTTCGGCGACGATTGCCATCAACTTGGAACCGAGTCGCCCGGCTTTACCTTCGTTACGCACATAACTTCGAGGAACGGGGACACCGCTAAGAAGGCAAAGGAAATCCTGTGCTTTGCCAGCGCGGGTTCCGTTCCTCAGTGCAGTGGCGTCTTTAGGTTTACCCACTGTCACCGTGAAACGATAGCCGCCGCCCTCGATCACCGGCTCCACAAATGCTTCCTTGCCCGCCTTGGTAGAGAGCATGAAGGTCGAGACAAGCGGCACGTCCACCTGCCGGAACGCGGGGTTCGGGCTCTTCACGGTGCGCGCCCAGAGCCAGGCGATCACGGTGAGTTTGCGGCCCACCAGCGGCTTGAGGTCGGGCCGCTCCCGGGCCATCTCTGCGGTGATCTCGACGGGAGGGTAGAGGTGACCGATGCGTTTTTCGGCCTCGTCACGCATCCACTGGCCATAGTAGCGCACGTCCTCGGCCAGTCCCTGAGCACCCTGCCAAAGGGTCATGGCTTGTTCGTCGTCCCGCTTTTCCCGCCAGGACCGATTCACCGGCGCCTTGCCGGCGAATTTGGGCGGAATCTCGATCATCGCCTTGTTGATCAGCACCGCCACCGGGTTCAGGTCGCTGGCATGGGCTTCGAGGCCGAGCCGCTGTGCCTCCAGCGGAATGGCCCCGCCGCCAGCAAAGGGGTCGTGAAACGCCGGGAGCTTCTCGGGGTTGAACAGCTCGACCGCTTGCGGATGATCCTTGTTGATGTCGCAGGTCTCGCGCCAGGACTTGCGGATTTCGGCGCGCGCCTTCTCGAGCACCTCCTCGTTCGTGGTACTTTCCCATTTCACCAAGTCCTCGAGAATGGCGAAAAGCCGCTTGCGGCTCGCCGCCCAGCTCGCTTTCAGTTGGTTCGGGGGAATCTCTTCCGGGTGTTCGAGCTCCCACTTCCACGAGGGGTCGTTCACCAGCTGACCGAAGAGCACCGCGCGCGCCGCCGCGAGGGGACGCCGTGCCCACCACAGATGCAGCGTGCTCGGATGACCGTGTCGGATGGACTTCTCGCGTGCGGCGGCAACGTTGATGGCATCGAGGGGCAGTGCGACCTCGATGAGCTTCTTCGGCGTCTTGACGGGTTGCGCCATGGTCAGGCGGCCTCGGCGCGGGCGAGCAGGTCGCCGAGGCTGAAATTGATGGAGGCAACACCCCAGCCGGGCTCGCGGTCGAAGGGATTGCGGATGTAGTGCGGACCGTCAATGGCGCCGTCGTCACCGACCAGAGCGACCGCCAACACGAACTTGTCTCCCTGGTTGAAGGCGTAGAGCATCTCGTTGCGCGTGACGGTCACCGTGCTTGCACCCTTCACCCTGCCTTTCACCTCGATATGCCGCGGCTCCGGCTGCTTGCCGTCGATCGCCGGAGGATAGGAGGTCAGATCCCAGCCGCACTTCGCAGCCGAGACGTCCACCACGCGGCAGCCGCGGGCTTCTTCCATCTGGCGTACGGCGACCATGCATCAGTCCGGCCGGCACGATCAGCGCGGCACCGAGTACGACGGGCGTGCCGTTCACGACGTGGCGCATGGCCTGCAACGCCTTCTTCCGCCCGTCGAGTCGCGCCTCGAGTTCGGCGATGGTACGGCGGGCGTTCTCCAGGTTGAGGCGCACGTCTTTGCCGGACTCGCCGTCGTCCTTGAGCTTGAGCCAACGGTCCTGCCAGAAGGCGATCTCCTTGCTCAGACGCTGATGGACCGCCTGGAGTGTCTTATCGACGTGAACGATGCGCCGGTGTGCGACTTCGTTGTAGTGCTCCGGCACGAGGCTCTGCGCCGCGAGCGCGAGTGCCCGAGCCTCCTGCCCCGCCGTGAGCCACGGCGCCTTGAGCACGTCCGCGAGCAGCGGGAGATCCCCTTCCGGCAAAGGGGTGAGGTCCAAGTGGGGCGCCCAGCCGGCAAACGTCGCCGTGCCATCCGCGGCGACGCGCACGAACTGAATGCGCTTGGAGAGCACAGCGCCGTCGCCTGACTTGATTTCGTGGGTGAGCAGGAACAGAAGCGCCGGCTCGACGCCTTCATCGGCGGCGTCGATCAGCACGGCACCCTGCCGCAGCAGGTTCGTATGCTGTTCGAGGATCATGTCCGACATCGAGAGCATCAGGGGATGGCCGGGGTGCATCAGCACAGCGCGCGGCTGCCCCGGCTTGTCGAGCGGCTGGATCGCTTCGCGCTCGAAGCAGATTCGCTCGTAGCGCTTCAGCACCGGCTCGTGCTCACGCCGGTTGCGGCCGGTGATACGGCGATCCCGTTCGCGGATCGCGGCGGGAACATGGGTGATCTCGATGCGACCCGCTTCGCGCGTATGTGCGGTGCCGCCGAGTGCTTCGAGGGCCTTGAGGAAGAAGGCCCGCACGAAATACGGCTGCAGCCGGCGCGCCTCGGCCTTCTCCATTTCCTCCTTGACTGCAAATAGCCGCTCCGCGCTCATCGTCGTTTGGTCCAGAGCGTCACGGTCAAGAAGGGCCCTCAAGTGCTCTCGGTCGAGTGCCTGATCGATCTTCTTGGTGAGCCGTGCACGGACTTCCGGCTGGTCGCCATAGCGGATGGCTTGCATCAGCAGGTCCTTCAAGCTCATGTCCTCGAAGACCTCGCCAAGGATGTCAAAGACGCGGCCTTTGAGCGCGGCGTTTTCGATCTCGAGCTTCTGCAGGAGACGGTGGTACACGTCGCCTTCGCGCGTCTCTTTGGCGACGAGGTTCCAGAGGTGACACACCTCGGTCTGGCCGATGCGGTGGATGCGCCCGAAGCGCTGCTCGAGACGATTGGGGTTCCACGGCAGGTCGTAATTGACCATCAGGTTTGCGTTCTGCAGGTTCACGCCTTCTCCCGCCGCATCAGTCGCGACGAGTACGCGCACCTCCGGATCGGAGCGAAAGAGGGCCTGCAGGCGGCGACGCTCGTCCCGATGTGTCCCGCCGTGGATGGTGACAATGGCCTCGGCGTTGCCAATCACGCCGGCAATCTTGGTATACAGGTAGTTCAGCGTATCTCGGTGCTCGGAAAAAATGATGAGCTTGCGCTGGCGGCCCGAGGCATCGCGCATCTCGGGATGGTTCTGCAGGATCTTCGACAGCTCGTCCCACTTGCGGTCCTGGCCGGAGGCGACGACCGCCTTGGCCTGGCGCTCGAGGTCCTGAAGGATCACGATCTCCCCTTCCAGTTCCGCTACGCTACTGGCGGCCGTTGCCTCATCGACGAGCGTCTCCTCGAGACCTTCTGCCTCTTCTGCCGTCAGCTCGTCATCGTCCTCGGGAACCGGCTCGATCGTCTCGGCAAGTGCCCTCTTCCCGCGGCTGCCGAGCTTCTCATCGCGCAGTCTGTTCTCGAGCCGCTCCCGGCGGCGCTTGAGTGATTGATAGATGGCTTCCGGGCTCGAGGCGAGCCGCCGCTGCAGCGCCGTCAGCGCGAAGCCGACGGAACCCTTGCGCGCCCCTTCGAGCGTGTCGGCCTTGCCCATCTCGGTCTTGACGTACTCGGTGACCGCCTCATAGAGGGCGGCCTCGATATCCGAGAGCGAGTAGTTGACGGTGTACGCGCGCCGTTCAGGAAACAGCGGCGTACCGTCGAACTTGACGAGTTCCTCCTTCACCATCCGTCGCATCAGGTCGGTCGCGTCGACCTTGTGGACTTCGTCGCGGAATTTGCCGTAGAAGCGATCGGAGTCGAGCAAGGACAGGAAGAGCTGAAAGTCTTCTTCCTTGCCGTTGTGAGGCGTGGCCGTCATCAATAGCATATGCCGCGTCCGTGCGCCGAGTTTCTCCGCAAAGCGGAAGCGCGCCGTTTTCTCGAGCTTTGTGCCAAAGTAATGGGCGGAGAGCTTGTGCGCTTCATCGAAGACCGCCAGATCCCAGCCGGGCGCGCAGAGCTTCTCCTGCAGATCTTCGTTGCGGGAGAGCTGATCGAGACGGACGATGAGCTTCGGGTAGTCATCGAACGGATTACCGCTCGGCGAGGCCTGCTCGAGCAGGGTTGAGTAAATGTGGAATTCGAGGCCAAATTTCTCGAACAGCTCGTCGCGCCATTGTTCGACCAGGCTTCCGGGCACGATGATCAGGATGCGATGAGAATCCGCGCGCATGATGAGCTCGCGGATGTAAAGCCCAGCCATGATGGTCTTGCCGGCGCCTGGGTCGTCGGCGAGCACGAACCGCAGAGGCTGGCGCGGCAGCAGCGACTCGTACACCGCCGTGATCTGGTGCGGCAACGGCACCACGTTCGAGGTGTGCACCGCCATCATCGGATCGAAGAGAAACGCCAGGTCGATGCGTTTGGCCTCGCAAGCGAGCTGAAACGCAGCGCCATCGCCGTCGAAAGAAAATGGGCGCTCCGAACTGGCAATCGCAATCGACGCTTCATCCGCCCGGCCCAGCAGGCGCTCTTTCATGGCCCCGTCCGGCCTGCGGTAAATGAGTTGAACAGAGCCCTCGGCAAGCGGCACCAATGCCACTACCGAGACAATATCCGCAGGCTCAATGCCCGAGAGGCTTTGCCCGGATGCAAGCTCTTCAAGTTTCATGCGTTTAAAACCGCTGTTGGATCGGTCTGCATCATCGTGAGCTCTGGCCGTCCGCTTGTTCGTCGTTTACTTGGTTTTCGAAGTTGGCGACGGCCTCGAGGATGTCGTTCAGATCTGGTGCCGCGCCGAAGATCATCCCCGACATGGCGGCGTAATCGCGTGCCAAGGCCGCAGCCATCTCTGGGTTTGGCGAGAGGGTGAATGATCCGGGAGCCGCGGTCGCGAGATTTAAGTCCGGAATATTGAAAAACATCCGCGCATGCCGCACGCAGTCTTTAGCCAACTCGAATGCGCGCGCTGCCTCCCGGCCAGGATCAGAGTCCAACAGCCGAAAGACATCGTAGTAATGGCGGGAAATGCGCTGTCCGCCGCCCCGCAAAACGCTGCGCCGTTCGAACCATTGCCGGAGGCCATGCAGAATTATGGCTTTGTCCCAGAACGTCCGCGCGGCAACGACCGTGGTGACGCCCGGCACGTCGAGCTCAAGTTCGGCAAGGTCATCGGCGACGTACGGGCGGATGACGCATGGCTGGTTCGGATCGAGCGCGGATTTGGCGCCAGACTCGATCTTCACAGCAGGTCGAATGTATCCATCATCGGCCGCTGTGACCTTTGGATACCAGATCAAGAGGCTCTGTTGATCCCGATCATCTGGGTCAGCCTCAACCCGGCCGGCGGTCGGGTCTAATCCCGCAGCTTCAAGGGCTTCGGTGAGACGCGCCTGTACCTGCGCACGCATGGGGCCGTTCACATGCGCTTGGGCGGCCGATTTGATGGCGTCGAGCCGCTTCCGCCGCTGCGTGCCACTCAGCTCTTCGAGGTCCTCAATATCCGCCGCTTCGCCGAGATCGTCACGGAAGATCGTGATGTCGATGTCTTCAGAAAAGCGCGAGATCAGCCCGAAGGCCTTCGACAAGGACGTCCCACCTTTGAACAACAGACGGGGACCGCCACGCGCGGCGCCGTTAAAGAGCGCGTCCAGCGTCCAGCTTACCCAGAAATCCTTTTCGATATTTTGCTCCGGCGTACCGAGCCGTTGACTCGCGCCGAGAAAGGCGTCGCGGCGATCGGCTGCCGCGGCCGATAGGAAAGTGTTAAAGGCAGGATTCACTGCCGGACCTCCTTCTGGCGTTTCGACGACTTCGATAGCGGTACGGCGGGTGACGGATTTTCCAGTAAAGGCCTGAGGAAGGTCTGCATCCAATCTGGGAGCGTGGTGAATCCATCGCGCAAATCTGCCTTGATGGCCGCTCCGTGAGCGGGGTCTGCAAGGATCGCGGCAAGACGGCGGCTGATTCTGTCGCGGTCGCTGTCGATGGTGCTGCGCAGCCATTGCAGCGCCTGCACCACCCGCATTGCCGGACGCCCCGCCCAATGCAGGCGGCTGGGGGCCGTCAGCTTGAACGTGATCGTTTGCGCTCCAAGCCTAATGGGGCGCAGGCGCGCGTCGGTGTGGACGGCGATCTTTGCAGGCACCGCATCCGTCAGTCCGAGATCATTGGCAGCCGTCAGGCCGTCGACCAGCATGCGCGCTTGGTCGCGCCTCGCGAGGGCATCGATGACTCGCCGCGGATCGGGATTTGTGCGCTTCCCGGTCAGCCTATTGGAGCGCGGCAGGTCATATAGGCCGCGCGTGATCCGGCGTATGTCTCCCGCGCTGGCCATGCGCGAAAGCGCCTGGTCAATGGCGTCGCGCGAGCCAAGGTCCAAGAAATCTGTAGGCGTCCATACGCCGAAAGGCGCCCGGGTGCTCATCCTCTTCTGGATTTCGGTCTTGAGGTCCATGGTTATCCCGTCAGAACATTGTATACATCGTTCCGACAGAAAGGTCCAGCTTCCGTCGGAATAGTGTACACGTTTTTCTGACACGCGCAGGCAGGCACGGAACGGGTGGCGCCGCAGGCTGGGCGCAACATATTGATTATACGGGCGTTGTAAAGCAAAAGCGTGGCCTTATGGACATGGCAAGCGTTATCCTGTACCGTGCAATTATCATAGTCCGTGCAGTCCGCGGTGGGACGAGAGATGAGCAAACCGACGATCCAAGAGCTGGAAAGCCTTCTGAACAGCGAGGAAGACACCCCGATTCAGATCTTGCCGAACGGCGAGATTCGCGAGCTCGGCACTGTCACGACGGCCGAGCAGGGATCGAAGCGACCCCTGACGATGAAGGAAAACCTCGGCGGTGAGTACTAGGAGCGCCCGATGGATGTGAACCGCATTCAGCGAGAGTTTGCCGATGCGAAGGGAACCTTCGCGGTCGTCGAGCTCCACCCGACGACGGACGGCAAGGTCTACGTGCGCACGGCGCTGCAGACGGCTGCCGGCGTGTACGTTCTGTCAATCCGATTTTCAGACCTCTATCCCTCCGAGATGCCGCGTATCTATGTCGACACGCCGGCGATCACCTCGTCGCCGCACCGGTATCAGACGGGGAATATCTGCTACATGCATCCGTCGATGTGGAATCCGGGGATCCATGATCTGAAGTTCGTCATAGGCCGCGCCGCGAAGTGGCTCAACAAGTACGAAGTGTGGCGTGCGCGCGGCGAATGGCCCGGCGCGGAGATCAAACATTGAGCGGCGGAATGAAGATCGACTTCAAGACGCTGCCGATGATGCAACTGAGGAGTTCGCCCGGCGAGGTGCTCGATCGCGTAGCGCGCGACGGCGAGGTGTTCGTCGTCGAGCGCAACGGCGAGCCCAAGGCGTGTCTCGTCCCCGTTTCCTTCCTCCTGCCGGACATCTCGCCGGAACGCATCGCCCAGGAGTTGAATCTGCTCGAGGAAAAGAAGACGAGTTACAAGCTGAGCATCAACGAGCGCAAGGAGCTCGAGATTAGCTGTGATGAGCCCTCGGCGGGCACGAAGGTTGTGATCTCGGTCGTATTGCCCCACGGCTATCCGAACGCCGCGCCGCGCATCTACGCGCAGCCGGTCGCAGATAATGCGCCGCATCGTTGGCAGGACGGATCGCTCTCGATATTCGGCGTGGCGGCGAGCTGGAACGGCAAGACCCATGATGTGGGACACGCCCTCGGCTTGGCGCGGACCTGGCTCAAGCACTACTCCAAATGGCGCAAGAACGGCGAGTGGCCGGCGGACGGCGGTACGGCATGAGCGGCGATCAAACCTTCGCCCGGATCGCGCCCCTCTTCGATGTCGAGCTGTTTGCCGACGTCAAGGCGCTCGTGCTCGGGTGCGGCTCGGGCGGGGCGAGCGTCGCCCAGAACCTCGTGATGTCGGGCATTCGTAACGTGACGCTCGTCGACCATGACGTCGTCGGTCCTGAGAACGTCATCCGGCACGTCTGTGGCGCCCGCTTCATCGGCCGCCGCAAGGTGGCGGCGGTCGCGGAGGTGCTGCACGACAGGAATCCCGACGCAAGGATCTCGACCATCGATGCCGACATTATGCGGCATCCGGCAATGGCCTCGCTCATCGGCGCGGCCGACGTGGTCGTGCTCGCGACGGACAACGAGCCCTCGCGCTACGCGGTGAATGAGCTGTGTGTCAGGCAGCGTGTGCCGTTCGTCGTCGGGCGGGTTTTCACGCGCGGAATCGGCGGCGAGGTGTTCGCGTACCGTCCCGGGACCGGTGGCTGCCTCGCCTGCCTCGAGGCATTTCTTCAACGCACGCGCTTTCGCGAGGGCATCAAGGAGATCGACCTAGTATCCGAGGCGGAGCGGGAAAAGGTCTACGGGCTGGAGATCGCGGAAATCAAGGACTCGCCCGGCCTTGTGGTGGATATCAGCTTCATCACGTCATTCCATACGCGCTTCGTCCTCGATGCGATTGCGCGTGCGCTGCCTTCGCGCCCGAAATATCTCGACCCGATCGCCGAGAACTACGTGATCTGGGGCAACCGCCCAGTGCATCCCTTCAAGAAGCATTTCGAGCTCCAGCGGATCGAGTTAAGCCCGCAGGAGACGTGCCGCGTCTGCTCAGAGGCGGAGGTTGCATGATCTTTGGATCGAAACGCCCGGCCTTCGCCATTACTCTTCCCCGCGCAGCCCTCGACGCCGTGTTTGACGAGTGCGATCGCTATGACGCGGACGAAACCGGCGGCCGGCTGATCGGCACCTATCGGGAGAAGGACGGCCGCTACGAGATCGACGTCGCGGGCATCATCGAGCCCGGCCCTTCGGCGCGGCGCTCGCCGACGAGCTTCTTTCAAGACGGAGAGTATCAGGAACAGATATTCCGCTCGGTCGAGCGCGCCCACCCCGAGATCGAGCATCTTGGCAATTGGCATACGCATCACGTCAACGGCTATCCGACGTTGAGCGGGGGCGACAAGGACACCTACTTCCGCACCGTGAACCATAAGAATCACAACATCGATCTCTTTTACGCGCTCCTAGTCGTGCGGAAGAACCCGCGTCGAAACCCGCGCTACGACACGAAGCATTTCGTGTTCCGACGCGGCGACGAGACAGTCTACGAGATCCCCCACGGGAGCGTGCGGCTCGTCGACGCCGAGATCCTTTGGCCGCGCCCGGAGAGCAATGTGCCGGCGATCGGGCGAGATACGAGCCCGACGTGCGGGCCGGCGAACGCCGAACGCGCGAAGGACCAAGAGTTCTTCGCGGAGTTCTATCAGGGGCTGAGACCCTTGCTCGCCAAAGAGAGCGGGACACCCTATTGGAAAGGCGCCCTTGAGCTGGTTGATGGAACCGAGACCACCATCGTTGCGCTCGAGGCGAGCGACGGAGTCAGGGCGTCCTACTCGATTACCGCCGCGAGCAGCAACGCCGACGTGGCGGCGGTCGCGGCCGCCTATAAGGAGCGCCAGTTTCGATCGGCGCGGCATGCGGTTTTGGCCTTCGAGAAGGACGCGAACCGCGCGATCCACACGGCGGCACGGGGCACACGATGAACATCGTCACGGCCAACGTCGGGCAGGGGGCGCTCGCCATCGTGCGGAGCGGTGGCGAGGCGATCGTTATCGACTCGCGGGTTCCGCCGTCCGGCGACGACACGGTCGCCCACGTGAAAGGGTTGCTGGCGTATGCGCTGAAGGACCATCGGGTCAAGGGATTGATCTTGACGGGTTTCGACGCCGATCACTGCGACACGGTCGGCGTCTCGATCATTCTCAGAAAATATCGGCCCGACTGGGTCATGTACCCGAAGTACTACAAGGATAGCGACGAAGCGAAGGCCGTATTCGCCCTTATCGATGAGGAGGAGAAGGCGCGCCGCGCCGCAGGCAACCCCTTGCGGCGGGTCTCGGTGCGGCTCGACAAGCTCGAAAGTCGCATGCTCACGGGTCTCTCGAACCATTTCACCTTTGAGCTTTTCTCGCCGCATATCGAGGATATGGACTGCTCGAATAACTGCAGCATCGTCGTCAAAATGACCGGCATCGGCCCGCGGGGGTTCTCCTACCTGGTGACCGGCGATACGGAGAACGACCGCTGGGAGACGATCGCGCGCCTCTTCGGCGGTGCCCTCAAGGCCCACGTCTTGGCCGGGCCACATCACGGCTCGCGGCACAGTGCGCACCCCGCGGCGCTGCTCCACATCGCGCCGCACACGGTGCTTATCAGCGCCGGCGTCGACAACAAGTATGGGCACCCGGCTCCCGAAGCCGTGAGGATGTACGCCCGCGTCGCCAAGGTCTATTCGACCAACATGGAAGGCGGCGTCACGCTCCTGACGCGGCCGGGCGCGGGCGAGCTCGAAACCACGCTGATGCGGTGACCAATGGCAGCGAAGAAGAAATCGCAGGGGACCACGGAGCCCCACCTCAAAGGCAAGAATACGGCCTATCTGTGGTCGTTCATCGCCGTGAATTTGGCGGTGTTCCTGTGCCTCCTCGTAGCAAAGGGGATTTCCGAAGCGTCGCTCGACCATTCCTGGCAGCGTGTCGCATCGAAGAATGGCCTTATCGCCATCGTGATACCCGTGCTCGCGATTGTGCTCGCGGGCGTTTTCGGCGACACCGGCAAGGCGCGCCTCGTCTTCTGGCGCTGGCGTAATGCCTTGCCCGGCTGCCGCGCCTTCACGAAACTGCTCGCGACGGACCCCCGCATCGACGTGCCGGCCCTGCGGAAACGGCTCGGCGAATTCCCGCGCGAGGCTGCGGCGCAGAACGCCCTCTGGTACCGGCTCTACAAAGCGCATCGGATGGAAGTCCGCGTTGTCGATGCGCACAAGAACTATCTGCTGACGCGAGACATGGCGGCCATGTCGGCCCTCTTCCTCGTGCTTTTCTCTGCCGGGGTTCTGCTCGCAAGGGTTCCTCCGGCGACGGCGCTGTTCTACATCGCGGCGCTCCTCGGGCAATACGGCCTGGTTGCCATCGCCGCGCGGAACTACGGAACGCGGTTCGTCACGAACGTATTGGTGCAAGAATCGCAGTTGGGTGAAGCGTAAAGCTCGAAAACACGTGAAGTGCGAAATCGAATTCTTGCCGGTTGGAACGGGCTCGAAGCCGGGCGATGCCATTGTCGTTCGGTACGGGGAGCCGCACGCGTATGAGTTGATGATTGTCGATGGTGGCACGCTCGAAAGCGGCGCGGCGCTGGTCAGCCACGTTCAGAGCCACTTTCCGGGCCATCGGATCGCGCACGTCGTGCTTACACATCCCGATGCGGACCATGCGTCCGGCCTTCGCACGGTTCTTGAGCAATTGAACGTCGTCAATTTGTGGCTTCACGTCCCTTGGCTCCACGCCGCGGCCGCGAGGCCGTACTTCGAGCACAAGGGCTGGACCGATGCGGGACTCGCTGCGGCGATCAGGAAAGAGTACGACATCGTCTCCGACATCTGTAACACGGCGGCGGCCCGCGGCGTGCAGGTATTCGAGCCGTTTGCCGGCGGGGCGATCGGCCCTTTCGTCGCCCTCTCGCCTCACCGGGCCGTATACGATCTCCTCTTGCCGCAGTTCGACAGGACGCCGGCACCGGATCAAGCGGCGATCGCGGCCCAGGGGTTCTGGATTCAGAAGCAACAGCCGCCCTCGCCTCTCATAGCGCTGCTTGAGCGGGCGGTTGCCAAGGTCCAAAAGTGGGTCCCAGAAGCTTGGGATGTTGAGCGTTTGCGGGACGGAGGCGTGACGAGCGCCACCAACGAATCGAGCGTCGTACTGTACGGCGCCTTCGAACAGGGGCGCGTGCTGCTGACGGGCGATGCCGGCGTCTGGGCACTCAGCCTCGCGGCGCACCACGCGGAGCAAAGCGGACTTCCTCTCCAGCAGTTCGATCTAGTGCAAGTCCCGCATCATGGCAGCCGGCGCAACGTCGGCCCAACCATTCTGAACCGGCTGGTCGGTCCGATCCAGCCGCAGCGGTCTGGCCGGCGGTTCCATGCGTTCATCTCCGCTCCGCAGGACGACGACACTCACCCTCGCAAGATGGTGGTGAATGCGTTCATGCGACGCGGGGGACGGGTCATCGCGACCCAAGGACTCAAGAAGATCTACCACGGCGGATTTCCGCGGCGCCCGTCGTATGTAGACGCGCAAGCGCTGGATTTCGCGAGCCAGGTTGAGGAGTATGAATGAGGCGTCGAGACGCGAGTTTGCCTCGACATCTGTAACGGGTTACGGCGAGGCAACACATGGCGGAGCAGGAGGGAAAGGCGCTCGATCCGAAGGAAGTCGAGTGGTATTCGGTAAATCTGGCGGCGTGGCACGCGACACGCCTTGAGCGCGATAAGAGTCTGCTCGCGCTCTCGGCGGGCGGGATCGCTATACGCGTCACTCTCCTCACCGCGGTAGGTATCCGATCGATCGAGAGCCTGCTTCTGTTTACCCTGGCGCTCGCCGCCTTTGTATTGTCCCTGATCGCGGTACTGTGGATTTTCAGTCGCAATAGCACTCACATCGAGGATGCCGTCAACCGCGGGGTGAGCCATGACCCTGTGCTTGCCGCGCTAGACGTATTTGCGGTTTCAACGTTTGTGGTTGGTGTTATAGTCTCGTGCATTATTGGTTTATCGGCAGCGATTCAATCACTTCATACGAAGGAGTCCAGCATGTCACTCGATAAGAAGACCGTCTACGTCGGCGATAGCGTCAACGGAATTCTGGGCATGAAGCCGGGGCAGGATGGTCTGCGCCGGAGCTTGAACGGCGTCGCAAACATGGCGCCCAAACAGAGCGCGACGCCATCGCAAACGACGTCGCCGCCACCAGCCCAGACGTCGACGCAGACCACGTCGCCGTCGCCGCCCGCCGCTGGCGGTAGCGCCAAGAAGGAATAGATGGAAGCGATAGGGAGCCACCCATGAAGATCAAGCCTGACGGCAAAGCGCGTTCGACGATCATCGAGCCGGAAAATGGGGCCATCGTTCAGGAGGTCTCGTTCGTGTATCCGGAAAGGAAAGTGGATCATCCGGGCGGCGCGACGACCGACGAACCGAGCCGGCCAGCGAAGATCACCGTCCGTGCACGAAACCGCGATGGCACAGTGAGCACGCACTCTGACGTCACAATCGCATGGACATAGCGGCGCTGGCGCGGGGAACTCCGCCGCTTTACCTAATATTCGCGGGATCGGCTGTCGGTGACCTTCGCGGTCACTCCCGGTATCTACGCGGACTTTCTATATCGGTATGACGGCTGACCCTTAGAGAGGCGCCGCTTGTCCGACCCTGTTACCGACGAACACGGCTACTTCTGGTGGAGCGACGAACCGGTTCCCCCGAGCCAGCTCGCTCCCAACTCCTGCGTTGCCGGCACACTCAAAATTAACGGCGACGGCCGTATTGACCTGGAGTTGCACGGCATCATGCCAAACGAGCATGGTCCCTGGGGCGCCCTTGCGAGCAGCGGAAAGCCCATTCCTGCCGAACGCCGCATTCACGGAATTCTGAAGGGTAGCGGCCGCTCGGTGCAGCTCTCGGGTATCACGCAAAACGGGACGCATCTTGCGACAGCCGGCATCTCCTACGAGAAGTTCTTTGCGGAGCACGCTCTCCTTGGCAGGGGAGCGCTGCGGTCGCGGGAACTGCCTGTCTCATTCCGGAGCGTCCGGATTGAGTTGGCGGGGTTTGAGGAGTGGTTGGCGCTGCGGTCAATCGAAAGTGAGCGGACGCGCACGGCCCTTACCACGCGTTACGTGGCGCCTGCGGATGTCCCCTATCCGCTCGAGGACGGAACTTTTGCGCTCCGTTATGACATGAGCGGACCTTACTTTGGGAACAGCCGATGCCGGCGCGTCGAGCTCATCGAATCGGCCTCGATCGAGTACGTTCCCAATGTGGCCCTATCGCTCGAGGGGGCAAAACAGCAGTACGGCCTGCTCTCAGACCTATTCATAGTGCTCACCGGGTCGAGTTACCGGCTAGAGTGGCCGGTCCTCACGGACGGCGCGAGCGACAATCGATATCAGTTCATCTTCATGCGGCAGTCGAGCACAGCCAAGAGGCCGCAGATGCACGAGTGCTGGACCACCTTCCCTGGGATCAAAGAATCGTTCGGGGAAATCGTCGCACGCTGGCGAAAGAAGCGCGAAGAATCCGGGGCCGGCATCGCGTTGTACCTCGGCACGCGGCGGGAGACTGGGCTTTACGTCGAGAACCGCTTTGTGAACCTCGTCTGGGGCGTCGAGGCGCTGCATCGCAAAATGTTTCCGCCGACGGGGATTCCCACCGCGCTCGAGGAGAAAATCGCGCGCATTCTCGGACAAATCGAACAGCAAAAGGACAAGAAATGGCTGGAGCGGCAGCTCGAATTTGCCGCCGAACCTCGGCTCGAAGCGCGGATATTCGAGATATTTTCGCGGCTGCCGCTCGGCATTGAGGAGGAGCGGCTCCGAAAATTTTCAAAGGCTTGCGCCACGCGGCGCAACCGCATCTCGCACTTTGGTGGTCAAGATCCAGGCGAGGATTACCACAAGTTCGTAATCGAACTGGCGCATAAAAGCGACGCTCTCAGCTATCTCTATCATGCGCTGTTGCTTCAGGAGATCGGCGTTACTCCCGAGGTCATACGATGGTTTGTCTATCGCGGATTCCGGTCATACCCCGTCAAGGTCGCACTCGTGCAAGTCGGCCTCTTACCAAGGAGCGCTCTTGAGGATCAGGGCGACACTACCGCCGCCGGCGGAGCTCCGGCGGGCGGAGCATAGATGCGGTCCGCCAGCTTCCAAATCGCAGGCGGCGCACGTAGATCAGCGGACAACCGCGCTGTCTGCCGATGGCGGCGATCTCATACGTACCTGTAACTCGGCGGCCAATCGCTCCTTTTCGGTTGTGACTGGAGGCATTCGAGCCACAAATCGGCGGATCTGTGCGGCGAGTTCCTGGTCGCCTTGAGCGACGAGCATGCCAGTCGCGGCGCGCCACCCGAGTTCAACTTGCCTCCGGGTTTCGATCAGCTTTGATTTTCCGGGTTCCACGCGGAGAGTGCCTTCCACAAGTTCGGAGGCGACCGACTCGATACGGCCGCGAGTGTGTGTGGAGTCACCACGTATCGTTGCGCGGTAGATCCCATCTGCCTTGCACGTTCGGGTCGCCCCACGAACGGCCCGCTCGGTGGCGTTCGCAGCGATTCCCTGGCTACGTAGGTGTCGTGCGAATTCTTGCCGCCAAGATCGAAGGGTCGCCTTTCGGATATTCAACCGATGCCCCTGCTCGCTCACGGCCTTGACGACCAGATGTACGTGGGGATGGGGTTCGTCCACATGGAGCACGAGAGCGTAGCGGTGCTTGAGGGCAAACTCCTCGCGCGCGAAGTTGCGCGCGGCCTCGAGAACACCCTTTGCCGGCGTCCCCGGGGGCATCGAGAGCATGATCTTGTGAACCAGCTTCGGAGCTCGTCCCCTGCCAGCCACCAGGCGTGATTCCCCCCGATCCCGATCCAGGTCGAGATCCCAGTTTTCGACCAATCGCTGACCCGCTTTACGCTCTTGAATGTCCTCGCCGTCGTCGGCTTCGAGCGCCAGTCGGCCATACCGACCGATGTAGTTGAGATGCCTGGCTACGGATCGCAGGTTGTTGCTGTCCTTCGCGAGAACCTTGACCATGACTTCCGGTGTCCGCCGGACAGTGCGGCCGATGAGCGCCACTTCCTCGGACGACAGCCGATCCCGCCGCCCAGGACCGTGCCGCGCGTAACTCGCTACGTCTAGTAAGGCGCGCCCCTCAAGGGCACTAATCCTGAGTTTCGGCATGTCCCGACGCCCAGCTCGCCGCGTTCGCCTTGATCAGGTTCTTGGTATGGTCGCGCAGCGCTTCGCAGATCTTGAGGATGGCCCGGAACTCTTCGCGGCCGGCGCCGGCGGTGCGAGCGCCGCTGCTCGCTGCGCGGGCGATCTGGTTGAGGTTGCGTCCGATCGCACTCAGTTCGCTCACGGCTTGCTTGAGGGCGACTAGTTCGTCCTTCGGCAGCGGTGCCAGGGATCGCAGGTGGGCTCGTACGAGCACGGATGCGTAAGTGGCCGAAGCCATTCCCCGCGCCGCCGCGCGTTCGTGCAGCAGCAGCCGGTCCTCCTTGCGCATTCGAACGTACAGGCTCGAAATCGGCTCACGGCGCCTCGAGCATTGTCCGACCGCGGCGGATCCGATTCGGCACTGCCGCCGTGCCGAATCTTCTGACGAGACTGCCTGGAGTTCGCGCAGGATCAACCGCCGAAGCCATATCGACTCCGTCAAAAACTCTTCGCGAACGACATCAGTTACCCGCTCCTTGATGTCGGGTGTCACTCGTGTCGCCAGAATTTCTGTTGCACCCACAGCTCACAATGTTAGACGAAACTCGCTGTAAAGCTATCCTGCATTTCACCGAAAATTCGGCGAAACTCGACCCCCGCGTCCGCTGCCACTGTGTTCACGCTCGCCAAACGCCCGGGCTGAGTCCCGCGCCACCCCCGCCCGACCGCCCGCTCAACGCGCCCCCTCGCCGCCCCCAAATAGATGGGAG
>JAJZLX010000270.1 GCA_021850555.1 Pseudomonadota bacterium | reverse complement strand
CTTGCGCGATATCGAGCTCGCCTACCGCATGTTTGAGAGGCGGAGACAGGAAAGCGACCTCAAGTACACGCGCAAAGAGTTCCTGCTCGATGCGCTCGTGGACTGTCGCATCGAGCCGCAGGACCCCGCCCGCACCGTCCCCAACCAGCGGCACGCCCTCGACAAACACATCCAGTCAATCGGCGCCGCCGCTGGCTGCCGTCGCCAGCACCGGTACGCCGGGCGCACTGTTGCAGGAGCCGCGGCGAAGGTGGTAAGAAGCGGCGCTGTGCCCACGTTTGCGTCTCAACGACGATCCCTCTGCCTTATGGCGCGCGTGTGAATATACTTCACCGCGGCAAGGTCCTGCACGATGTGGCCCAGGGACTTGTAAACCGTGATTTCATCGGCTGACGTCCGACCCGGCACACGCCCCAGGAGCACCTCACCGATCTCGGCCACGATGTGCTCCTCGCCGATGAGGCCCGCCTCCTTGGCCGACAGGAACTCCGCGGCGGCCGCGAACGCCGAGCGGCGACTGTCGACGATGTAGCGACTCGAGACGACCAGAGCGTGATCAATCTCAACGGGTCCTCGATGGCTGGAGCCAACCGCATTGATGTGCGTTCCCGGCCGGACCCATTCCCCGCGGAGCACCGGGGTTGCCGAGCCTGTCACCGTACAGATGATGTCGGTGTCGGCCGCTTCCCGTCCATCCGCAACGGCACGCACGGTAACGTGTACCGCTTCAGCCATTCGCGCGGCAAACTCGGTAGCCCGCTCGATCGAACGGCCCCACACCAGGATTTCCTCGAGCGTCCTGACTCGCGTGATTGCGCGCACATGCGAGGCAGCCTGAGCACCGCATCCGTAGACGGCGAGCCGCCGCGCGTCGGATCGGGCAAGTGCGTCCGTCGCGACCGCTGAGGCCGCCGCCGTGCGGATACGGGTCACCTCGCCTGCATCCGCAATGCACTCGAGGCGCCCGCTGTCACCATCGAAAAGAGCGACGATGCCTCGATGGAACGAGTGCCCAGGTCGGCGCGGATCGGGGAATACCGAGACCACTTTGGCGCCAAATCCTTCCGAATTCTCCAGCGAGCCCGGCATCAGCCCCATGAGCTTCGTGGGCGCGATCTCGACGATGCTGCGCAGGGGCTGGGGGCGACCATGTGCCGAGAGCTGGGCCATTGCGGCGCGAACCGCGTTGATGCACCCGTCGTCATCGAGCAACGCGCGCACCTCCTGCGGAGCGTAGACTGCAAACGCGCTCTGCAACTCATTGTCGCTCATATCACCGCACGATTGAAGCTCAAGACGCCTCGGCGTCGCTCTCGGCGGGGTCCACCCCGATCAACCCTTCACGCGTCGGCATCCGGTAGGGAAGGATGGCGAAAAAGGCGCTCCCGTAAAGCGCTGCGGCACAGAGAGTAAAGGTCAGTAGGATCGCCGTGGGGAGAAACTGCGGCGCCCCGGCTGCGGTGACGGAACGTAGACCGAATGCCAGGAACACGCTGAGCAGGAAGCCTCCGACCGCGAACCCGGTCTGCTGGACAAAGATGAAGATGCTGAATATCACGCCCTCGCGCCGCTCTCCGGTGCGCGCCTGGTCGAGATCGGCGGTATCGGGCGCCATCGCGTTCGGCACCAGGCGGGCCCCCGTGTTGGCAAAGCCGTAGAGCGCCATGAATGGAAACATGAGATCATAGCGTCCTGTGGTGATGCCAAGCGGCAGCAGGCAGCAGAGCGCATTGAGCGCAAGCGCGATGCGGCATACGGGAATCTTGCCCAGGCGGTTGGCGGTGCGCCACCAGAGCGGCGCCACGATGATGCCGGTGACGGAACTCACCGGATACAGCACGCCGATCGCGGCGGGGCTGTGACCGAGGATCCCGGTGATGTAGTAGACGAGCGCGCCGCTGAAGACGGCATCGCCGATGTTCACACAGAGAAAGCTCGTCGAGAGCCACGCTAGTGGACGGTTTTCCACCAGCGTCACGACCTGGGTGCGTAAACCGAGGTGCCTGTAGGCGGTTACCGGAACGTCGGCATCGCCCGTCGCGAGAAATGCTGCGACCCCGCCCACCACGATCGCAATTCCAAACACCACGCCGATGATGCGGAATCCCTCCGCTTTGGAAGCAGCGTGGCCGAGAAGCCACGGACCACCGGCGAGCGTGAGGAGAATTGCTGCGCGGGAAACGATCTCGCGATACCCCGCCAGGCGTGTCCGCACCTGCTGATCGCGAGAGATCTCCGCCAGCATGGTGGCGTAGGGAACCTGGTACAGCGACAGCCCGGTGTTGTTGACGAGGAATACCATCCCGAACCAGACGGCGCTGAGCAGCCGATCGTGCAGCGGCGAGAGATTAAAGAGCAGCGCGAAGCAGGCGCCCCACAAGAGAGCGCCTCCGAGGAGATACGGCCGCCGCCGTCCAAAGCGCGTCCGCGTCTTGTCGGACAGTATGCCGACGATCGGATCGGCGACCACGTTCCACACCCGGGGCACGAGCAGCGCGAGTCCCGCCACCACCGGTGGGATGTGCAGGACCTGTGTGGCGTAGAAGAGCAGGTAGATCGTCGTGATGCCGACGTAACAGGCGAGACCGAACTCGCCCGTCGCCCAGCCGAACCCAGTCCAGTCCGGACGGCCCCAGGCACGAGGTTTTTGCGTCGGCGAATTCGCGCGGCCCATGTCCCGTGCTCCCGTCATGCACGAGAGCGGTAAAACGCCCTCACGTCACTCACCGCCGCCGGACGCGCCGCGACATCGTTCAGCACGGCATGGCCGGTCGGATAGAGCCTGTGGACGAATCGCGCTGCCGGCAGGTGGACCGCTTGCAACGCGGTCAACGGCAGGAAATACGGCACGATGAGATCGAAATACCCCCCGGCGAGAAATACGCCGAATCCCGCATACGCCTGGGTCATCGCCTCGAGGATCGCCGGCAAGGCTCTCATTCCGCGGGTGATCGTATTGTTCCAGTGCTCGTGCGCTTCGATGGGGTTGCGGTTGTAAGGCTGATTCGTCCGGTACCCGAGCTTGACGCGCACCATGGCGATGATGGCCGCATTGAGATCATAGCCCTTGGCGGTGTCGAGGAGCGGCGGCTTGAAGCCCTTGGGATAATGCTTGCGGCTGTCTTCGCCCAGGACCTCGCCCTCGCCGGCAAGGAGCAGTCGTCTGAAGGCCGGTATCGGGACCGACAGGCGCGAGCGCAGGATGTCATCGGGCGCAATGCCGATGAGCGCGCCGAGTCCGTCGGCAACGGCTCGCTTCCCGGCGCCGTCCAATCGATCGATGCGCGCCAGCGCATCGGCATAGCGGCCGGCCGCGAAATGCTCGGCGCGCGCGGCGATCTGCTCGAGTGTCTCGGACAGGAACCCATCGCGCCGGTTGTACCATGCCGCGACGGCTTCGCTCGGAACGAGCGTCTCGGGTCCATTGGACACCACGCTGAAGAGGCTGCCCGTACCCGTGCCAAGCGTGGGGGAGATCAGCGTGACACCCTCGAAAGCCACCGGCACCCGCGCCCGCAGCGCCAGCATTTCCAGAATCTGTCCGGACCGGGTACCGCCGTAGCTCTCGCCCAGCAGGTACTTCGGCGAGCGCATGCGCCCATGCGCTCGCAGCCACGTCTCGATGAACTTCGAGAAGGCCCGCCCGTCCTGCTGGATGCCCCAGTACTCGGCCTCCGCGTCCGGGGAAAAGAATCGGCTGTAGCCCGTTCCAGGCGCGTCGATGAACACCAGATCGCTGACATCGAGCAGGCTGTTGGGATTGTCGACGAACGCATATCCGGGCGGCGCATCGGCCCGCCCGATGATCGAGGGCGCGATCGCATTGCGCAGCGGCCAGGTCGCCCCACCGGGGCCACCGTTGTAAATGAAGGTGACCGGACGCTCGTGCAACGCGCCGCCGCGCGCCAGGTAGCTGACGGAGAACATCGTCGCGCGCGGCACGCCCGCGGAATTGCGCATCACCATCTCGCCCGCCTCGGCGCGATACCGGATGACTCTGCCGCGGATCGTCACCTCTCCCTGGGTAACGGCGGTCGGCGGGACCCTCGTGGCCCGAGCGGCTTCGCCCTTGCCCGCCGCGAGGGCGGCGAGCATGGCGCCCATGCCGGCAATGGCGCTGCGGCGGCTGATCTTCGGCGCGTTATCCCGCATCTCCATCGATGACTTCGTTTCCCCGTGCGCGGTGGTCATCGCCCGTACGGCCGGCGGGAGCGTTCGGCAAGGGCGCGCACGAATCGCGCGATCTCCGCTTCGGTGTTGTAGAAATGCGGCGCGGCCCGCACGATCGCGTCACGGTCTTCCACGAAGATGCTCTCCTCGGCGAGCCGCTCCACGATGTCCGTTGCATCGTCCCGGCACACCGAAACGATCCCCGCCGTGCAGTCGGGTGGCGTCAGCACATCGAAGCCCGCCGCACGCAGCGCCGCGCCGAGGCCAGAGGCGAGCGCCGCGACTCGCTGGAAGATATCATGCCAACCGAGGGATTCCAGGAATTCGAGCGAGGCCCCGAGGGCGTAGATACCGGGGTAATCGAGATGACCGTACTGCGGATCGCGGCTCGGCCACTCGTTGGCATAACCGCGAAAGGGCGGGGTCCACTGCCGCGCCAAGCGCTCGCCGAGCGTCATGAACCCCAGGCCGAACCCGCTGAGCAGCCACTTGAACGATGAGCCGCAGTACGCATCCGCAAGCCCCGCCCGCACGGGAATGGCGCCGACGGCTTGCACCCCATCGACGATGAGCCATGCGCCGCTTCGGGCGCAGGCCGCGGCGAGCCGCTCGAGGTCGACGCAGGTGCCCGTGCGCCAGTGCACATGCGACACCGCAAGCGCCTGGGCATGGGCCGCGGCCTCCACCAGCGCCGCGGTCCGCTCCGATTCCCGCGGGATCTCGACCGGTGTGCTTTCAATCCCCGCTTTGCGCAGCGGCAGGCACGCCTGCCACACGGAGGGGAACTCGTCGGCGGCGATGGCGATTCGGCTGCCGCACGGCAGCGGCAGCCCGAGACAGGTCAGATTGAGCGCCTCCGTCGCGCTGCCCGTGAACGAGACGGTGCCCTCATTGACACCCAACAGGGTCGCGAGACGTGCGCGAGTCCGCTCAGCCGTCGCGACCCACTCGCCGCGACCGCAGATGCCGCGACGCTTCGCTTCGTAAAAAGCCGCGGAGGCCTCGCCGAGCCCCTGCCAGGAAAGCCCCGCGGTCGCCGTATTGAGGTAGAGCGCCTGCTCCACGAAGGGAAAGGAGCGTCGCGCCGCCGAGAGACCCGTCATGCGCCGGATCCCAGGATGAAACGGATCCTGCGAGCGAGAGCCGGCGAGCATTGGCGGGTCCTCATGGCGTGTTCTCGATGAAGGCGCGTATCGCGCGCATCGCCCCCGGGGTCCGCTCGAGCATGTGGCCGCCGTTGTAGTACGCGATGGTGAGCCGGCTGCGGGGAATGTCGGTCTGGTCGAGCACGTAGCGCGTGTCGGCGACCTGGGTCTGATTATCGTATCGGCCCTGAAGCACGAGCAGCCGCAGGCGCGAATTTTTTTCCATTTCCTCAGCGAGCGTGTCCTCGAGCGACGCCGCGCCCGATGTGCGGTAGTGCCATGCCTCGAACACCTGGGTATCGTTCGGGGTCAGGATGTGATACGTCCCGAGCCCGTGCACGTGGAGCGCATCCCGCGCATAGCGGGCCATGTTCACCGCATAGGCGATGTAGGGATGCTTCGGCCGCTTGGCCCCGGCCGGATGGGTCCACATTCCATTGTCGCCGTCGAGCACCAGCCCGCGATCATGCAGCAGCTCGGTGGCGAAGGCGCCCACCTTGATGGTGTGATGCGAGATGAAGTAGCTCGCAGGGATGCCGCACAGCGCCGGCAGACGTTTGATGATCCGCTCACGCGTCGCCGGGTTGAGATGGTAGCCCTGCATCAACGCCCCGACGTATTGCGTGCGGGCGAAGACGGTCGCTTTCTCGACGGCCTGAGCCCACGTCTGGTGCTTGTTGTCGATCTTCCCGTAGTACCACGCCATCGAGGCCGCGGTCGGCAGACGTAACGCCTCCCAAACCGGATTGGGCGTGCCGTTGCCGCGACCGAAGCTGATGGCGAAGCCGCCGAGCATCAACCCGCTGACGGCCACCTTCGGTGTGCTGCGGGCGAGATCGCGCGACACGGCGACGGCCCGCATGCTGCCGTAGCTTTCGCCGTAGACATAGACCGGGGAGTCCAACCGATGGTGCGTGCGCAGCCACCAGACGATGAGGGCGGTCACCTCGTCGGAATCCCCGTCGACCGAATGGAACTGGGCGGGGGAGACGCCCGGGAGGGTGTGGCTCCAGCCGGTGTCGGTGGGATCGATGAACACGAGGTCCGCCACACCGAGCGGGCTCTCGGGGTTGTCGATGAGCGGCGTGGCGGGATTCGCCTCGCCCGCCGGATTGCACGCCGCGAGGACTTTGGGTCCGAGTGAGCAAAGGTGCAGGAACACCGAGGCCGCGCCCGGACCGCCGTTGAAGATGAACATGACCGGTCGCGTCGCCGGATTCTTCACGCCACGCGCGATGTAGCTCACGCTATAGAGGTGCGCGGCCGGAATCTTACCCGGATCCTCGATGATGGTCTCGGCCACGACAGCCGTGTAGCGCAGGCGGTGTCCCTCGAAGACGCCGCTGTGCTCGGTCGTGAACACATGCGGACCCGTGACACCGGTCATGACGAGCGGCGCGAGCGGCGGCGGCGGGAACAGCTCCGCGACCGTCGATGCGCCGGCCGGCGCCATCGCACCCGCAGCGAGCAGGGTTACAGCGACGTGGAGTGATCTGCGTACTGTCATGGCGGCCACCGGTCTCAACGAGCCCGCTCAAGAAGCGAGAACACGTCGTGTGTCAGCTCGGCACGGATCGTCGGGTTTCCAAGGTACATCTCATGGCCTCCGGCATAACACCTGAATGTGATCACCCGGCGCAGCCGGGGCGGCAGCGCCGCCTCCGTCGCCTGCCCGCGGGCGCACTGGTCGTAGGGGTCGTACATGCCGACGGCGACCAGAACCTTCATGCGAGGGTTGAGCGCGATCGCCGCGCCCGTGCCCGGCAGTGGCGGGCCGAGCTGCGGCGGCCCTGAGCCGGAATCGACGGCGGCCTGGATGGCCGCCCGCGTTTCGGCGGGCGTGACGGGGCCCGTGGCGTAATTCCAGATCTCGCCCACGCTCTTCGGATAGACCCCGTTGGGCGCGAAGCCCTGTGTCATCCTTTGGAGCCCGAGGTACGGCAGATCGCTGCGATAGCCGAGCCCCTCGCGCAGGTAATCAATGATCGTCGAATACCCGGCGCGGCTCGGCGGACTCGTCCGCCGTCCATCGAGCAGGTAGAGCACCTTGCCCTCGCTGCGAAGCAGCTCGGTGCGGAACTGATGCGGCGTGATGACGAGCGTATACCGGTCGATCAGCTTCGGTGCGATCCCGGTGAAGCGCGCAAGCTGATCGATGATGCGGTTGCGCTCGGCGGCGCTCAGCGTCCCGAGGTGCGCGAGCGCGGGCGCGTAGGTCTGCCGCACCCAGTTCTCGGCCCGGCGGCGCAGAGCGGCCACGTTGTCACCAAGCGCCGGATCGCTTCGATGCCAGTAAAGCGCCGTGCTCGCCATGTCCACGACGTCGAGCGCCTTACGCAGGGTCCGGGAGCCGTAGTGCTTGGCGAGTCCGAAGCCGCCGGAGATGAGCACCAGACCGTTGACCCGGATTCCGCGCTTCTCGAGCGCATACGCCACATGCGCGGTGCGACCGGCACCCCAGCTCTCGCCGACGAGGAACACCGGCGCGCCGACGTCATCGTGCAGAATCAGCCAGCAACGCACGAATTCCGCGACCGAGGCGACATCCCCGAGCGTGCCGGCGAATTCCTTCAGATATTTCCGCCGGGCGGGACGGCTGAAACCGGTGCCGATCGGGTCCACCATGACGAGGTCCGCCTTGGCGAGCCAGGTGTTCGGATTGTCGACGAGGCGCGTGCCCTCGAGGAGCTTCGGTCCGGCGAGGTCGAAGTTTACCCAGGTCGAGGGCGCGCCCGGCCCGCCGTTCCAGAGAAACATGACCGGGCGCCGGCGGGTTCCGCCTGACCGCAACCGGTACGCCGTGTAGAAAATGTAGCCGCGCGGGTTGCCCGTCTCGACATCGCGGATGGCGATGCGGCCCGCTTCGGCGGTGTACGTCACCTCCTTGCCACCGATGAGCGCGCGATGATGCGTAATGACCGGTGCGCGACCCGCGGGTCCGGCGGACGCTACCGCGACACCACAGAGCTGCGCGGTCGCCGCCAGCACGCAAAGTGCACGCCGTGCCGTCGGCAGCGTCGACCTCCTCTCACGAGCGGGCATTATAGAGCGCCTCCACGTCATGCATGAACGCCAGCGCGCTCTTCGGCCGGCTGTAGAACTCGTGTCCCCCGGGATAGATCTCGAGCTTGAGGCGGTCGCCTTTCACGGCCGGTGGAATCTGATCCGCCGCGAGACGCGACATCATGAACGGGCACGAGAGATCCGTGTATCCGTTCGCAATCATGACCTGAAGATGTGGATCGAGCGCGAGCGAGCGACCGATGTCCCCGTACGATTCGGTCGCGGGCAGGCGCGGTCCATACCGCCAATGCGCCGAGACTTCGGGGTTGTAGTTCCAATACTGCTCGGGCGGCGTCCAGCCGAGGATACGGCTCAGGAAGTCGGTCATCGCCGCGCCTTCCATGGAAAGCTGCGAGATGACCATGTCTTCGCCCCTCGGCCTGTCCGACCATGGGTACGGGTCCGGCGAGGTCCAGTCGATGTCGTACCGGCTGCCGATCCTCCCCTGGCTGCGAAAGACATCACGGAGAAAGACGCTCTGCGACAGACGGCCGCCGAGCTTGCGAACGGTTGTTTCCGGTACTCCCGTGTAGTGCGCGACGCGCTTCACCATGTGCGCGAAACCGGCGGGGTTCGACGTCCCTTGCAGCAGTGCGGTGATATAGGGCCCGATGGCGTACCGTTCCACGCCACGCATGAGTTGCGGCGTGAGTGTCTTGCCTTCGCGCTCGTACCGCGCTGCGGCCATCGATGGCAGGTCTATCACATAGGACATCGGCGAGAGGGTCTCGATATGCACCCCGGTCGGCGTCAAGACGCTCATGTCGAGGTAGGGGGAAATCAGAACGAGACCGGAAATGCCGACGCCGCGGAACGCGAGGTTCTCGACCATGAGCGGCGCCCGAAACCGGCCGTAGCTCTCGCCGACGAGGTACTTCGGCGAATCCATCCGTTTGTGCGACTTCAGCCAGTCGAAGATGACGCGGGAGAGATAATTGACGTCCTGTTCCGTGCCATAGAAGTGCGCGACCGTCTGCTTCGGCGACAGCAACGAGCGGCTGTACCCGGTGCCGACCGGATCGAGAAACACCAGATCGGTGAAGGGCAGCCAGGTAGCCGCGTTGCCGTGCCAATCGAGCGGTGAGGACGGGCCGGTGCCCTGCACCCCCATGGTGATGGTTTTCGGGCCGATGCCGAGGTCGAGCCCCGCCGAGGCGGAGCCCGGACCGCCGTTCAGGGCGAAGGTGACCGGCCGGTGGGCGCTCGAGCGGCCGTCCAGCAGGTAGCTGACATAGCTCATCTTGGCGATCACGCGGCCGGTGTGATCGACGAGCGTCAGCCATCCGGCATGCGCCTCGTAGTGCAGTATCTTGCCGCCGATCCGCACTGTCTGGGGGACCGTGACGCCCGGAGGAAAGCGCGGCACGCGCGCGGGCGGATTCGGCGGCACTGCGTAGGCCGTCAGGGTGCCGGCGAGCCACAGGGCGACGGGGAGCAGGTGCCGCGCCGAGGACCGTGCGACTCGGGTCAATTCCAGTCTCATTTCACCTTCTCTCCCGCCACGTCCCGATGCGATCCGCCGCCGCCCACGCCGGAGGCGAATCAGCCCGGTCCGCGGATGATACCGACGCCGTCCACGATCCTGATCCGCGTCCCGTACGGCGCCGAGAGCGCCTGGAGGCGCTCGAGGATCGCTCGAGCCTCGGCTGGATCGGCCGGATAGGGACGCCCATCGGTCGGGCCATGGTTCGACTGGAGCGCGATCGGATACAGTCGGATCTCGCTCATCTTGCCGTGCTCGTACGTGGTCACCGGCACGACGGTCTGGAACCACGCATCGGAGAAGCGGATCAGCGCGCCGCCGGGAACCTGATAGCTGCGGGCGCCGCCGAACTGAAAGAAAAAGCTGCCGAGACTGTAGAAGATCGGCCTGCCCTTGTAGATCTCGATGCCCCCGAGCACGTGCGGCCCATTGCGAACAACGGCATCCGCGCCGGCATCGATGGCGGCGTGAAAGAGCACGCGCTCGAAGCTAGCGGGGCGTGCCGTATCATTGTCATTGCCTTCGGAGGGGCTGCGGTACGGCGTGATCTGGTGCGCGTGGATCGAGAAGAGCACAAAGTTGGCATGCCGCCGCGCCTGCCGGATGCTGCGGATCACCGCCCTCACATCGCTGCGTTTCATCTCCCAGGTCAGACCGCTCGCGGGCGCTCCACGAAACACGGTGTCCCCCACCACCAGGTCGCGCGCATCCTGCCCCGCTCGGCGCCTGGGGAACTCTCCCGACCAGGACTGCTGCGGCGAGATCACCCTGAGTCCACCGAGGAGCCGCCGCAGCGCATCGAAACGCGCATAGGGCAAAAGATGCACCTCGCGCACGTGGATCACGCTGATGCCCGGGCACCCTTTTGCATAAGGACCATAGCGCGGGTTGGGCGGCGCACACGCAACCGACATGGGCGTGAACGTCGAGGCGGTATCCACCAGCGCCGCGATGCCGTCCCGCGTCTTGATGTAGACCGGCGCACGGGCCTCCGCGAGGGTCATGCCTGCCCCGGCTTCGGCGATTCCCGCCGCGCGCAGCGATGCGAGCGTGGCCACGAGCCCCTCGGTGCCCCAGTCGGTCGCGTGGTTGTTGGCCTTCGACACCACCGTGATGCCGATCGTCCTCAGGTCTTTCGCCACCACGGCGGGACCGAGCGGATAGCCGCCGCCGGTCTCATCGGCCTGCCATCCCTTGAAGGCCCGCAGATCGAACAAGGACCCTTCCATGTTGGCGAAGCCGAGGTCGGCATCCCGAAAATGCTTCGCCACGGCCAGAAGGTGTGGATCGGCGTCGACGTCGACGGCCTGATTGGGTCCGATCAGATCTCCGCCGGCCGCGAAGGTGAAGCCGTTCTCGACATGCGGCGCGGCACAAGCCGCCGCGGCGCCCGCAGCGAGCCACAACGCGAGCAGTCCCGTCGCGGCGCGGTGGAACGTGAGGACTCGCGAGGTCACGGCGCGTGACGGCCGACGGCGATGAACCTGCGCAGTGCTGCCGCGAAGACGGGCAGCGTGTGACGCGAGGTGTACACGCTGTGCGGGCCCGGCAGCTCGAGCGCCATCAGACGATTCGCGGGAATCCCATGCTGATCGATGGTATAGCGCGCGAGAAACGCGGGGCATGTCAAGTCGTACATCCCCTGCACCCACATCAGTCGCAACCGCGGCTGCGCCTTCATGGCGGCGCTCACCGCCGCCACAGTGTCGAAGCCTGGAATGTACGTCCACTTCGAGTTGGCGATGAAATTGATGCTGTAGTACTGCTGATCGGTCGGGAAATGGAGCACTCGCTTGATGTACGCGCCGATCAGGCGATTCTTGAGAATCCCGAGGCTCGCGGCGGTGAGATGCTTCGCGCCGAGGAGCTTCTTCGGCAGCGCGCCGAGCGCCGGGTCATCGATGGCGCCCTGCTCATTGGGCACGAGGCGGGCCGTGACGCGGACATCGAGCAGTCCCGTGCGCAGATGCCGGCGTTTCAGCAAATTGAACATCCAGGTGTCCTTGTCGATGCGCAGGTCCTTCGCCTCGATCAGGTGCGCCGGCAACCCGATGAAGGACGCCATGCGCCGTGCGACCCGGATACGCTGCACGCCAGGAAGTTCGCTGCCGCGAAACAGAGCCTCGAGATACTCCGTGCGGGCAAACCGCTCGGCTTCGGCGAACACCTGCCCGACGGTACGGCCGTCGCGGGCGATCTTGTGGTGATACCAGGCTCCTGCCGCCATCGTCGGGAGCGAGGTGACATAGGGAATGAGCTGTCCCGGCGCCGGCACCGCGAGCCCGATCAGAATCACCCCGTTAAACCGCAGGCGCTTGTCCTTCGCCAGCATCAGCCCGGCTCGCTCCGTGCCGTAGCTCTCGCCGACGAGATAGCGCGGCGAATCCCAGCGGTGATGCACGGTGAGCCAATGCTCGATGGCCTGTGTCACAGAGGCGGCGTCCGTCGTGTCCGAATACCACTGCTTTGGGTTCTCACCGGGGAGGGCGCGGCTGAACCCGGTGCCCACCGGGTCGATGAACACGAGATCGGCGGCACCGATGATGCTGTCGGGGTTCACCTCAAAGCGCCCAGAATTCGGCATGCCCGGCCGGACCCCCGGGCCCTTGCCCGGGGTCTTGACCAGACGTACCGGCCCGATGCCGCTGAAGTTAAGCAGCGAGCCCGCGGCCCCCGGACCGCCGTTGAAGGCGAAGATCACCGGTCGTCGAGCAGGGTCGGCGACGCCGTCGCGGGTATACGCCACCGTGATGATCGAGGCGCCCGGCTTCCCGTGGGAATCATCGACGAAGTTGTCCTGCACCCATGCCGTGTATCGGACCCGGGTCCCGCCCGATTCCCAGGTGTGCTGCGTGACGGCCGACCTCGGCGTCGGAACGTGAGCCGCCTGCGCCCTGCCCGCTGCGAGGCCGATTGCGGCCAGCGCCATCCACCCCGTCCGCACCGTAGCGCGCATCCCCGCCCCCCCACGCCCTCGACGACAACTGCGATCGCTCATCCTCCGCCTCCCGTTCTTCAGGTCAAATCAATCTTAGAACTTCGCCGCGAGCGACAGACCAATAGTGCGAGGGGTGATGATCGTCCCCTGCAGATTGCCGTTGCCGCCGCCACCTTCCGACTGAAGGCTGGTGAAGCCGCGCGTATCGGTCAGATTGCGCAGGAACAAGCCCACCGAGTAGCGTCCGTCGCTCAAGCGGGCCAGGAAGTCCACCGTGCTGTAACCCGGAATGAAGACCTGTGGCTGCATGGGAGCGGGCGGCAGCACGGAATTGAAGGGACCATAGCGGTCGCCGAAGTAGTCATAAATCACCTGCGCCGAGCCGTGCCAGCGCTTCGTCACCGGGAAGCGCTTCTTCAAGCTGAAGCTGCCGCCCCACTTGTTGGCGTATGGCAGGGGAGTGCCGGCCGCGGCGCCCGAGCTCGGCGGGCCCGCCTCGACCATCCCGGCATCCGTGTACGTGAGGTTTAGGCTCGCCGAGAATCCATCGCCCAGCAGATACTGACCGTCGAACTGCGCGCCCTCGCTCTTCGCCTTGTCACCGTTGACCGTATAGCCTTCGTCGTACTGATTCAGCACCTCGAGCTGGATGTTGCTCCAATCGATGTAGAAGAGCGCCGCCTCGAGCTCGAGCCGTCGATCGAGGTACGAGGCCTTGTAGCCGAGCTCGTAGTTGACCGTCTTGTCTGGCCCGTAGGTTGGCGGAGTGTTGGGCAGCACGCCATTGCTGCCGCCGGGGCGGAAGCCGGAGGCGACGCGCAGGTACGCCATCTGGGTGGGCGTGATCTTGTACCGGGCAGCGGCCATGTATGTCGTGGCGGTGTCCCGTTCCTGACTGGCGGGAGTCGGCGCCCCCGCGATAAGTCCGGTCGCGCTCGATTCCGGGATGTCCGTGTTCTCGCGCGTGTACCGGCCGCCCGCCTGGAGGTCGAACTTCCGCGTGAAGTGATACGTCAGCGTCAGATAGCCCGCATACTCGTGAAAATCCGTGGGGGGATTCAAGAGCGGCTCGGACAGCACCGAGGTAGGGAAGCCCGGAAACGGCCCGTTCGTTAACGTGTCGTACGCGGTAAGCGCCTGCGCGAAGGTGGTAGACTCGCGGGTGTAGTACAACCCGCCGAGCCACTCGAGGCGCCGGTGGGACGGGGACGTCAGACGAATCTCCTCGCTGAACTTGTTTGTTTTGTCGGCCTGCAGCAACGGATAGAGTACGAACGGCGGTGTCCCGAAGATCGGGCCAAACACCTGCGTGAGGTCGAGCTTCGCATTGAACTGCGTGCTGTTGTAACCGGTCAGCGATAAGAGGTGAGCCCAGCCGAGATTTACGGAGAGCGTTCCCGTGTAGAACTCATACTTGCTGTTGAAGCCGTTGAATCCGGCGTGGCCGATGGCGTTCAGGTCCCCATAGACCGACTGATAGTTGGAATTGACGGTCTCTTCGGGGTCGCCGCTGGCATTGTTTTCCTGGACGAGCCCGTTCACGCGCAGCCACGCCTTGCTCGAGATCCGCCACAACAGGTCGACGCGCCCGCCTTTAGCGGAAACGTCGTTGACGTTGTGCTGTCCGGACTCGACGTCATGGATAAAGCCCGGATCGTGACGCACGAAGCCCGTGATGCGCAACCCGAGCTTGCCGCGGACGAGCGGGAGATTCACCATGCCCCGCTGCCCGCTGCCGACGCCGCCGGAATATACGCTCGAGACATCGGCCGCGACGCGGCCGAAGAATCGATTGACATTGGGCTTGATGGTGGTGAACTCGATGAGACCGCCCATCGCATTATCGCCGTAGAGGGTGCCCTGCGGACCGTACAGCACCTGGATGCTCGCCATGTCGCTCGGATCGATGTCGGGCTTCAGGGCGGCATCGCCCGCCGCGGTGCTCGAGCCGACCGGCACGCCGTCGACCTCGATGCCGACGGTGGGCGCGAGGTTCGGATCGGTACCGATGCCCCGGATCGAGAAGTCGATCTGCCCATAGCCGTTGTTCTGCACGGAGATGCCGGGAATTTGCGCCAGGTAGTCGGCCATCGAGACCTCGTGACGCCGCTCGAGCGTGCGACCGGAGACGACCGTCACCGAGACGGGCGCCTCGAGGAGCGGCTGAGGGCGCTTCTCTGCAGTGACGATGATCTCCTTCAACTGCGGCGCCGGGCGCGTGCTCTGAGTCGTCGCGGTCGCGGCAGCACGTTGCGAGTGCGCCACGGCGCACAGGGCCGCCAGCGAAAGCGGCAGCAGATAGAGTCGGCGGTCGCCGCCAGTCACGCGCCCGTTCGAATATTCATGCATGTCACACTCCCCGCATGATGGTTCTAGTTCGTAGCCGATGTCGCGAGCGAACCCGACGTCGGGCAGCCGCCGGTCATAGCGGCGGCTGTGATCACAGTATCGTCGATTAGTGGTTTCGCCAATGGACGAATCGCCTGGGATACTTGGATTTTTCGCCGGCCGACGTCTGGCCGGGGGGCTCACCCGAGGTGCAGGTCGAAGTAATCCTTGGTCGCGGTAAACACCTGGTTCCACGAGCCGCTGCGCAGCAGAAAGTGCACCTCGTCCGGGATCATGAGAATGTCGACAGGGATCCCCTGCCGCCGCAACCGGGCGGCGAGCGCCTGGGTCTGGTCGACTGCGACGATCGGGTCCGCATCGGCCAGCATGAGCAGCACCGGAGCACGCCAACCTTCCACGCGAGCCGCCGCGCCTGATTCATGGGCGAGCCGCGCGGTTACCGCATCGATCGCACTCCCCCGTGACTTGAGTTCCGGCATGGTGAGCCAGTCGTAGATGCCGGCATAGCTCACTCCCGCGGCGAAATATTCCGGGGCCGCTGCGAGCGCGAGGAGAGTCATGCGTCCGCCATAGCTTCCTCCCCAGACGCCGAGGCGCTTCGGATCGACACTGGGACGCGACTGCATGTACTTCGCGGCGCCGATGATGTCCGCGAGCTCGCTCGCGCCGCCCGCGCCGAAGCCGGGCGACTCGCGATACTCGAAACCGTAGCCCGCGCCGCCACGATAGTTCACCGACAACACCTCATACCCGTGGTTGGCGAGGTACTGACAGCTCTCGTACAGGTGACAGTGCGTCTCGAACGGATCCCAGGCCGCGAACATCTGCCGCTCGGTCGGTCCACCATGGAAGAAGAGCACCGCCGGCCGCTTTCCCGCCCGTCGCTTGGGCACGAACAGCTGTCCGTGAATCACGAGCCCATCCGCGGCCGGGAAGGTGACGAGCTGCGGCGCCACGAGATCCGCCATGGGGAAGTCGGCCGGAATGGCTCGCGGCGCGAGATCGGTCATCCCGCCTTCAGTTACCTCGATCGGCCGCAGCGGCACACGCGCCTCGCCACGCAGAGCAAAGATCCAGTCGCGCATTCCGATGACCGGGAGGTCCTCGATACCGTCCCCTGAAGTCAGCTGGCGCGGGCTGCCGCCCGTAAGCGACAGCTCCCAGATGTGCCGTCGGTCGAGATCTCCTGCGTTCGACGAGTAGATCAGCCGCGACCGATCCGCGCTCAACGTCGCACCGAAAACCTCCGACTCTCCCGGGGTCAGCGGCTCGGCCGAGCCGCCTGCCGCAGAGATTCGGTAGAGGCGGACCCAACCGCCTGTCTCCCAAGGAAACATCAGATTGTCGCCCGCGCCCCAGAAGAGACTGCTTCTGCTGTTGAAGAGCAGACGGAAGCGGCTGCCGACGCCCTGGTTCGCGCGCCAGATCGCCCTCCCCCGGCCGGTTGTGGCATCTGCGACCCAGATCTCCCAGGGCGTGCCGTCCCGGCGGCAGGTGAAGGGCACCTCCGGTTCTGCGGGCGTGCGGATGAAGGCGAGCCGCCGTCCGTCCGGCGACCATGTTGGATAGCAGTCCTGATCGATCCCGGGGCAGACCCAGCGGATCGACTTAGCTGCGAAATCGTACAGACCGACAATGCCGTACGCCGCCCGCGTGCTCACGAAGGCAAGTCGCCGGCCGTCCGGCGACCAGGTGAGTTCTCTCACTCTCCCACGGTCGACGAAGAGCGGCCGGACTTTCGTCGTACTCTTTGCCCGACCCACCCACGGTTGCCCCTCGCGCAGGAAGACGATGGTATCGCCCTTCGGCGAAGGTGCGGGCGCCCACCCTGCGCCGATCGGCCGCGGCGCCCCCCCCGCCACCGGAAGTGCCCATACCCCGCCGCCGCGGGGACCTTCCGGGCGGCTGCTGGGGTTGACGGGCAGTTCTCCGTTCCACCACACGCCCCCGCGCGTATAGAAGAGAGTCTGGCCATCACCGCTCCAGGCGAGGCCCGAGATAGTGTTGCCGTCGTCCCCTATGTATCGCGTAAGCCGCCGGGCCGCCCAGGCCCGCGAGCCGCCGGGCCGCGCGATCCAGATGTTCCGCGCTCCCCGCTCGTTGTAGACCCAAGCCACGGTGCCTTCGCGCGGGGAGGCAATAAGGTCGTATGGAAACGGAGCGCTCCCGATCTGCGCCACGGTGAGGCGTTGCGCGCCTTCCTCGGGAGCATCTGCGGCATTCGCGATCTTCTTCACCGGGATTCCTCTCGCCTTCGTCGGTGCAGAGGCGTAAAATGATTAATAGCGGTTTCTGTGATCACAATAGCGCGATGGCGGCGCCGCGACCAATAGACGAACCGGAGGGTGACTTGGATTTTTCGCAGGCACCGGGGGGGCGGCATACCCTCGAATCGGCGCTCGCCGCCCTCACCCGGGAACTCGCGCTCGCCGCCGCGCCGCGACCGACCGCCGTCGAGACCCATCTGCAGCTTCTGCTGATGGAAGCGCTGCGCGTGCTCGAGCGCGCCCCCTCATGGCCAGCGCACGCCGGCGGCTCTCCGCGGAAGCAGTCCGATCACTTGGTGAGCGAATTTCTTCGCCTGGCCGACACCCACAGTTGCGAGCGCTGGCGCCTTCCCGACTATGCGCGCGCGCTCAACGTCTCCGTGGGCCATCTGCGCGCCACCTGTGTGCGAGTGACTGGCTCCTCGCCCGTGCAACTCATCCACGCATGTCTGATCCGCGAGGCCAAGCATCGCCTCGTTGCCACCGACGCCCCGGTGAGCGCGATCGCGCTCGAGCTCGGATTCCAGGATGCCGCGTATTTCTCGCGCCTCTTCCATGCCAAGAGCGGCTCCTCCCCGATGCAGTACCGACTCTCCTTCCGCTGAACGCCAGGCGATAGCCGACATGCCCCGATCCACTCACCGTGAGCCGACTCCCATGGACCCGAAAGCCGAGCTCAGCGCCCTGCAGCCGATCGCCCGCGACACGCTGCAGGAGCGCGTGTACTTGCGCATCCGCCGGGCGCTCATCCACTCGGAGTTCAAGCCCGGACAGGTGCTGACCATACGGGAGCTCGCGCAGAACCTCGGCACCAGCATCATGCCGGTCCGCGAGGCGCTGCAGAAGCTGACCGTGGAGCGGGTCCTAGAGCTGCTGCCGACGCGGTCGGTGCGCGTGCCGGTGTTGTCGGCCGAGGAATTTGCGGACATCTGTGAGGCGCGCATGCTGCTCGAAGGGCGTATGGCGCGTCTTGCCACGGATCGCGCCACCGCGGAGGATCTCGGGCGCATCGAAGAGGCGGGTCAGGCATTCTCCGCCGCCCGCGCCTCGAGCTCACCCACGCTCATCAACCAGAAGAATCGAGAGTTTCATTTCTCCATCTACCAGGCGGCACGCCAGCCGACCTTGATGGAGCTGATCGAGCCTCTCTGGGTGCGCTGCGGGCCGTGCACCGTGGCCCTGTTCGTGGAGCTCGGCGCGGAGAAGGTGAAGCGCGGCGCCGTCGGCCAGCACCGCGCAATCCTCGAAGCCATCCGCGCCCACCGCCCCGCGGAAGCCGAAAGCGCCGTGGTCGCCGACATCCGCGCCACCAGCGAGCGCTATCAGCAATATCGGCGCGAGCACGGCGAGTTCTTCGAACAGGCGCGCGACCCCAGAGCGGCGGTACGATAGGAATCGGGTGCAGCACAAACACACTCGCTGCGCCTCGGTCTGCTCATCGAGGCTGCGACGCGATGCCTTGAGGCCACCACGCCGCGTTTCGGCATCGAGGCACCGACGCCGAGCGCCCGCGGTCGGCTTCGTTGCGATACGCTTTTCGGGCTGCACCACACCACGGCAAATGATCTGCGCCAGTCGCCCGAGTGCGGCGGAGCAATTGCGCTCCTGGATACGGCATTGCTGCGCCTTGACAATCAGTGCACCGTCCTTGGCAATGCGCTGATCGGACAAGCGCAGCAGCCGCTCCTTATACGCCGCGGCCAGCGATGATGCGGCGATGTCGAATCGCAGATGGAGCGAATCTACGCGCGCCTATGGCGCGTAGCTCCCCGGGCATCCCGCCCTTCACGGCGCGGTGAGGATGTCAGTTCCACACCCGCCCGTGCATGCTCGCGTGCGGCACCATGTTGACGTACAGGTGGTGCATGATCCACAGCGAGCCGCCGATGACGATGAACACCATCACTCCCGTGTACAACAGCGCCATCAGGTTC
>JAJZLX010000225.1 GCA_021850555.1 Pseudomonadota bacterium | reverse complement strand
GGTGGCCGAGCCGCGCACCGGATTGTCGATGGGGCAGAGTGCCGAGTTGATGGCGCAGCGCTGGGGAATCACTCGAGAGGCACAGGACCGGCTCGCCTACGAGAGCCACATGAAGGCGGCGGCCGCCTGGCGCGAGGGATTTTACCAGGATCTGGTCGAGCCCTTCCTCGGGTTGCGGATCGACAACAACATCCGGCCGGACTCCTCGATGGCGAAGCTCGCAACGCTGCGTGCGAGCTTCGATCCGGGTGCCGGTACGCTCACCGCCGGCAACAGCACGCCGCTGACCGACGGTGCGAGCGCCGTGTTGCTCGCCTCGGAGTCCTGGGCCGAGCAACACAAGTTTCCCGTGCTCGCCTACCTGCGCTACGGCAAGGCTTGGGCGGTCGACTTCGCCGGCGGCCGGGAGGGCCTGCTGATGGCGCCGGCGTATGCGGTCGCGGCAATGCTGCGGGATGCGGGGCTGAATCTGCAGGACTTCGATTATTACGAGATTCACGAAGCGTTCGCGGCGCAGGTGCTGTGCACGCTCGCGGCCTGGGAGTCGGAGCGGTTTTGTCGCGAGACCCTGGGCCTGGAAGGACCGCTCGGCTCGATCGAGCGCACGCGGATGAACGTCAAGGGCGGCAGCGTCGCCATCGGCCATCCGTTCGCGGCTACCGGTACGCGCATCCTCGCGACGCTGGCGAGGCTGCTCGCCACGGATCCGGCCGCCAAGCGTGGCCTGGTCTCGGTCTGCACGGCCGGCGGTATGGGCGTCGCGGCGATTCTGGAGAGGTAACCGGGCCGCCGCGCACAGTGGGGGTCCGGCGGAGCGGGACGCGCAGCGCGCCCCGCGCTTGAACAAACACAGACGTGCCTCAGCACGCGGGGAGGTTTGAATGAACGGCATTGCAGTCGATGCCGCGGCGATTGCGCCGGCCGCCTTCGGCCCGCCGGCGCTCGGGGCGCTGTGCGTATGAACCGCGGCCTTCACGCGGGCAGCACGGCCCTGCGGGCCGACCTCGGGGCGTTGCTGGCGCAGCTGCCGTTGTTCAACGCCCTGACGCCCACCGTGCTGCGTCAGATCGCCGATGCGGCGCAATGGCTGTCGCTGCCCGGCGGCGCGGCTTTGTTTGCCGTCGGTGAGCCCGCCGATGCGCTCTACGTCGTGCTCAGCGGGAGTCTGGCGGTTCTGTCCGCCGACAGCCGGGTGCAGGGCCGCTTCCTGGCGCGGTTGGCCGCCGGCGACACTGTCGGGGAGATGGGCCTGATCTCCGGGCGCCCGCGCACGGCTCACGTCGTGGCGCTGCGCAACACGGAGCTGGCGCGGATCCCGGCCTACGCATTCAACGACGTACTGCGGCGCGATCCGCAAGCCATGTGGCGTATCGCGCAGCTGATGGTCGAGCGGCTGGAGCGGATGGATGCCATTCCCCGGGCGCATCTGCGCGGTGCGTCCACGTTCACGGTGCTGCCGCAGAGTCTGGAGGTGGACTTTGCGGGATTTTCCACCGCACTGATCAAGGCGCTCGCCGAGTTCGGGCGCGCGGAACTGGTCTGGAGCGTACGCGCCGGCACGCACACCAGCCAGTGGTTCAACAACATCGAATCGGCCAATGACTTCGTCGTCTACGTGGCCGATCCCACGCCCAGCCGCTGGACGAAGCTGTGCGAGCGGCAGGCGGACGCACTGTTGCTGCTGGCGCGCGCGGACAGCCCGGCGGGCAGCTGGGGCGCGCTGCGTTGGCCGCACGATCACAGTCTCACTCCGCAGCGTTGGGAGTTGATCCTGGTGCACGACACCAGGATCGAGACGGGCGCCGCCGCCCGTTGGCTCGCCAATCTGCCCGACATCCCGCATCATCACGTGCAGTCCCCGGCCGATTATGCGCGGCTCGCACGGATATTGACCGGTCGCGCCGTGGGGCTGGTGCTCTCCGGCGGCGGCGCGCGCGGCTTTGCGCACATCGGCGCCGTCAAGGCGCTGCGCGAGGCGGGGATCCCGATCGATCTGGTCGGCGGGACCAGCATGGGCGGTATCCTCGGTGCCGGCGTCGCCGGCCACTGGAGCGTGACGGAGCTGACCGACCGGTTCCGTCACTACTTCGTCGAGTCCAGACCTCTGCGTGACTACACGCTGCCGTTCGTGTCGCTGGTATCCGGCCGCAAGGTGAGCCGAATGTTGTTCGAGGCATTCGGCGAGCTTGCGATCGAGGATTTGCCGCTCCCGTTCTTCTGCGTCTCGTCCAATTTGACTACCGGCCACCCGCACGTGCACCGTCGCGGCGAGCTCTGGCGGGCACTGCGCGCCTCGGTCTCGGTGCCGGGCGTCCTGCCGCCCGTGCTGCACGCCGGGCAGGTGTTGGTAGACGGCGGGGCCATGAACAACCTGCCCGTGGATGTCATGTTGGAGCTTGGCCGCGGACCGGTGATCGGCTGCGATGCGGGGGCGGATCGCGCGTTCACGACCAGGGGCGATGAACTCGATGTGCCCCGGCCGTGGCAGCTCTTGCGCTGGATCAGGGCGCGGCGGCAGCTGCCGAACATCTTTCAGATTCTGTGGCGCAGCGGCATGGTCAACAGCACGACGCTCACGGCCGCGCAGCGCAGCCGGACGGATCTGCTGCTGCGCCCGCCGCTGGCCGAGATCGACATGCTCAACTGGAAGGCATTCGAGCGGGCGATTCAAGCCGGCTACGACTACACCGTGCGTCAGCTCGATGAATTGCCCGAGGAATCTCCGCTCTGGCGCAGCGCGGGGTAAGCTGGCGCATGGACCGGCGGGACTTGCGGGTGTCGGCTCGAAGCCGCATCCTCGCGTGATCGGCAGCAACGGATCCGGCCATGATCACTCTGTTCCATCACCCCAAGACACGCTCCACACGTTTCATCTTCCTGCTCGAGGAACTGGGGGTCCCGTACCAGATCCGGCGGGTCGAGGTCCGCAAGCGCGACGGCACGGGGGCGGTGGATGCGGCCAACCCGCATCCGCACGGCAAGGTGCCCGCGATCGACGATGACGGGTCGGTCGTGTTCGAGTCCTCCGCCATCACGCTGTATCTGACCGACCGGTTCCCCGAGCGCGGCCTCGGGCCGCAGGTCGGCGGCCGGGATCGCGGGGCCTACCTGTCGTGG
>JAJZLX010000700.1 GCA_021850555.1 Pseudomonadota bacterium | reverse complement strand
TGACGCCATGGCCGGCATCGAGCGGGACAACCCGGCCCTGAAGGGCGTGCTCCCGAAGGACTATGCGCGGCCGGCGCTCGATAAGACCCGTCTCGGGCAGCTGATCGATCTCATCAGCAATATCAAGATTGGTGATGAGGCGAGCCGGGCGAAGGACGTGCTCGGGCGCGTCTATGAATACTTCCTCTCCCAGTTCGCGAGCGCCGAGGGCAAGAAGGGCGGGGAGTTCTATACGCCCCGCTGCGTGGTCAAAGTCCTGGTCGAGATGCTCGAGCCCTATCGGGGGCGCGTCTACGATCCCTGCTGCGGATCTTCGGGCATGTTCGTGCAGTCGGTCGAGTTCATCCGCGCCCATGCCAATGGGAACGGGAACGGCGGCAAGGCCAAGGCGGATATCTCGATTTACGGCCAGGAATTCAATTACACGACCTGGCGGCTCGCCAAGATGAACCTCGCCATTCGGGGCATCGATGGCCAGATCGCCCATGGGGACACGTTCCACAACGATCGGCATCCGGATCTGAAGGCGGATTTCATCCTGGCCAATCCGCCCTTCAATATCTCCGACTGGGGCGGGGAGCGGCTGAGAGAAGACAAACGCTGGCAGTACGGCACGCCGCCCGCCGGCAATGCGAACTTCGCCTGGGTGCAGCACATCGTCCACCACTTGGCGCCGGCCGGCGTGGCCGGCTTCGTTCTCGCGAATGGTTCGATGTCCTCGAACCTGATCGAGCCCGATCTGGTCGATTGCATGGTGGCGCTCCCCGGGCAGCTCTTTTATTCGACGCAGATTCCAGCATGTCTCTGGTTCCTGGCGCGGGACCGCCAGAACGGCAAGTTCCGAGATCGCCGCGGCCAAATTCTCTTCATTGATGCGCGCAAGCTCGGCCGCATGGTCGATCGGACCCATCGCGAGCTCACGGATGAAGACGTCGCTCGAATCGCCAATACCTACCATGCCTGGCGCGGAGAGAAGGAAGCTGGCGAGTACGCTGATGTGCCCGGGTTCTGCAAGAGCGCGGTCCTCGAGGAAGTACGCAAGCACGGTCATGTGCTCACGCCCGGCCGCTACGTCGGCGCCGAGGCGCAGGAGGATGATGGAGAGCCCTTCGAGGAGAAGATGAAACGCCTGGTTGCGCAACTGCGCGAACAGCAGGCGGAGGCGGCGAAGCTGGATGCCGCCATTGCCGTCAATCTGAAGGAGCTTGGGTATGGCGGGTGAATGGGTTGATTGCGTTCTTGCCGATGCGTGCAGCGCGATCGACTACGGCCTGACGGCATCCGCTTCGGATCACGATACTGGGCCGAGGTTTCTTCGGATCACAGACATCGTTTCCGGCCACGTTGACTGGAATGCTGTGCCGCACGTCACAGCTGACGCTGAAATCACTGCGAAGTATCGCCTCGACGACGGTGACGTTGTGCTTGCGAGAACTGGCGCTTCCACCGGCGCTAGCGCATACGTAACGAACCCGCCGCCAGCAGTTTTCGCCTCATACTTAGTTCGACTAAAGGCGAAGCCAGAGTTCGACTCGCGGTTCCTTGCCTACTACCTGAAGTCTGAGGGCTTCTGGACTTTCATCCGCGGGGTGCTCGGCGACAAGTCGGCTCAGCCAAACGCCAGCGCTTCGACGATGACCAAGGCGCCGCTTCGCGCCCCGCGCGACAAGAATGAACAGCGCGCCATCGCCCACATTCTTGGAACCTTCGACGACAAGATCGAGCTGAACCGGAAAATGAGCGAGACGCTCGAGGCGATGGCGCGGGCGCTGTTCAAGTCTTGGTTCGTGGATTTCGATCCCGTGCGGGCAAAGATGGAAGGGCGGGATCCGGGGCTTCCACGCGAGATTGCGGATCTGTTTCCGAGCAGGATGGTGGAGTCGGAGCTGGGGGAGATTCCGGAGGGGTGGGAAGTCAGGCCCATCAGTGAGTTCGCAGACGTAGTTGGCGGGAGTACCCCAAAGACTGAGCGGTCTGATTATTGGGAGGGCGGTGCGCACCACTGGGTTACGCCGAAGGACTTGTCCGGTCTGTCGGTGCCGGTCTTGCTCGATACAGAACGTAAGATCACCGAGACAGGTCTCGGTCAGATCAGCTCCGGTTTGCTGCCGATAGGTACGGTTCTTCTCTCGTCGCGTGCGCCGATCGGCTATCTTGCAATCGCCGAAGTGCCGGTAGCCGTTAATCAGGGTTTCATCGCCATGAAGCCGCGTCACGGTACATCGAACCTGTTTCTACTGCGGTGGGCGAGTGCGGCCCACGATGAGATCGTCAGTCACGCGAATGGCTCGACGTTCATGGAGATTAGCAAGGCCAATTTCCGGTCAATTCACGCCGTTGCACCAAGCATATCCGTAATGGAAGCCATCGATCGGCTTTCACGCCCGTTGTATCGAAAAGTAGTAGAACACGAACGCGAATCCCGCAATCTTGCCGCCCTGCGCGACGTACTGCTGCCCAAGCTCATCTCAGGCGAAATACGGATACGGAACGCCGAGAGGCTGATTGAGACTGCCGCTGCATGAAGCGCGAGGCGAAGCTCCTGCTCGAGAAGGCCTGTGATTCGCTGGTTCTCAGCATTGAGCTCTTTAATCGTCCCTACGACCGGGGGCGAGTCAGCAGTACACTGATTCAGCTTGATCACGCGTTCGAAATGCTGCTCAAGGCTGCCATACTCCATAGAGGCGGGCGAATTCGGGAGAAACGTGCCAAGGAAACAATAGGCTTTGACGCGTGTGTGCGCCGCTCCTTGAGCGACGGCAAGATCAAGTACCTGACCGAGGAGCAAGCGCTCGTGTTGCAGACGGTCAACGGGCTGAGAGACGCCGCGCAGCATCACCTGCTCGACATCTCCGAAGGACAGCTTTACGTACACGTGCAATCGGGCGTCACCCTTTTCCGGGATCTGCTGAAAAGCGTCTTTGGTCATGAACTTGCTACCCAGCTGCCAACGCGCGTACTTCCGGTGTCGACATCACCCCCTACAACGCTCGCAACGCTGTTTGACTCGGAGGTCGCAGAAATCAGGAAGCTTCTTCGTCCTGGACGGCGGCGCCGAATCGAGGCGTTAGCCAGATTGCGCCCCCTTGCGATCCTGGATGGCACGATCCGCGGCGAGAAGGGCCAGCCGAGCGACCAGGATCTGCGGCGCCTGGGAGAAGAAGTATTGACCGGCAAGGTTTGGGGTGAGGTATTCCAAGGGGCGGCGGCGGTGGAGATCGCGGCAAACGGGGTCGGACCGACTCTGTCCCTCCGGTTCTCCAAGAAGGAGGGCATCCCCATCCAGCTTGTCGCTGAGGGGACGCCGGGCGCTTCAGTCGTAGCCGTGAAGCGGGTGGATGAGCTGGGGTTCTATAGCCTCGGTGCACGGCAATTGGCTGAGAAATGTGGTCTGACGATGCCGAAGACGGTCGCGGTCGTGGATCATCTTGGGCTTCGAGACAAACCGGATTGCTACAAGGAGATCAAGATCGGGAAATCCACGTTCAAGCGCTACTCTCTGAAGGCGTTGGAGGAGATCAAAGCGGCACTTGGCAAGGAAAGCGTCGATCAAATTTGGGCCAGAAGAGCTCGCAGATGAGTCGGGGCGTCACGGAATCCGTCGTCGAAGACGCCGCCCTCGGCTGGCTAACCTGTGCCGGCTGGTCAGTGGCCAATGGCGCGCATATCGCTCCCGGTGAGCCTGCCGCTGAGCGCGATGACTACGGACAGGTCGTACTCGCCCGCAGACTTCGTGATGCGCTCGCTCGGCTCAATTCAAGCCTGCCGGCCGAGGCCATCGAGGATGCCTTCCGGAAGCTCACCCGCCTCGAGGGGGTCGATCTTCTTCCCCGCAATCGTGCGCTGCATCGGCTGCTGGTCGATGGTGTGACGGTGGAGTACCGAAACAAGGACGGCACGGTCCGGGGTGCCCAGGTCCGGGTGATCGACTTCGAGGACCTGAAGAACAACGACTGGCTTGCGGTCAATCAGTTCACCGTCAGCGAGAACAGACACATACGCCGCCCCGATGTGGTGCTGTTCGTCAATGGCCTGCCGCTGGGAGTCATCGAGCTCAAAAACGCCGTCGCAGAGAACGCCACGATCTGGAGCGCCTGGCAGCAATTGCAGACGTACCAGAGCGAAATTCCATCATTGATGGCGACGAATGCCGCCCTCGTGGTTTCCGACGGCGTCGAAGCGCGGGTTGGTGCCCTCGGCGCGGGCCGCGAATGGTTCAAGCCCTGGCGCACGATTTCGGGGCGGGCACTCGCGGACTCTCACATGCCGGAGTTACAAGTCCTGATCGAAGGCCTGCTGGCGCCACGGCGGTTTCTGGATCTCGTTCGTGACTTCATCGTCTTCGAAAACGAGGGTGGCGGCCGGCTGGTGAAGAAGATGGCGGGATACCACCAGTTCCATGCAGTGCAGACCGCCGTTTCCGAAACCCTCCGCGCCGCGCAGCTCGGGCGTGCCGATCGGGTGGCCGACGAGCCTGGCAGATACGAGGCAGGACTCAAGCCTGGAGGCCAGCCCGGCGATCGCCGGGTCGGCGTCGTGTGGCATACCCAAGGCTCCGGAAAGAGCCTCACGATGGCGTTCTATGCCGGTCGCATCGTCCGCGAGCCCGCCATGGGCAATCCGACCCTCGTCGTGCTCACCGATCGCAATGACCTTGATGGCCAGCTCTTTGCCACCTTCTCGCGCTGCAAAGACCTGCTACGCCAACCGCCGGTCCAGGCCGAATCCCGCGCCCACCTGCGCGAACTCCTGTCCGTCGAGGCCGGGGGCGTGGTGTTCACGACGCTGCAGAAGTTCTTCCCGGAGGAGAAGGGCGATCGGCATCCAAGACTCTCGGATCGGCGGAACATCGTCGTCGTGGCCGATGAGGCCCATCGCAGCCAGTACGATTTCATCGATGGCTACGCGCGCCATATGCGCGATGCCCTGCCCAATGCCTCCTTCATCGGTTTCACGGGCACCTCGGTCGAGCTCAAGGACGCCAATACCCGGGCCGTCTTCGGCGACTACATCAGCATCTACGACATCCAGCGGGCGGTCGAGGACAAGGCCACCGTCCCGATCTACTACGAGAGCCGGCTTGCCAAGATCGCCCTCGATGAGCGGGAACGTCCGCGCATTGACCCAGGCTTCGAGGAGGCGACCGAGGGCGAAGAGGTTGATCGCAAGGAGAAGCTCAAGACCAAGTGGGCTCAGCTCGAGGCCGTGGTGGGCGCCGAGAAGCGCCTGTCTCTCATTGCCCGCGACATCGTTGAACACTTCGAGAAGCGGCTCGAGAGGGTGGACAGCAAGGCGATGATCGTCTGCATGAGCCGCCGGATCGCAGTCGACCTGTACCGCGAGATCGCCAAGCTGCGCCCGGCCTGGCACAGCGATGCAGACGAGGCCGGGGCGATGAAGATCGTGATGACGGGCTCAGCCTCCGATCCACCCGACTGGCAGCCTCATATCCGCAATAAACCCCGCCGAGAGACCCTCGCAAACCGGTTCCGAGACCCGAATGACCCTTTCAAGCTGGTGATCGTGAGGGACATGTGGCTCACGGGCTTCGATGCCCCCAGCCTCTCAACCCTGTACATCGACAAGCCCATGCACGGACACGGCTTGATGCAAGCGATCGCCCGCGTCAATCGGGTCTTCCCGAACAAGCTCGGTGGTCTAGTCGTCGATTACCTGGGTCTCGCGCAGGAGCTGAAGGAGGCACTGGCCACCTATACCGAAAGCGGCGGGACTGGCCGCACGGTGCTCGATCAGAGCGAAGCCGTTGCCGTGATGCTCGAGAAATACGAGGTCTGCGAGAGCCTGTTCCACGGCTTCGACCGATCCAAATGGTTCACGGGCACACCCGCGGAACGTCTGGGCCTGCTTCCTGCCGCACAGGAGCAGATCCTGGCGCAGAAGGACGGCAAGGACCGCTACCTGCGCGCGGTCCGGGAACTCGCGCAGGCCTTTGCACTGGCAGTCCCACACGAGTCTGCAATGCGGATCCGAGACGATGTGGCCTTCTTCCAGGCGGTGCAGGCCGTTCTCGCCAAGCGAGCGCCTGGCGATGCCCGACCCGCGGAAGACCTCGACCACGCTGTCCGCCAGATCATCTCGAGGGCGGTCACCCCAGAGGGTGTGGTCGATATCTTCGCCGCCGCCGGCCTGGCTAAGCCCGATATCTCGATTCTGTCCGAAGAGTTTCTCGCGGAGGTGCGAGGGATGCCCCAGAGGAATCTCGCGGTGGAGCTACTCCAGAAGCTCCTCAAAGGCGAACTGCGAAATCGCATCCGCAAGAACGTCGTCCAGGCACGCTCGTTCGCAGATCTCCTCGAGCAGACGATTCGCCGCTACCAGAACCGCGCCATCGAAGCCGCGCAGGTCATCGAAGAGCTGATTGAGCTTGCCCGAGAGATGCGTAAAGCGAACGCTCGCGGTGAGGCCCTGGGTCTCACCGAGGATGAAATCGCATTTTATGATGCCCTCGAAACCAACGATAGCGCTGTCAAAGTGCTCGGGGAGCCGACGCTCCGGACAATCGCCCAGGAGCTCGTGAAGACTGTTCGCGCTAATGTAAGTATCGATTGGGCCGTGCGCGAGAATGTGCGCGCTCAATTGCGGGTACTCGTGAAGCGCATCCTGCGGAAATATGGCTATCCGCCGGACAAACAGGAACACGCCACGCAGTTAGTGCTCGAGCAGGCTGCAGTCCTCTCCGAAGGATGGGTAACGGTATAAACACAATTCAGTTCCGCAACGGCGTAGACGAAGACAAACAATCGTGGAATTCTGATCATGCTGATAACCATTCTCTTGAAAGATTCTGTTAGTGCCTCAAACGCGGAGCGGATCGCGTATGCATGGCAGAACGCGCAGATCGGACACAAGGCTTCGCTATACGGTCCGACTGTAATCGAACAAACACCCGACGGATTTAAAATCAAGGTGCCGGAGGGGGCTATGGAAGATATACGTAACGCCGGGATTGAATTTGTCGTCTGTTGATGGGGATTGAAATCCGCCTCTTTCTCGTGTTCGACGCGTTTTCTCGATTTTCTGGTATGCCGTTTGCTTGGGTCGTGCGGGATCTTCTCTTTTGCTCGCCAAGCAATTTTTTGATTCCGCTGCGGTTACCTCGGGCTGCCGCGTGCCGAGCTTTTGCCACCTGCCGAGGCATAAGCTAAAGCTCTGCTATCATCCGCGCCGCACTCGACTCGACCGCGTGGCACTGGGTGCCGGCGCAGCGCGCGCGAGGTGTCTGTTTCGGAGGTGATTGTGAGACCCGACTATGTGCGCACGATGGGGTACGGCCCGGATAACGAGGTCTGGCCGGTCACTCTGCTCGATGGGGCGTTGAGCTTCGCGAGGATCGCGGATGCTGCCGTTGCCAATCTCGGGTCTGTGAGTAACGGCTCATCCGACGGCCTGACAATCCTGTTTTTACTCGCCCAATCCATTGAACTCACGCTCAAGACGTTCTTGCTCATGTCTCATTCGGAGCCTTCCGCACACAATCAAGACCAGCTAAAAAAAATCGGCCACAACTTGCCAAAGGCGCTGAAGGCTGCCATCGCAGCGGGTTTCCCGCACGCGCATCCTTCCGATAAGAGACTTCTGGAACTGCTCGGCAACGCGTACGGCACCGGGCGGAGATTACAATATCGACCGCCAGGGTCGCGCAAGGTGCCTCTGCTCCGGCCGGTCCGCGAACTCGCGCAACAGTACCTGACCGAGGTGCATCGGGTGGCAACATGCACCATCGCGGATCCAAGCCAGGTCCCCGGGCTCGCAATTGATCCTTCGGCCGACTATGGAAGCACGTCGCTGGAGCAATTTAGAGCGTATGCTCAAAATGTGCGCGACCTATGAGGTCTGTGACTTGACCGAGGGGCGTGCCGGCCGTTCGTACCGCAGCACCCGCCTGCCGGAGCGGCGGGCAATGATGCAGGCGTGGGCCGACTATTTGGATGGGTTGCGGGCCGGCTGATAGCGACGGAAATATGACTATCCGTAAGTTTATCGCCCGAGCCGTGGCTCATTCCGAAGTCCCCGCCGTCATCGCCGATTCCGTCCCACTGGTCCGATTATCCGAGGCACTCGCCCGGGCTGGCCTGATCGGACGCCATGACGTAGATCGAGGCGTCCTGGTGATCGAGCCGGCGGACATCGGGTCGCCGGTAACGCCGCCCGACCGTGCACGGACACGGCCGGACGGCTCACCATATCCGACGCACTTGTGAGGAGGTCGTCGAACATGGCTACGAGCGATCTTAGCGCAGGAAAGCAGGCGATTGTTTCTCGTTTTCCGACCCACGAGAACCGCTGTCCGACGGGCTGGTCAGCGCGCCTCGTGCTGGTGCAGGCGGAGTATAGCTTGCGGACGGCATAAGCTTGAGCCAGGAATCGCAGCATCGTCCAGCGCGGGGAGCGTCGGGTCTAAGGTGTGTTAAACGTCTGCGCCAAGATCGATCGGCTTCAGGCGGCAGTTGCCGTCTCGAACGTGCTGGCCGATCATGGGGGCGTTCCTGTTTGTAGTGCGCCGCCGCGCTCGTCGAGTGACTTGGAAAGGTAGGCACCAATCAAAGTTCTGATCTCATTGAGCATCCTCAATTCCGCGCTGTAAAGCAGATGGAGATCGGAGAGAAGGGTCTCCATGCTGGTGGTGCCAACAAGCATCGTGAGCGGCTTCGTTGCCTCTGTGTTCCAACGCCGCACTACCTCAGTTGCCCGCGCGTTTAATTCATCCGCGGTCTCCATAGATACAGCAATATTGTAGAGACACATCGCCTGGCGCTCTGTAATATGAACAGTAAGCTCTTCCGCATAACGCCGAATCGTCGCAGCGGAAAATGTAAGGCTTTTGTGTTCAACTAACCTTCCCCTAGCGCGTTCGCTCTGTACGTCTGGTCTTGACGTAATCCTGTTGTCTACAAGAATAGCCTCCCGTTTCAATATTGCCGGCAGAATCTTGCGTGCTCGCCGCCTGCCCCGACGAAAGTCGTTTGCAATTACGAGGAAAAATGCTGTTGCAGCGCCAACAATCGCGCCAACCGTCGGGCTATTCTCGATTGCGCTGATTGAGGAATACATGAAACTAAATTGTAGCGCAGAATCACATGCGGTGCAGAACCTGTGTTCACAATTGTTCGTGCACGAACGTTTAATCACTGCATAATCGTGGCCGATACTTCGCGTCCCACCGCGTTGTGGTCAGAGCCGCTCAACCCGTCTACCGGAGCGGCGCGCGATGATGCAGGCGTGGGCGGACTACTTGGATGGGTTGCGGGCCGGCTGATCACCCGGCCAGCCGCTGCGCTGCTCGCAGCATCAGCTCTCCGGCCGCATGCTCGATCATCCCGATCGCGTGCGCCGCGGCCGGGTGCGCGGCGACCCACCCGGCGCACGACAGCCCGATAAGAAAACCGATCGCGAACCGAATCATTTCTTTAATGTGGTCTTTTTGAGCTCGATCACGAGCCCCAGCAGGCTGGGCGGGGGCTGAGATACCGCACGCGCGGAGCTGTACTCGCGCGCGGCGCGGGCAGCGAGCTCGGCCTCGCGCGCAGCCTGGTCGCACTCGCGCTCGGCGCGGAAAAGCCCGGCCTCGTGCGCAAGCGCAGGGGCCGCGCATTTCGCGGTCTGCGCTTCGTGCGCTTCAGAGAAAAGCTCGTGCGCACTGATCCGCGGCGGGCAAGCGTGCGCCAGGCCGGCGGCGAGCAGGCCGCCGACGAGGGTGAGAGGGAGTGTCAGTTTACGCATGTCAATCTCCTGAGGGTGAGTCAACAATCAATCGCTGGGGCCGAAATTCCAAGACTTTTGCGCTCCGCGGCTCAGGACGCAGATACACGAGCCACACGAGGTGTTCGCGCGCGCCCGGCCGGTCCGCGCGGATCCAAGTGCTTTCGACGTGCAGGCGGGGAGCGCCCGGGATCGATCGCACCATGCCGCCGTGCCACAGCGGGCCGAGCTCGAGGCAGTCATCTGACGCTCTGAAAATTCTGAAATTGATCGAGAATCTACGCTCGCCGGCCGCTACACCATCCGCGAGCCGCACGCCGCTGCCTGGGCGTTGTGATAATCGTTCTAACATTTCAACAGGCTCATTCATGTCCGAACCTCCGCGCCTCGCGCTACGAAAGCATCTGCGACCTGGCCGCGCTCAAAAATCGGTAGCGTGCAGCGGCTCCACCAGCCGACGCCGTGGCTGTGGCAGTACCCTTTCAGATTTTCGAGCCCCTCAATCTGTGCCGGCAGTACCGCGCTCTCAACCGCTGGCGCGGTGTTCGTCCCGCTGACCTTCGATCGACTCGTCCCTGGCGCGATTCTCAATCCGTGCTGCAAACTGCTGCCCTGCGTCTCGCTCGTGCTGCTCGTCGAGCGCAGCACCTCGCGCTGTCCGATGAGCGCGCTTGCAAACTGCGCCGTGCCACCGCTCCGCTCGCCGCTGTCGGAGCACCGGAGAATCAGCGTATTCGACGCATTTTCGATGACGGCCCCCGCGAATCCGTGCCCGTAAATTTCTGTGAGCGGCCCGATGCTCTGGAACGCGAGCACGCAGCGCCCGCCGAACTTCCGCAGCCTCGGCAGCGCATCGGTAAGGCCGCTGATCTTGCCGAGCGAGTCAAGCTCGTCGATGATGAGCCACGTCCCGCTGTCGCCCTCGGGCCTGCTCATGAGTCCGAAGATCGCGAGTCGCATCCAGCTCGAGATGACCCCGCGCAGCTCCGCGATTTGACTCGCGGTGTAAGTCAGAAACACCCACCGTCGATCGGCCGCGCGCGCGTACTGTGACAGCGAGAAGTCCCCGCCGCGCACGTGGCCCAGGCCCGCGAGAGCGCTCCCCGCCACCGAGCGGATCGAGCCGAGCATCCGCTCGTTCCCGCCGGCGAAATATCGCGCCGCGGGCGAGCCCTCGACGAGAGTGCTGAGATCCGCATCTGAGTCCAGCACGACCGCGGTATAAAGCGCCTCGGGCGTCAGGGCGCCACGAGCGCGGAGCGCGAGGATCGCCGCGCTCACGAGTGTCTGAGCGTACGCCTTCCACTCTCCGCTCTCGCCTTGCGAGTCCGGGATCAGCGCCGCGGCCAGGTGCCTTGCCTCATAATCCTCTCTGATATCTCCCGACAGATCCCACCCCGCCGTCCTCGAGTCGAAGGGGTTGAGGATCACATCCCCGCGGGCCGGATCGTAAAACAGCCTGGCGTACCCACCGTCCGGATCGACGATCACGCACCGCTGATGCGGCCGTGCCTCGACCTGCGCGAGAAGATGCTTGATCGCCGTGCTCTTTCCCGAGCCCGTCGTGCCGATGATCTTTGTGTGCTGCATTTCCGCATCCGGGAGAATGTAACCGGTGCCGAATGGCACCAGTCCGCTCGGATCGAGCCCGCGCCGCTCGAGCTCTTCCTGCCACATCCGCCGGCCCTGGTCCTCGCGCACAACCCAGGCCCCGCGCAGCGGCTTCGGCACGTCCTTCTGCCCCTTGCTCGCGCGCGGACTCCGCTTCGGCCAGATCGCAAAAGCCGCAAAAATCGCCAATGCAATAACGCCCCACAACATGATCAATTCTCCCCTTCCGATTGCGCTTCGAGCTCCGCCCGCCGGGCGCGCACGCGCTCGGCCAGCAGCACGTAGCCGAGACACAGCCACGCGATGACCGGCGAGAGCAGCAGCCCGCCGTAGCTAACTTGCAGATCGACAATCGGGATCAACACGCCGATATACAGACATGTCAGCAGCCACGCTGACACCAGCAGCGCCCCGCCGAGCGCGAGGGCGCGCAGGACGCGGCCGACGATCCACCGCGGCTCGAGTAGCGGCCACGATTCGACGATGAGACGGCTCACTTTGTAGACGAGATAAGCCTGCACGCCGAACACGCCGAGCTCTTCCTCGATGAGGTTTTTCGCGGTCGTGCCGATCAGAAACGGCGTCAGCACGTGGTTATAAATCCACGCGCCGCCGTGAGCGGCGGCGGTGAGTGGCAGGAGCAGCAGATGGAGCATGATCAGTCCTCCGGGTCTTTGAGATCGCCGCCGGCCTGGCGAGCCGCGCGCCGCTCGCGCTCTGCGACGACGGTGAGATAGATCAGACACACGACCCAGGGCAGCTCGTATCCGCGCGCCGCGATATGCACGAGCCCGGCGAGCGTGATGAGCGCGTAGCTCAGGCCCGCCGCCGCAGCCATGCCGAGCGCGATCAGCAGCAGCCAGCGCGCTCCCGCGTGGATTGGATGCACGCCGAACAGCACCCGCCGCAGCCGGTGGATGAGCTCGAGCTCGAGGGCGCCGGCGAGCACCGCGGCGAGCAGGGGGATGTATGTGTGTACGATGATGGTGTTGTGCATGTCAGCGCCCTCCGACCTGAAGTCCAGCTGTCTGATGCGCGGTGCGCCGCGCCTGCGCGGTACCGACCGCCCGCCAGAGCTCATCTGTGACCTGTACGTTTTCGACTGTCAGATGCATTTCAAGGCCGTACCCAATCTTCACCGCCCCACGCCCGCCGGCGATCGACCAATCCGCGAACGCGCGCGATCGGAATTTCGGCATTAGGTCGTGCGAGCTCGGCTGTCCGTACTTCTGTATAAGCGAGCGCGCGAGCGCGAAGAATCGCGTCGGTCCCGATCCGCTGGTCCACTGCAGTCGCGTAAACGCCCATCGCCGGCCGTACCAACAGGCGACGAGCGAGGCCGCGCGATCGAAGTTCTGAGGCGCTGCGAGCTTGTCGCAACTCTGACTCTTTTTGATCATCGTGAAACCGCGCTTTTCGAGCTGCACAAGCGCCTGCGCGCGCGTGAGCGCATCAAACCGCACGCCCGCGATCGAGAGTGTGAGCGGCACGCGCGGCGCGGGTTTTGTCATCGCAGCAGGCTTTGCCGTCGCAAGATGCGGGCCGAGCTGCGGCCCGCCGCTCGAGCAGGCCGAAAGGGCCAGAGCGGAAATCACACATAACACGCGTTTCATCGCTTTCTCCAGATCGTGTATCCGACACTCGCAGAAAATACTTCATGGGGCCCCGACAAATCCCCGCCGGGCAACTGCACGCCGTCGCCGACGCTCCACCACCAACGGCCGCGCCGCCAACGCGCGGCGAGGCTCGCGGTTTGAAATCCGTAGTTTGTGCAGCGCTGTCCGATCCAGCCGCAGAGTGGCGGGTGCTGGCTGATGTGCGAGACGTGCGTGATGACGACCGACGCGCTGTCTGGCTCGACACGCCGCAGGCACGCGCAGCCGGCCAGGGGCAGGAGGGCGGCGGCGAGTAGGAGTGGGCGGCGCATATCAGCCCCAACCGAATGTCAACAGCCAATGCACAGTCACACCACGCGAGCCCAGCCAGACACCCAACACAAGCATTAAAACCGCCAGCGCCGCGCCCCCCGCGGCACCCCACAGCGCGGGCTCGAGCGAGTTGCGCTGTGCCAGCGCATCAATCCGCTTGTCGATGCGGGCCATCTGCTCGGCGGCGGCCTTCTGCATCGCTTCGCCGGCCGCGCGCGCGTCGGTTTTGCCGCGCTCGCGTGCGTCGGCGACGAGCGCCCGCACGTCAGCGCGAATCCCGGCGAGTAGCACCTCGATAGTCTGATCAGCCATTGCCGCCGCCGGGGCTGACGATCCAGTTGAAGATTGCCCGGGTGTTGGTGATCGCCGCGGGGGCCATCGCCGCCGCACCGATCAACAGCCCCAGCTGCGCGGCCTGCACGCGATCGCGCGCGCCGGCGGCCGCGAGAGCGTCGAGATCGAGCGTTCCGACCTCTGCGAGACTGCGACCCACCATCGCCACGCTGTGCACCGCGGAGCTCGTGTCGAGCAGATCTGAGCGCAGGAACGGGATGGGACACAGCGCGATGTCGTGGCTCTCGCAGTACGCCTCGACGGCCTGGCCGTACTTGCCGTCCAGAAATTTCCGGTGCGCTGCGGCGTCCTCGACTTGTGTCAGCACCGCGAGGCGGCGCACGGTCGCCGGCAGAAGCGCGCCGAAGCTCTCGAGCCCGCGCAGACCCTTGGCCTCGACCATGACAGGCAGGACGATCGTGATATGCGCGGCTCTGCCGATCGCTGCGAGCTCGCCGATGACTTCGGCCACGAGCTCGGAATCTGTCACGCCGCAATCCACGATTTTTCCGCCGATCGCTCGAGAGAAGAGCTCGAAGCGGAGCGCTTCGCGCACCTGGTCCTGCCCGCGCTGGTACAGATCCGCCTCCTGGCAATCCGGGGTCGCGGACTCGACAGAGAGCAGACGCGCGCCGGGCATGTGCGCGTGCAGCACGTGCCGCGCAAGCGTCGATTTGCCGACGCTGCCGACGATCATTGCTACGACGAAGGTCGGGCCGGCGGCGGGCGTGACGTGCTGTTCTTTGCTCATGTCTTACTCCGGGGGTTGAAGAATTGGTCAGCGATCGCAGCGCGCTCACGCTCTTCCTGTGCCAGCAGCTCGTGCAGTGACGGGCTGGAAGCTGGGGCGGGAGCAGGAGCCGGGCCCGGGGGCGTCGTGGACGCCCCGGGACTCGGCGCTGGCTTTTTATCTGCGCCAGGCCGAGCGCGGTGGCGGGACGGGGCGGCGGACCGCAACCCCTGCCTGCGGCACCACTTTCCGATCCCGGACGCGCTGATCGCGACGCCGAGCCGCTTTAGCGTGCGAGCGATTTGCTCATAACTGTATCGGCGGCCAAGCATCGCCTCGATGCTGTCGCGGTGGTCCCACAGCGGCGAGCGCGCGTGGGCCGGGCGCTCGTCGAGTGGCTCATCGGGGTCGTTCGTTTCTGTCATTTCACGGGCCTCCTGTTCTTCTGTAGGTAATCGGCCGGGAGAAAAAGGACGCCGCGGGGAGCATCTAGGGATATTTGTAGGGACATTGCCGGGACGTAGCCCGGCCCACGCACGGATATCTCGTGGATAAAAACCGTATCCCGACCGCATCCTTCTTGCGTCCTTCCTTTATCCCTGATGTGTCCGCCCTGACTCCCTACGTGACTAGGGACGCGGCGGGGATCCGGTTGTGGATTAGCAAGCCATGCCTACGGCCCCCTGGAAGACCGGGGGTGGCTTGCTCTGCGAGGCAGAATTTCGGCGGTGACGTTCGCTATAGGCATGCAGGCAAACACAAAGGAGACCGACATGCCTGACCACAAATCCTCGCGCCACGCCGCCCACCGCCGGCCCGTCGGGGAGCTGCGAGTGCACACATTGAGGCTCAGCGTCAGCGCAGCGGAGCTCGAAACGATCCGCGCGCGAGCTGCCCGCGCCGGGGTCCGGATCGGACCGCATCTGCGCGTCTGCGCGCTGCTCGGCAGTGCTAAAAGCGCGGCGCTAATCGACGCACTCACGCGGCTCCGCGGTGAGATGCGCGGAGCGCTTGGGAATCTCAACCAAGCGTCACATCGCGCGAATCTGCTGATCGCCGCGGCCCAGGCCGGAGGCACCGGCCTAGACCTGCGCGGGCTGCTCGACGAGCAGCGACAGATACTGTCGCTCGAGCGGGAGATCCGCAGCTGGATGGAAGAGACCCGCGAGACGCTCGCGCGGATCGAGGGGAGGACGGAGAAATGATCGGCAAGATCACAACCGGCCGCGGGGCCGGTGGAACAATCGCATACGTGACAGGGAAAGAGGGCGCGCAGATCCTCTCGAGCGCGTGGGGCGGCACGGCGGACACCTGGGCGGCGCAGGCACATGAACATGCGGCCGCGCTCAATCCGGATCTAGCTGCCCATGGCCAAAGCGTGGTGCACATCAGCCTCAGCGCCGACCCCGCCGACGGGCGACTCAGCGACGATCAATGGCGCGCGGTGGCTGAAGAATATCTCGCGCGTATGGGCTGGTCTGGCCACGATCACGCGACCGTAAGACACACGGACACGCAGCACGATCACATACACATCATCATGAGTCGCGTCGGCCGCGACGGGCTGACGGCCGACCTGCACAACGACTACCCGCGCCAGGAGCGCGCGCTCGACGGCATAGAGAAAGACTTCGGCCTCGCGCGCACGCACGAGAAACTGCGCGACAACGCTGAGAAAAATCCGTACCAGGCGATCGAGTCCGCGACGCGCAACGCTCTGACTTTCGATCGGGCGGGAGTCGAGCGGTATTTTGAAAGGATGGGCTTCGAGCCGGAGAAAATCCAGCAGCTTACCGACCGCGCTCTTTCTGACTCTCGCGTGCTGCAAGCCGGCGACCGCTTCACGACGCAAGAAGTGCGTGCGGAAGTCCGAGCGCTGGATTCTGCGTTGCGCGACCTGGCCGGACAGGAGGCACGTCCGCTGCTCGACCGCGGGCCAGTGGTGCGCGCGGGATTGGACGCCGGGCAGCGCGCTGCGGCCGATCAGATCGCCGCCGGCCGAGGGCTCGTCGTGGTCGAAGGCTTCGCCGGCGCTGGCAAGAGCACGATGCTGCGGGCGGCCGCGGAGGACTTGCGATTTTCGGGTTACGACGTGATCGGAGCCGCGCCGTCAGGCAAGGCGGCGCAGGGGCTCGAGGCGAGCGCGGGCATCAAATCCCAAACGATCGCCGCGAGACTCCGCGACCTCGAGCGCGGCGATTTGAAACTCACGCGTGACAGTGCGCTCGTCGTGGACGAAGCCGGCATGGCGCGCAATTCAGACCTCGCAAAACTCGCGCGCGCCGTCGCGGACGCAGGCGGGCGGCTGGTGCTGGTCGGCGACGAGCGGCAGCTCGGCGCAGTCGGGCGCGGCGGCGGTTTCGCTGAGGCCCGCGAGATCGCGGCGGGCGGCACCGCGCGGCTGGATGAGATTCACCGCCAGCGCGAGGGCTGGCAGCGTGAGGCATCGCGCGCCTTCGGTGAGGGACGCGCGCGAGAGGCAGTGCAGAGTTATCTCGACCACGGGCGGGTCGAGTGGGCGGCGAGCCGCGGGACCGCGCGCGCCATGTTAGTCAGTGATTACGTGCGCGAGTTAGATCACGGGAGCAGTCCGGACAAGATGCTCGCACTCGCGCATGAGAATCGCGACGTGCGCGCGCTAAACAGCGCGATTCGCGATGAGATCAAGGAGCGCGGCGGTTTGAAGGATTCGCGCACTTACACACTCACCAGCGAGGACGGCAAGACGCACCGGATCGAGCTCGCGCGCGGCGACCGTGTTGTTTTCGAGCGCAACGACGCGCGGAGCGGAGTGAGAAATGGGGAGTTCGGGACGGTCGAGACGGCGGACCGCCACGGATTCACTGTAAAGATGGACGGCGAGCGCGGCTGGCGCGTGCGGGTAGAGCAGGGGGACCGGCAGCAATTAAGCCACGGGTTCGCGAGCTCGATTCACAAGAGTCAGGGTGCGACGGTCGATAAGACTTTCACACTCGCGAGCAAGGGCATGGACTCCAAACTAACATATGTTTCTCTCTCGCGGCAGCGGGAGGATGCGAAGCTGTACGCGAACCGCGCCGAATTCAAGAGCATCGATCATCTGAAGAACTCGCTTTCGCGCGATGGCGGACGCGAATCTTTCCGGGCCGCGCGGGACGCGGGGGAGGGGAAAGGGAAAGAGGGCGCGGCGGACCGCGCGAAAGATCCTGGCCACGGGTCCGGCCGCGAGCGGGCCGGAGGAAAGGAGCAGAACCGCGGTGGCGGGCGGCAGGAGCGTGGTGAGCGGCAGGCGGAGCCGCGCGGCGAGCGAGGCAGCAAGGAGCGCGATCGCGGCGGGTTCGGGCTGTGAGTGAAGATAAAGAGGTTTGGCGAGGCGGGCCGCCAGCGGCGGCCCGGGAGGGGAGGTGACGGCGGCTCCGCCGCCTCGGCCGCCGCCCGGGCGGCGGCCCCGGAGCTCGCGAGCGGTGACTCGGCTCTTTTTTTATTGTGATGCTGGATTGATCGTCAATCGGAGTGTGATCTACTTCACACATTCAACCACGTGGAGCGCGAAGCGCATGGCCGGGCTCCTGCCCGGCCTCTTCGTCTTCCTCTTTGTCTTTCTCTTCTCTGTATCGCCAGGAGGGCCATCCAGGCCCTCCCTGGCCTGGACTATCTTAGATAGTCTTAGATGGCCGATAAAAGATCGCGCTAACCGTATGATCCTACACGGAAATCGCACTTTCTGGCGTCATGCAACCTACGGCCTCCGTCATGCAACCTACGGCCTCCGTCATGCAACCTACGGCCAAAGGCCGTCTGATGCAGTATTGCCTCGCGCGCGCGTCGGGCTCGACGCGCCAGCCCTCGAGCCGCTCGATTTCCCGCATGGCCGCCCGCGCCCGCCGGCGCCGCTCGCGGCCCGTGGATCCCGAGCCGCGCTCGTTGTATAGATACTCTTCGAGCACATCAATGCCGACGCGACGACAACGCCCCGGATCTATCCACGCGGCGAGGCGCACGTACAGCACGCGAGCCGCAGGCCCGAGCGTTCGCAGCTCGTGCAGTATTATCCGAGTGTGACGCCCGCCGAGAATCGTTATAGAGAGCCGGGGCGAGAACGCGACACGCAGAGCGCCGGTGTCTGAGTCTATTGAGTAAGACAATAAATGCATGCTCGTTTCCTGGCACCCGCGGCGTGCAAAAACTGTCAGCTGAGATAGTCTGCGCAGGCTCTCGATTAGCGCCGCGCGTTGCACCCCGCCGTCCTCGATCCCGCATTCACTTAGCACTCTAGATGATCGAGTCTCAATCATAATAGAGCCCGTCGCGCTCGCTTTGGGCTCGCACTTCAGCGTTTCGATGAGCCCAGAGCTCGCCGGGCCGGGCGCGATCCGGCCCGGACCAGCGAGCGCGACGATAGCGCACAATATCATCAGATCTGCACCGCCGAGACTCTCCCCTCGAAAATGCAGTGAAACCCCGGCAGCGGTGTGCTCCACTTTCATCGTTTGCCCAGGCTTTGCACGTGCAGCAAAAAGCCCCGGACACCCGGCGATGCGCGGCTCGAGCCGCGCGTGCGTCACCGTCTGTATCTCTCTCATTTCTCTACTCCTTCTCTGGCCGGCCTTTCCACGTCGATGCCGCTCGCTTGACCGCGCCGAATTCCGCGCGCGGCCCGCGCGCGAGCGGCTCGAGCCGCGCCGGAATCAGCACGCCGCCCTCTGCGCGGCGATACCAGACGTCACCAGCTTGCGGCGGGGAGTAGTTCGCCTTCGTGACTGTGTATTTTACGTACCATCCCTTCCGCTCACCGATGCGCATCGGATTGAGCGGGTCTGGGCCGTAGTCTGGATCGACGAGCGAATCTGACTCGGCTTCCGTCATTCCGTTCAGCGCTGCGGCCCACCGTGCGTTATCGATGAGCGCCGACGCGCCGCGCGCTGCTTGCTGCGCCGGTCCCTCGCCCGCTCCACTTTTGCGGACGTGATGAGTGAGCAGGATTGCGCAGCCTGTGCGTGAGCTGACAAACTCGAAATTCGAGAGCAGTTGCGACATTTCAGAGTTGTCGTTTTCATCGGCATCGTGCACTCTCGAGAGAGTATCGACAACGCACAGGCGAGCATCCGTGCACAGTCCTGCTAGCCAGTCTCGCACGCGGTCTTTGCGCATATCGATGCGCTGGCCTGCGAGCGGCAAGATGTGCAGTTGTTCTAACAGCAGCGCGCGCACATCATCTGAAAAGTGTTCGCGCAGCTTGCACAGCCGCTTTACCAGTACTAT
>JAJZLX010000723.1 GCA_021850555.1 Pseudomonadota bacterium | reverse complement strand
GATCGGCCTCGAGATCCGCGGCGACGCCGAGGCCATCGGTCTGTGGCGGCAGGCGGGGGCGAGCATCACGGACGAGTGGCGGGTGCACGTGCCGGCAGGACTTGCGCGCGAGATCGTTCGCCGCTCTGCCCCGCGCGAATTCGTCCAGCATGCGCGCAATCCCGACCGCAGCGTGCGCATCGGCGGCAGCAACACGGTGCTCTCGCCGGCCTACGGCTCGCCTTTCGTATCCGACCTCGATCGCGGCAGGCGCTACGGAACGATCGAGGATTTCAACAATTTCGTGAAGCTGGCGTATCTTTCCCCCTGGCTGCACCACTCGGGCGGCACCGTGTGCGAGCCTGTCGACGTGCCGGTGAGCAAGCGGCACCTCGACATGGTGTACGCCCACATGCGCTACTCCGACAAGCCGTTCATGGGATCGGTGACCACCGCGGCAAGGGCGGCGGACTCGATCGACCTGTGCCGGATCCTGTTTGGAGAGGATTTCGTCGCTGGCAATTGCGTCATTCTGGGCAACGTCAACGTCAACTCGCCGCTCGTTCTCGACGGCGAAGCGAGCCGCGTCATCCGCACCTACGCCGCCGCCAACCAGGCCCCGGTGTGCGTGCCGTTCATCCTGGGCGGAGCGATGGGACCGGTCACCACGGCGGGAGGTCTCGCGCAGTGCTTCGCCGAGGCCATGTTCTGCATCGCGCTCGGCCAGCTCGAGCGTCCCGGCTCACCGGCCATTCTCGGCAACTTCCTCTCTTCGATGTCGCTGCGCAGCGGCGCCCCGACCTTCGGCACTCCCGAGCCTGCCCTCGCCTATTTCGCCATCGGCCAGCTCGCCCGCCGGCTCGGCGTCCCGTTACGCTGCGGCGGTAATCTATGCGCATCCAAGGTGCCCGACGCGCAGGCCGCGTACGAGAGCGCCAATTCGATGTGGCCTGCATTTCTCGCCGGCGCGAACTTCATACTGCATTCGGCGGGCTGGCTCGAAGGGGCCCTGGTCATGTCCTACGAGAAATTCGTCATGGACGTGGATCAGTGCGGCGCCTTGCACACCCTTGCCCGGGGAATGGCGCTCGATGAGAACGCCTTCGCGCTCGATGCGTTCCACGAGGTCGGGCCGGGGAAGCACTTCCTCGGATCCCGGCACACCCTGGCCAATTTCGAGACGGCTTTCTACGATTTCGGGCTCTCGGACAACAATTCCTACGAGCAGTGGAGCGCCGAGGGGGCGCAGGATCACCTGGCGCGCGCAAACAAGCGCTGGAAGGCGATGCTCGAGAGCTACGAGGCGCCGCCGCTCGATCCGGCGAAGGACGAGGCGCTGCAGGAGTTCATCGCGCGCAGGAAAGCCGCCCTGGCGCAAGAGACGGCATGAAGGGCCCGCGCAGCGTCGCGTCCGCGCAATTCGCGCACGGGCGGATTACCCGGGGTCCACGCGCAGGCCGGTGGCGGCCCCTCGCGCCGGCCTGAACGGGCCGGCGGCCGCAGGCGGCTCGGCCGATACCGAAAATGCATCGCACCATCGCGTCGCGGCATAACGATGCGGTGCGCAACATCCGCTCAGCGCCGTGGTAACATGGCGTGCGGTCCGCTCGGCAGCCTCGGCGGCAAGTAGCGGCCCGTTCCGATCCGGCGGTTTTCTCCGCCGCACGCCTGCGACGAGTCACCCATCGTGAGCTCCCCACACGAAGGCGAAGGCCTTCATCCCCCCTCGAGTGCGCTCTCGGCGACCTGGCAGCTGTTGCTCGGCGTGGGCATTCTCATGCTCGGGGCGGGCTTGCAGAGCACCGAGATCAGTCTGCGCGCCACGCTCGAGGGGTTCGCCGCCCCGGTCACCGGCATCGTGATGTCGTGCTACTACCTCGGGTACCTTTTCGGGACTGCGGCAGCGCCCCATCTGGTCCGGCGCGTCGGGCACATCCGGGTGTTCGCCGCGATGGCGGCGGTTGCCTCGGCGGTCATTCTGGTGCAGGGCATATTCGTGCACCCGCTCTCCTGGGCGCTGCTGCGCGGCATCTCGGGGCTGAGCTTCGCGGCCATCTATGTCGTGGTTGAAAGCTGGCTCAACGACACCTCGACCCGTGCAACCCGCGGCCGGCTGTTCGCCATTTATATGGTCGTGCTCTACATCGGGCTCGGCGGCGCCCAGTTCCTGCTGATTCCGGCCAACCCGCGCACCGAGACGCCCTTCATGCTGGCCGGGGCCTTCATCTCCCTCGCCATGGTGCCCATCCTGATCGCCGCTCAGCGGGCGCCGGAGATCGCCCTGCCGCGCAAGGTGAGCTACCGGGAGCTCTATCGCGACTCGCCGCTCGGCGTGGTCGCGGTGACCGTCGCCGGCATGGTGACCTCGAGCGTCTATTCGATGGGGCCGGTCTACGCGCAGCTCTCCGGCCTCGGCACCTCGGGAGTGGCCACTTTCATGGGGGTGAGCGTGCTGGCCGCGGTCCTGGGCCAGTATCCGGTCGGCCGACTGTCCGACCGCATCGACCGGCGCACCGTGATCGCCGGCGTATGCCTCATCGCCGGTGTGTGCGCAACGGTATTGGCGGTGTTTCGCCACCTTCCCCAGCTTGTCTTCCTGGCCGTGACCGCCTCGTTCAGCGTCATGGCGTTCACGATCTACTCGCTCGGGGTATCGCACGTGAACGATCAGCTGGAACCCTCCCAGATGGTCGCAGCAAGCGGCGCGCTGCTGCGCCTGAACGGATTGGGCGCTGCCATCAGCCCCGTGGTGCTCGGCAGCCTCATCGCCGCCTTTGGCCCGAGATCCTACTTCGCGATGCTCGCCTCGCTTACGTTCCTGCTCAGCGCCTTCGACCTGTGGCGCAAGCGCCGCAGGCAGTCCGTGCCGGCAGAGCTCAAAGGCCGGTTCGTGGCCGCCGGCCCGCAAGGGCCAGGACCACGGATCGCCACCAATCCCCTGGCCCTCGAGGACGCCGCCGGCACTGCAGATGGCACTGCAAGCGCCCCGCCGCAGACTGAGTCTCACGAGGGCTCCAGCGGGGAGATGAGACATTGATCAAGGGGCACGCGCTTGACTGGCGGGATGTCGTCTATGGGCATGCGGCAGTCGCAATTCCACCAGCTTTCCGGCCCCTCTCCATTACCCTTCAACCGGCAAGATCC
>JAJZLX010000150.1 GCA_021850555.1 Pseudomonadota bacterium | reverse complement strand
TGAGCATCAATCCGTTCTCGGGTATCGAGAGCGAGGGGGATCTCAACGAGCTGATGCCGATGCTCCAGGACCTCGTGAGGCTGATGGCCTATCCGTTGACCCCAGAGGACCAGACCCCGGCGTTCGAGTACAAGCTGATCTCGAAGGCCATTCGAGAGAGCTGGCTCGAGAAACGCGAACTGACGGAGCTTGCCGATGTTGCGCACTGGCTCGCGCAGTTCGACGATGGGAAGAACCGTGGCAAGGATCTCGCGCTGCAGCTCGAGCAGTTCACGACCGGGCAATATCGCAGGTGGTTCACCGGACCGCGCACCATTTCATTCGACAACCCGTTCGTGGTGGTGGAGCTCGAGGAGCTCAAGGGCGATCCGATTCTGCAGGCTGTCGTGCTGCAGCTTGTGATGTACCAGATCACCACCGAGATGTATCTGTCCGATCGTGCGATCCCGAAAATGCTCCTCGTGGATGAGGCGTGGGATCTGATGGGCGGGATCAAGACCGGACGATTCATCGAGAGCGCATTCCGTCGGGCGCGCAAATACGGCGGAATTGTCGGTGTTGCAACCCAATCCTTCGAGGATTTTGAGAAGTCGGATGCGGCGCGCGCGGCAATCAGCAATGCCGCCTGGCAGTTGATTCTGGCGCAACGGCCAGAGTCGCTGCAGCATGCCGTAGACAAGAAGCTATTGATGGGCTCGGAGAGCCTGATCGAGCTGGTACGCACCGTGCGCACCTCGAAAGACAAGGATTACTCGGAAATCTTCGTCCGTTCTGATGGAGGGATGGGGCTCTATAAATTCATCGTTGACCGCTGGTCGTACTACACGTTCACCACGAACGCGAAGGACGTCACGCGGATCGATGCGCTGGTCCGGGAAGGCAAGTCGCTCGTTGAAGCGATCGACATTCTCGCGCGCGCGGATCACGAAGCGATGTACGGAAAGAATAACGAGGAGGCTGCCTGATGTCGCGGGTGGACGAGTTCGATGGCATGAGCATTTCTGGCGGAGTAGGAGCGCTCGATACTGGTCGGCCTCCAGCTCGGCCGGCACCCCCGGCGCTTTCTGCGGCGGGGGCAAAGGCGCGCCGCGGCCACTCCGAGGCACCAGGGGAGCAAGATGTGATGGTGCGGGCGCTGCGCAAAGAGTCTGCCGACCCTGAGACGCGCACCAGGACGATGCAATCGGAGGCTGCGCCCGAGGATAGCGTTGGGGTGGACGATCTTTCTCCGGCCGACGCCGCGGGCCCGCAGAGCGGGCAGCCGGTGGAACCGCCGGATGCGCCGGTGGGCTGGGCGTGGATGCTGGTTCAGGTGCTCGCGATTGCGGTCGTTGCGGCCGGGATCACCCTCGTGGCGTTGAAGGTGAGCGGTCTGCTGAGGCCGTCGCAGGTTCGGGTGGTGACTTTCGATGTCCTGAAGTACGAGAACGCTGAGCGCGCGCAGGCGATGAAGCTGATGGGTCAGGGCGGGGCGGGCGCTGTCGCCCCGATGCTCTCTTACGTCTCGAAGCGTTTGCACAAAGCGATCCAGGCGGCGGCAGGTCCTGGGACGTTGGTTGTGCTGAGCCAGGCCGTCGTGCAGGGGCAAACCCGCGACATTACCGATCAGGTGCTGAAGGAGCTCGGGCTTCCGACCAAGGTCCCAACCGCCACTGCGGTCAAGTCGACCAGCATCGGGCCGAGCACGATGGTGGCCCCGGTCACTGCGAACCCGAGCAGTCCGCTCAGCCGGTTGCTCGAGTCCGATCCACATACGAAGAAGCACTCGATCATCCCGTGAAATCCCGGTCGAAATTCGCCCTGAGCGTTGCCCTATGGGCCATAGCGGTCACGGTTGCGCTCGCGTTCGAGAACCACTTCCCTGAAGGGGTCACCTACATGTCGAGCCCTTCGCTCCCGGAGGGTTGGTACGAGACGCGACCGATCAGCTTTCCACTGAAACGCGGGGAGACTGTTTGCGCGGTATACCACCAACCGGCCTGGGCGGCCGGTCGGCACTATCTGCCGAACGACTCTTTTATATGTAAACACGTCTTTGGCCTGCCTGGGGATCGCATCGAGGTCCGGAACCGCGTGGTGCACATCTGCCCACGAGGCGGCACGAAGTGCTTCTTCGCCGGCAGGATCCTCCGGCACGACCCGTCGGGCCGGCCAGTCTTCGCCGTTCCGCTGCCGAAGCGTATCCCGCCCGGGTACGTCTACCTCGGTTCTACGCGTGTGGTGGCGAGCTTCGACTCGCGCTACCTCGGGGTCTTCCCGATGAACGATGTGAAGCTCACCATTCGAAAAATTTAAGTCGCTTCGGTACCTATAGCTGAGGGGGCACTAATCTGAGGAGGCTCGCTGGGCGGAGAGGCTCGGTGGGATAAGACTCGATGCTGATAGGTATTTTGGGGCTGAAAGGTAGTGGTAAGGACACTGCGGCCGAGATGCTCACCGGGTGCGGCTTCACCCGGATGGCGTTCGCGGATGCGCTGTACGCTGAGGCGTCACGGTCCTACGAGGTTACGCCTCACTTCCTTGCGCGCAGAGACACCAAGGAGGAGCCGCTCGAGCGGCTCGCGCTGAAGCACTGCCTGGATGCGCAGTTCGTTGGGCTGTTCACGGCCGATGAGGCCCGCGGCCAACTCACGGTCGATCAGGTCCTCAGCACACCGCGCAGCCCGCGATGGGTGCTCCAGCAGTGGGGCACCGAGTAGCGGCGCAAGTCCCGGTGGGGACGCGAGGAGTACTGGGTCGACCCGGTGATGCGGAGAATCGACGCGAAGCCGAATGGCTCGCGCGTCGTGCTCGCCGACGTACGCGAGCCAATCGAAGTCCGGGCGATCCGGACGCGGGGCGGTCTGCTCGTGCGGATCCGCCGCCGCAAGATCGATGCGCAGGATGCTGAGGCGGTGGCGGCCGGGCTCGTCTCGGCGCTGCATTCATCGGAAATCCTCGCACGCACCTGTGCGGTGGATCTCGAAGTAGAGAACGTCGAGGGCGACCCGCAGGCCATGCGTGGGGTGCTTGAGGCGTATTTGGCTCGGCTGAAGTCAGCCGCGTGATTCTGGCCCCCGCTCTATGAGCGGGGGTTTTCTCAAGGTAAGTGCGATGGCATTGACTCGACAACTGCGAACGATTCT
>JAJZLX010000283.1 GCA_021850555.1 Pseudomonadota bacterium | reverse complement strand
CCCACGTTGATAGATCACTACATCAAGGCGACCTGCGTCGCCCTGGGCTCCGAAGCCGAGTGGGAGCGAGTGCACGCAGAGCATCCCCGCATCACTCGCCCGGAGGCGCTGCTCGATCCACCCTGGCTGCGAGTCCGCATCAGAGATCATCTGTTGGAGAAGCGCAAGCAGGAACGGAAGAAACGGCGCTTCTGCGCCGGTCGGGCTCGCGCCACATCGTACAACTTGATACCCGGTGCCAAGAAATTGCTCCAAAGTTAACTTAGCGGCGATGTGCCTTGCGCGGCCATCAGCGTGCAACGTTGGGACAGTAGTGGCCGATGCTAATCCCGAATATGCTGTCGAAATTTTAAACCCCGGCGAGGATTGGAGCGTACGGAGACGCATATCTCGTATCGATGCGAACCAAGAATTGACGTCATCATGCAGATCTTGCAGCGAAATTTGGTCGAGATTGACTTCCTATGCGGGCTGAAGCCCGAGATTCTCGGCGGCTCATGCCGCCAGGCGCCGCTCATCGCAGCGGCGATTCGCGCGCGTCGCCCAGGAATGCTTGTTCGACTCATGAGTTCTGAGCGCAGGGGTGGCCTTCATCCCGTCCCGATCAGTGCCGGGTGTCTGGAATGCCAGGATGTTCCCCACGCCGGCGGCATCCGAATGCATCGATTTGTTACAGTCCCTGCAGGAGAGCTTCCAGCGCGGGGATCGGACGACCTCGTGCTGCGGGCTCAGCGTCCAGGGACACGTCGAGCGCGTACCGCGTTCCCCGACCCGCTTTGAGTGGATCCGGGTCTTCGTCAATGCGCTCTCGAGATAGCCGCTGAAGAGCGCGAAGCTCCAGTAGTTGTGCATCCTGCCGCGCCAGGCCTTGCAGACCTTCACCTCGTCCCTGATGCCCTTTGGCGAGCCGATGTACACGCGCTTCACTGCGCAGGCACGGCAGAGCCCTGTAATCGCCTGTGCAATGCTCCTGAGACCGTGCTCGACCCGGCGGCGCCGGCGCGCACACAGGCGCAGCAGCCGGCGGCTGCTCTTGAGCCCGCGGGCGGCGAGCTCTTGCTGATGTTGGGCGATCCTCCTTGTCCAGTACTGGTAGTCCTTCATCAGCTCCCGGTCAGCGAAGTGATGCGCCACGGCCTGTCCCGCAATCGTCAGGCTCGCCGTGATGTGCAAGCCCAGGTCGATCGCGGCCGCACGGCCCGAGTCCTCCGGCATCCGCCTATCGTCCACTTCCGTGCTCACCGTCACCCGCCAGATCCGATCCGCTTGGTCATACCCCAGTTCGGCCCGCCGGTCCTTGCCCGGATAGCGCAGCTTGCCCCGAAAGGGAATCACGAGCCGGCCTCGAGTCGTGCGATGCGCGCCCCTCAGATCGGCGGGAAGGGTTAGGGCAAACGAGCTGCCATTCGAGAGCGAATACGAACGCGGGCACTTGATGGGAATGAGGTCCTTCGGATACGACTTGTCGCGTTACTTGCGGTACCGGGGCGATCCCGGCCGGTGCGGCAGCTTCCCTTGCCTGAAGCGCACCTGTAGCTCGAAGAAGCTCTCCCAGGCCTCCGCGAGTTTCTTTAGCACTTCCTGGGCGATGTCGGAGGGCAGCCGCTTGTGGTCGTTCTTGCTTGCAATGCGTGTGCGCGAAGGCGCACAGCGCAGCGTACCCCGGAACGCGCCGGCCCTGGATAAACTCCTGCCGGCACCGGTAGTTCGCTACGTTCCAGAGCCGGTCAACCCGCTCGGCAATCACATCGAGGACCTGGTAGGACGCCCGGATCCTCTGCAGCCTAATTGTGTTTGTCCGCATTGCCATGAATCCATGATACTTCGCATACGCGTTGGCCCCGAGAGCGGGTTTTATCCGAAGGCCAGTCGGAAATTCGGGAGCCCCTACACTCCAAGAACGGCGCTTCCTCCCCGGCCTGAGCGCCGGGGCTTCCGCGCCGGGGAACGGGTGATCGCCGGTGCATCGCGATACGCAGCTACGGGAAGGTGATGCGGCCGCAGATTCCCGACCGAGCTGGAAGCGAGAACCAACCGATGGCATCTTATGGCACACGCCCGGAGGAATCGAGCAGACGCCGCGCAGCCTTGAGATGGGGGATGTCGTACATCTTGCCATCAATGGATACCGCGCCGGCGCCGACAGCAAAGGCTTCCACCACACGCCGCGCAATAGCCAGCTCGGCCGCAGTCGGCGAGAATGCCTCATTGATAACGGGCACCTGATCGGGGTGGATGGCGACGCGGCCAGTAAACCCGTCGTATCGGGATGCCGCGCAAGCGCTGCGCAGACCGTCCGGATCCCGGAAATTGACGTAGACGGTGTCGATTACCTCGGTACCGAGCGCATGGCCGACCAGCAGGCACTGACAGCGCGCGTATTCGTACATCGGCCGCCAGGCGCCTGCAGGGGTGCGGGGATCCCCGGCGCCCATTACTGCGGAGAGATCTTCACCACCCCAAATGACGTGCGAGATGCGCGGGTGCGCCTGCCGTACAAGTTCACCCATGCGTAGCATCATGGACGGTGTTTCGGTCACCACCGCGATAATGCGGATGGTCCCGCACGCCATGCCATGTTCCGCCTCCAGGGCCTCAAGGTAATGTCCGACGGTGGCCACGTCCTCCGGCCCGTGGATCTTCGGGAGAACGATGCCGCCGGGGCATGCTGGTACCACCGCCGCAAGATCCTTCAGCAGCTCGCCGGAGCGCAGATCGTTGACTCGCACCCACCAGCGATTTCGTTCTGGCAGAGCGTGTAGCCAGGAGGCCATGATCTCGCGCGCCGGAGGCTTGCGCTCGGGCAGCACCGCGTCTTCAAGGTCTATGACTACAGCGTCGGCACCGGAGGCGCTGGCCTTACCAAGCTTCTTTTCGCTGTCAGCCGGTACGAACAGGATGGATCGGAACAAAGTGCAGCCCTCGCTGTAAATCTGCCCCGTTCGATGAGCGTTCGGGGATATGGTATGCTAGCATACTGCCGTGGGAGGTGGTCGCTGGGGTAGTCAACATCTGGGACCGGACAGTCGGCTGCGTTGACCGCCCCAGGATACGGATGATGCTGCCCAGTAACCGTCTTACCCGCACGTGAGGTTTTCCACGTACGCTCCCCGTGAACCGTCAAAGATCG
>JAJZLX010000607.1 GCA_021850555.1 Pseudomonadota bacterium | reverse complement strand
CGCGGAGCCTTGCTCTTCCCGCGGGGCGAGTATCACCCACCAGAAAAGGAGGCCATCGGCGAACATGCTCCAGTTCATCAGCAGGTACCGGCGCGTATCGATCATGGTCGCGAAGTGGACCCGCGGGATCAGCCAGAGATAGATGAGTCCGACGAACAGGACCGGGGCGATGAGCGGATGCTGCAGAGTCCGCCAGGCCAGCCGCAGGGGCTTGAGCAGCCAGTCCAGGCGCATCTCCCGCAGTGCACGCGGCGCTCCCGTCCGCACCGCACGTGGCAGGCCCTCGCGCAGCACCAGCACGGGCCCCGACAGCACGATCAGCACCGGGCCGAGGTGATGCAGGATCAGCTGCTGCAGGCAATGGACCCAGAACGAGTGCTGGGCGAGGAAATCGAAATAGGTCTGCAGCACGGCGTAGCTGAGCGCGAGCCCCAGGAAGAAGATGAAGGGCCGCCAGAAGCCGACCGGAGCCCCGTTGTGCTTCAGCATCACCAGACCGCGGAGGTACAGCGCGACCGCCAGTACGCAGACGGTGAGCACCGTCGGCGAGAACTGCCAGGGAAGCAGATACCACAGATACCTCAACGGACCCCCGGTGCTCGACTCTGCAGGCGGCAGGCGGCCTGAGGATAGGGTACCAGACCCGGCGGGATTTGCACCGCAGGCTGGCTGTGTCTCAGTAGGGCGATGCGTGCTTCGAGCCGGCGGCGCCGAGCATCGAGATCCGGGCGGAGGCGGGGATCGCGCTCGGCTAGGGGCTCGCCTGCGATACCTGCTCAGGCGATGTCTTCGATGTGCGCTCCGGCAGCATCGTCGCGGTGACCCGGTTGCGGCCCGCGTTCTTGCTGCGGTAAAGCGCGGCGTCGGCGATCCGCAGCATGCGATCCGAGGTCTTGCGCTCCGAGATCAGCGCCCGCTGTATGCTGCAAAGACCGAGGCTCGCGGTCACGTTGAGGTTGCATCCTTGAGCCTCGAACTCCCTGTCGGCGATGCGCGCGCGCAGCCTGCGCGCCACCCCGAGCGCCTGCTCGTAGGCGGTTTCCGGCAGCACGATGGCGAATTCCTCCCCGCCGATGCGAGCCACCCAGTCCACGCCCCGGCGCAGCGATTCCTGCAGCCGGCCGGCGAACTGCTTGAGAACCTCATCGCCGCCAATGTGCCCCAATGTGTCGTTGACGTTCTTGAAGTAGTCGATGTCGCACAAGATCAGCGACAGCGGCCTGCCATAGCGCGCCGCCCGCTCGACCTCCCGCGGGAAGTGCTTGCTGAAGAAACGCCGGCTGGCCACCCGGGTCAGATCATCGGTAGTGGACAGCTTGCGGTTCTCGACGAGAGCGATGCGCAGCACCTCCTCGAGCTCGGCTATGCGGCGTGCCGTGCCGATGCGCGCATGCAGCTCCCGCTCCCCTGCCCGGCGTCCCAGGCAATCGTCGGCGCCGGCCATCAGTCCGGCTTCTCTGTCCGCCGGCTCATCGAGCGCGGTGATGTAAACGATGTGCGGAGCGCGAGGGAGCTTGCGGGCGCGGATCCTGCGGATGAGCTCCAGGCTGTCGGTCACGACGATGGCGCGAAATTCCCGTTCCAGCTCATCGAGCACCTCGTGGTCCTCGGCGACCGTGGCGATCTCGAGCATGTTCTCGCTGATGCCCTGCTCGAAGGTGCCACGCATGTCGGAGGACACGGCGAGCAGGGCACGAGGCGGCGGCAACACGCGCAACATTACCGCGACGGTCGCCGTAGTGTCCTGGTCGGTCACCGTCTCGTGGATCCGACGCTCCAGCAGTCGCTTGATGACGGTGGTCTGTCCACCATTGCGCATTGACCGAACCCCCTCGCGGTATGAGCCGGTGTGGATGCGATCGGTTCCGAGGAGGTCTGTCCGTGTCCCGGCGCGGTGCGGGCATCCAGCGCAGGCGTGCGGGGTACTGTACGGGTGACACGGCGCCGCCAGTGTGATCAACTGCGCATTCCACAGAATATGGTCACGTGAATACCATATTCGAATCGGATACTTCACTTTGAGGCCGCCATCCCTTCCCCCCGCCGGTTGAAGATCATGGAACCGCCCGCCATTACCCGCCGCCGTCGTCCGTTTCTCATGCCGTTGTGGCTGATCCTGATGACCGGCCTGGGCGTGCTCGGTGTGGGGCTTGCGCTTTGGGCACGGGCCGCCAATACGGTCGTGGTCATCGTGCCGCAGGCGAATGGGGCGCTCGGCTCGATCGACAACCCGCCGCTGTCGGCCGAGGGCGGTCAGCAGGCCGAGCGGCTGGCGCAGCGCTTCGCCAACGCCTCGGGCCGAGAGGGGATCGAGGCGATCTTCGTCAGCCGCACCCGCCGGGCCGAGCAGACCGCCTCGCCGCTGGCTCAGCTGCTTGGGCTCACGCCCATCGTTCTCGCCAGCCGCGCCGGCGACAGCATGGCGTCCGAGATCATGAGTCGGCATGGCGGCAATACGGTGCTGGTCGTGTGCGCTCGCGCGGCGATCGTTCAGCTCATCAAGGCGCTCGCCGGACGCACCGTTTCGCTGCCGACCTCTCGTGACATGTTCTTCGTGACCGTCCCCCGCTACGGGCCGGCCAAAGTGCTGCGCATGACGCTCTGATCACGCGCGGATCACGGCCCGGCGCACGAACGCCGCATGCAGGCCGACGCGCAGATCCGCCGCCACGACGTCACGGATAGTGCGATTGGGATCGATGAGGAAGGTGACCCGACGCACCCCGAGCCCCAGGGGCCCTTCCACCTCGTACATCCGGATCACGCACCGGTCGACATCCGACAGCAGGGTGAAGGGCAGATGATATTTGTCTTGGAACGCGCGATGGCTCTCAGGGCTCTGCGGGCTGACGCCGGCGAGCTCGAATCCCGCGGCGCTGATGGACTGATGCAGGTCGCGGAACTGGCGGGCCTCGCGGGTACATCCCGGCGTGAAATCGGCCGGATAGAAGTAGAGGAAGAGCGGGCCACGGCTCAGCAGGCCGCTGAGGGAGACAGGTTGCCCGTTCGCATCCGGTAGGGTGAACTCGGGTGCGCGCGTGCCGATGGCCAGCATGGGCTTTCCCCCGGGACGGTCTTGGCTTTGAAGAATATCACAGCTAGAATCGCCGGCCTCGCGTGGGGCGGTAGCTCAGCTGGG
>JAJZLX010000226.1 GCA_021850555.1 Pseudomonadota bacterium | reverse complement strand
GAGGAAGTAGTTGCAGTAGAGGGCGTCGGCGAGAAACACATCTCCTGCCTGAAAAACATCCTCGAGCCTGCGATTGAGCGACAGCTCGCCGCTTCCCTTGCCCGCATATGGTCCCATGGCCGCATCCAGCACCGCCCCGGTGGACAGACACACCACCCCGGCCAGCCTCATCTGCGGAAAGCCCACGCCCTCTGCCTGACTGGAGGGTTGCGGGTAGCGAGATTGGTTCTCTTCGGTGTCCGGCATCAAGACCCCGGTCCCGTCGCCAAGCTTTACCGGCCGACCTCGCCAGCGCCAGCCGGTGCGCGCCTGACGGCAGAGCAGCTCACCGGCTTCCCGCGCCAGCGCCGTGATCATCTGTTCCGGCAAACGCACGCGCGCCCGGCAGTATCCGCCCGTGCGCGCACTCGGAGGCGTGAGCCCCTCGGCCACGCACTGGGCGATCCAGCCGTTGACCGCTCGCTGGCACGAACGATCCTGCGAGAGGGCCTGCTTCAGGAACATCGCCAGTGCCACCGTCGGCGGATACTCTCGCTCCCGGTGCTCCGGCAGCAGCGCCTCGGTCTTCTCCAGCAGCTCAGGGCCGGTAAGGGCGTTGAAGAAATCCCCCGCCTCGAGCCGTCGGGCCCGGCCTTCGATGCGAGATTGATGTTGCTGGGATTGAAAAGCGGCACTACGATCTCTCAAGGCTGGCCTCGGGGTTGTTGGGACGTTTGTGTGGTAACAACATCTTACCAATCCCGGCCAGCCTTCCCCATATTTTTCAAAGCCTTACCGTCATGTGCTCCCCGCGCTTGCCGTTAAGTAAGTGCCATTGGATTTAAATCCACCCTGTTTCCGGCGATCGGGCCCAGCGTACTATTTTGGTTGTCGCTGGTGTCGAAGAATCAATGTCGCGAGGCGGGAGGGTCTATTTGTTCGACTCCACCCTGGCCACCTTGAACTGTCCGCGCAGCTCCGCCGCCTCGTCCCGCGCGCGCCGCTCGCCCTCGCGTGTGCGCTCGAGCTCCTGACGCGCCTTCTGCAGTTCCGCCTTCGCGGCCTCGACGGACGCCTCCGCCTTGGACAACCGCTTCTCGAGCTCCCCGCGATCCTTCTCGATCTTTTCTCGCTCGGTCTGCGCCGCGGTGAGCTGGCTCGTCAGCCGCTCGACCTCCGCACAGCTTGATTCGACTTGCGCCTCGGCCCGCGCGAGGGCTTTCTGCAGCCGGTCGAACTCCTTGCGGTTTTCAGTCTCCGCGGCTCGGCGTGCATCCTCGCTGCGCGCGGCACGCTGTTGGGCCTCCCGCTCGCTCTCCCGCATGGACTGGATATCGCCCTGCGCTGCGGCTAAGGCGCGCGTCAGCCGGTCAATTTCCGCCTTCGAGGCCTGCGCGGTCGCCTCTGCTCGCTCGGCCCGGGCAACCGCGACCTGGGTGGCCGTCTGCTCGGCCGCCAGCGCTTCGGCGGTCTGCTCCCCCTCGCGCTCGAGGCGCTCGATCTCGAGGGCCGCTTCCGCCCGGGCATGATTCGCCGCATCAATCTGTTTGCGCGCGTCGGCCTCGAGGGCCTCGATCTTGGCGTTGGCCTGGCGCTGCACGGCGGAGTAGATCGAGGCGACCGCGCGCTGGCCGATGTCGATGAGGTCGGCGGGGACTTCACTCGCCTCGGCCGCTTGGCTCTGGCGTTGCGCCAGTACGTCTGCAAGCAGCCGATTGATCGTTGTATAGCTTCCGCCGCCGAGCTTTGCGCGAACGCGCTCGACCGTCGGATCTAGGCCTTCGGCCACGAGGGCTTCGACGGCGGTGCTGACGGCCTCAGAGGTTGCGACAGCCTTACGGGCCATGGGATCGTTCCAGCATAATAATCGTATTACGTTACATTACACTACGATTAAAATCAAAATTAACGGCCGAGTTCAATCACGTCGCATTTGCCGTCGGCATCCCAGTGCCGGTGTGGGTCAGCACCGGGCGGCTCGTCATCGAGGTGGCGGAGCCAGAGCGCCTATCGCAAGCGGAGGTTCTGGCGACGATCGCGCGGGTCGCCGAAGGGGGGCTGCCGAAGCGTGACTGGGATCGTTTCGTGCGGTACCTGAAGCGGTGCCGGACGGGCTGATCCGGTAGATCACATGGATTCCGTCCCCCGGCAGTGCTCGGTCACTGCTGGTTTTCCAGAGCGGCGCGCGGCGGGACGGGTTGCGCGCCTCATTAAACGTCGCTACGATAAATACCATGCGAATCACCTTCGACCGTGCCAAGCGGGAGCGGACCCTGCAGGAGCGGGGACTCGATTTCCGGCAAGCGAAGGAAGTTTTCGACGGGCCGCACCTGACGCGGCCCGATGAGCGAAAGGACTATGGCGAGCCGCGTTTCATCAGCGTCGGCAAGCTGAGCGGCCGGATCGTCATCATCGTTTGGACCCCGCGCGGCAAGGCACGGCGGATCATCTCCATGAGGAAAGCCAATGAGCGTGAAATCAAAAGGCTCGCGCCGCATCTGGCGTGATCCAGACGAGGCTCCGGAGATCACCGACAAGTGGATCGCCGAGGCCAATCTTTACCACGGGAAGAAGCTCGTGCGCCGCGGCCGCCCGGCAGGATCTGGCCGGAAGACGCAGACGACGCTGCGGATCTCGAAAGAGGTATTGGAATTCTTCCGGGCCACCGGTCCGGGGTGGCAGACTCGCATGGACAACGCACTCAAGCGCTACGTCGTCTCACAGCGGCGGTGAGGTGGCGCCATCACCCCTCCTATGAAAGCTCGTCGTCTCAAGAAGATGCCGTCCCTTCGGAGTGATGCCGCGGCGGAGCGGTTGGTCGCGACCGCGGACTTGACCGAGTACAACCTCTCCGGGTTCAAACCGATGCCGTTCAAGGTCGAGCCGAAGTCCGCAGCCCTGAACATGCGGCTTCCGCCGAAGCTTCTCGACGCGGTGAGGGCCGAGGCCCGGGCGCGGGGGATCCCCTACACGCGCTATGTGCGCATGCTTCTCGAGAAGGCCGTCGATTGAGTGGCGCTGGCGTGAGCGTCGCGATCACCACCACAAACAGCAGACATCGGGCGGTATCCCTTGGATCGTAAGTAATGGATGAAATCAAGTTCACCCGATGTGCCGTCGCATTCCTGGACATCCTGAGATTCAAGCGCTTCATCGAAGCC
>JAJZLX010000572.1 GCA_021850555.1 Pseudomonadota bacterium | reverse complement strand
GCAAGAACTACTTCTACCCCGACCTGCCGAAGGGCTACCAGATCAGCCAGTACGAGCTGCCCATCGTGGCGCAGGGCGCGATCGACATCGTCCTCGAGGACGGCTCGGTCAAACGCATCGGCGTCACGCGGGCGCACCTCGAGGAGGATGCCGGGAAATCTCTGCACGAGGGACTGCCCGGACTCACCGGCATCGACCTCAACCGCGCCGGTACCCCGCTCATCGAAATCGTTTCGGAGCCGGACCTGAGGTCCGCCCGGGAAGCCGTCGCGTACCTGAAAAAGGTCCATACCCTGGTGCGCTATCTCGAGATTTGCGACGGCAACATGCAGGAAGGCTCGTTCCGCTGCGATGCCAACGTCTCGGTGCGGCCGAAGGGCTCGGACCGGTTCGGCACTCGGGCCGAGATCAAGAACGTCAATTCCTTCCGCTTCGTCGAAAAGGCGATCCAGTACGAGGTGGCGCGCCAGATCGAGCTGCTCGAGTCCGGTGGCACCGTCGTGCAGGAGACGCGCCTGTACGACCCCGACAAGGGCGAGACGCGCTCGATGCGTTCGAAAGAGGAGGCCAACGACTACCGCTATTTCCCCGACCCGGACCTGCTGCCGGTCGCGCTGGAGGAGTCCGACATCGAAGCGGTGCGGGCGGCACTGCCTGAGCTTCCGGATGCCAAGGCGTCGAGGTTCGTCTCGCAGTACGGGCTGTCGGCGTACGACGCCGGTGTGCTCACCGCGAGCCGCGAGCTGGCCGACTACTACGAGGCCGTGGCGCGCGCCGTGCCGGGTGAGCCGAAACTGGTCGCGAACTGGGTGATGGGGGATCTCGCCGCGGCGCTCAACAAAGAAGGGCTCGGCGTCGAGGCGGGACGGATGCCGGCCGAGCGGCTCGCCGGGCTGCTCGTGCGCATCGCCGACCGCACCATCTCGGGCAAGATCGCCAAGGAAGTGTTCGAGGCGATGTGGGACAGCGGCGAGAGCGCCGACCGTCTCATCGAATCCAAGGGATTGAAGCAGATCACCGATACCTCCGCCATCGAGCGGGCCATCGATGAGGTCATGGCGAAGAATCCGGCACAGCTCGCCGAGTATCGCGCGGGCAAGGACAAGCTGTTCGGTTTCTTCGTCGGGCAGGTGATGAAGGCGACCCAGGGCAAAGCCAATCCGGCGCAGCTCAACGAGCTGTTGAAGAAGAAATTGCCGGGCTGATGCCGTATTCTCCGGCGGGGCGCGTGCCCGCGCGCCACACGGGGTGCCGTGGAGCGCCCCGATGAACCCTGCATGCAGCGCATGAGATGACCTCCGAGAGCCCTTCCGACCACGTGCGCCTCTTCATCGTCGAGCATCAGCCCGTGCGCGGGCATTGGGTGCAGCTGAGGGAGTCCTGGAGAGCGCTGCGTGCCCACAGCCACTACCCCGCCCCCGTCCGCTCGCTCCTCGGCCAGGCCGTGGCCGCCTCGGTATTGCTGGCGGCCACGCTGAAGTTCCGTGGTCGATTGACTCTGCAGCTTCAGGGCAATGGTGCGGTGAGCCTGATGGTCGCCCAGTGCACCCATGACTTCCGGGTGCGCGCCATCGCGCACTTCGATGCAAGGCAGCTCGAGGCGCTCGACGCTGGACATCCGACCGAAGCGGGGTTCCGCTCGCTCGCCGGCCGCGAAGGCCGGTTCACCGTCACCATCGAGGCCGATGAGCGCAGCCTGCGCTATCAAGGCATCGTGCCGCTCAGCGGCCGCTCGCTCGCGGAGTCGCTGGAGGCGTATTTCGACGTCTCCGAGCAGCTTCCGACGCGGGTGCGCCTGGCGGCCAACGACACGTGCAGCGCGGGATTGTTGGTGCAGAAGCTGCCCGAGGCCGGACCCGGCGCGGGCGAGGCGTGGGATTCGGCGCAGCGAGGCTTCGAGCGGTTGACAGCCAGTGATCTGTTGCAGCGACCGGTGGAGGACGTCCTGGGACGCGGGCTGCCCGCCCACGACCTGCGCCTGTTTCGGGGTGCACCGGTTCAGTTCGAGTGCCGCTGCGGCGAGGGGCGGGTCACCGCGCTGCTGCGTGCCCTGGGCGCACAGGAGGTGCGGGACGTCCTCAAAGAGCAGGGGGAAGTCACCGTGACCTGCGAATTCTGTCATCGGCCCTATCGTTTCGATGCCGAAGCGATCGACGCTCTTTTTGCCGATGACGAAAGCGCTTCGCCGCTGATCCACTGAGGATGCGAATCGGCCCGCCGGGCTGGACGGTGGTTCCACATCTTTTATTATCAATGAGATACAGGTGAGGCGCCATTTTCGCTTCGCCGAATGGAATTTCGTGCTAAGATATTAAAGATTTATGCAAGTATTGATACATTGATAAATGGCGGGTACTCAAATCTTGCTGACCTGGTTGCGTGCCACCGCCGAGGCAACCCGGCTGCGGCTGGTGGCGTTGTGCGCCCAGCAGGAACTGAGCGTCTCCGACCTGGCACGAGTTTTGTGTCAAAGCGAACCGCGCGTGTCGCGTCACCTGCGGATCCTGACGGAGGCCGGGCTGCTCGAGCGGGTGCGCCAGGGCCAGTGGGTGCATTACCGCCTGCCCCAGGGCACACCGGCGGGGACGTTTCTCCACGGGTTGTTGGGTCAGCTCGATCGGGCGGATCCGGTTCTGCTGCAGGATCGGGAGCGGATCGAGGCCCCGGGCGGCGGTGCGGCCAGCCCGTCCGCGGCGGCCTCGCGCCTCGGACGAGAACTGCGGGGCGTGGTCGAGTCCGAACCCCTGCCCGCGTCCGCCGCGGCGCTGTTGGTCGGGGTCGGGCACCCGGAGCTGCTTGCGGCCCTCGCGGCCCCCGGGGGGGAGTGCGTCGCCATCGCCCATTCACGGCGTGCGGCTCAGGCCGCCCGGGCGACCGCCGAGCGCCAGGCGCTCGCCTGCCGTGTGTCGCTTGCCGCGGGTCCCGAGGAGTTGACGCAGCGCGACCTGGATCGGCTGGGCCGGACTTTCGACGTCGTGGTGCTCGATCACCTGGACGCGCCGCACAGCGCCTTGCCCGGGTTGCTGGCGGCGGCGCGGCGGGCGCTGTCCGACGGCGGCCGGCTCTGGTTGTTCGAGCCGTACGAGACGCTGGACGGTCCCGGCCAGCGGGTGGTGGAACACCCGATCGCGCGGTTGCGCAGA
>JAJZLX010000484.1 GCA_021850555.1 Pseudomonadota bacterium | reverse complement strand
CGCAAGCTTCGCCAGCGTCGCGCGAACGTTGGCAACGGCCGCCTTGGCGCTTTGCTCGTCCGCCCGCGCGGTATCCAAAGCCGCCAAACTCGTGGCGCGGGCGGCATACAGACGCTGCGCCCGCCGGTAATTGATGCTGGCGAGAGTTTCATTGGCACGATCTTCGGCCAGCGTTGCCAGCTGGTTCGAATCATCGAGCTGAACGAGCCGCTGGCCCTTATTCACGTGCTCGCCGGAGTGAAAGTAAATGCCGGTCACCTGCCCCGGAAGCTGCGGGGTGAGATCGACGCCGGAGGTCGCTACCAGGCTGGCGACCATGTGAATCTCCGCGCGCCACGGCACTTTGACGACCGGTGCCACCGAGACGCTCACCTCGTAGGGACCGTGACGAGCCTGGGCTGCCAGCGCGGCATGTTTCTCCCAGAGCTTGATGCCGAAGACCACCGCAAGCACCACCGCAACGATGAGCACTGTGCGCAGCACGGTGTGCCGCTCGGAGTTCGCCATCGGTCAATTCTCCTCAGCCATGCTGGATTTTCCTTTTCTCGCGGCCGGATGCGGCTGAGCGGCCGGCGGCCGCGCAGTCCAGCCCCCGCCGAGAGCGACGAACAGGCTTACGGTATCGAGATAGCGTTGCGCTTGTGCCTGTATGTAGCTCAGACGCGCATTGTTGTACTGCACCTCGGCGGTCAACAACGAGAGGTAATCGACCGATCCTTCCCGATAACTCGTCTCGGACAGGCGCAACGCCGTGCGGTTCGCGGCGAGCGAATGCTGTTCGGCCCGCAGCCTCTGGGCATCGTGCTCGAGCGCGCGCAGGGCGTCGGCAACCTGCTGGAAGGCGCCCAATACCGTCTGCCGGTAAGCCGCGACCGTCGCGTCGTACGAGGCGACTGCTTCGTGTTTCTGCGCCTCGAGGGTGCCGCCCGCGAAGATCGGAAAAACCAGATCGCCGGCAAGGCTCCAGATGTTGCTCGCGGCATGCACGAAAGCCCCGGGCACGGTGCTTTCCTGACCGAACTGCGCGGTGAGCGTCACGGCCGGATACATCTGCGCCACCGCGACGCCGATTTCGGCGTCCGCATAGCGCAACTGGGCCTCGGCGGCGCGGATGTCCGGACGCTGCTGCAGCAGTGTCGAAGGCAGACTCACCGGAACACGCGCCGGCAGCCGCACTTCATTCATGCTTGGCGAACGATCGCGCCACTGCGCCGGCAACTCGCCCACCAGGATCGCGAGTTCATGCCGATAGACCGCCGATTGTTGTTCCAGAGACGGCAGGCTCGCCTCGCTCGAGGCCACCTGGCCGCGCTGCGTGAGCACACTCAAGTACGGCACGGCACCGAATCTATATTGCGTCTCGGTCAGCTCGAGCAGTTTCTTTTCATGGGCGATGATGGCGCGGGTCGCCACGATTTGCGCGCGCACCGAAGCTGCGCTGATTGCCGCGGAGGCGACGTTCCCGATCAGCGTCAGACGGGCCGCATCGAGCTCATAGCGCCGGTAGTCGACCAGCGCCTGCTCGCCCTTGTAGACCAAGCGGTTGACGCCAAAGAAGTCGGGGTAGTAGCTAACGGCGAGCCCGCCGGAATACAGTGAGTAAATCCGGCCAGGGAAAGAGCCGCCGGAACTGGCCGAGGACGTCTTCTGCCGCGCGGCGCTGAGGTCGCCGTTCACCTGCGGGTAGAAAATGCCCGCCGCAGCGGCCATCGCGGCCTGCGCCTCCCGCAGCCGCGCCTGCTCCTGCACCAGTCCGGGATTGTTCGCCAACGCCTGACGAATCAGGGCATCGAGTTTTGGCGAAGCAAACTGCCGCCACCACTCGACCGACGGCGAGACCCCGTAATCGAACCGCTGCGCCCGACCGGCCGGACCGGCCGCACTGACGGTGGCGCGCGGCGCCGGGGCGCGAGTGTACGAGTCCGTGGGCAGTGCCGGCAGGGAATACCTCGGCGCGAAGCTACAGCCCGCGAGACTCAGCAGACAGCCGCAGCCGGCCAACATCAGCGCAGATCTGATGCCGTGCTTCCCCGGTCCAGGGCGCCCACGCAGCAGCTCGCGCGCGCCAGCGGTTTTCCGGTGACGATAATTCGAGAGCATTCCTAGCTCCTCTGGCACACCGACCACACGTGTATCAGAAGGGGGATGATGGGTATTCCTTTGCGCAGATTACTACTGTCCGTCGCCGGACGGACGAGGATTACATAGCATGCTAACGTATCGGAATTGGGCATGCAATCCGGAACGTACCTGGGGCGGTTCTGCTCGCCCCTGACGGTTCCGGACACACTTGGCCTCCTCCTGCCGCGCCATCGGCAAATCGGTTTGCACTCGCCAGCCGGGAATCCTCGTGACCCGGCACTGCATCGCGGCGCATGCCCGGCTCAATCGGCTTTTTCCCTGTTCCCGACGATGACTTCGTCCCGCCGCTTCATCGTGCTCATCCTTATCTCCTCGACCGCCTTGCCGCCCTTCCGTGGGACGACGCCGAACGGAGCGACATGGGATCGGACGGATCGCGTTTGGCAGTCCCGCGCCAAACTGGAGATAGCGTCATCCCGCTATCGCCGGATTGACTCTCAATGCAATCGCGGGACCGAGAATATAGGCAACACCTTGGCTCACCGCCTGGCGCCAAGCCGCAACGAACCTCCCCAGGTCCGCTCCTGGCGTTGGCATCAGAAATTCCGGATCTCGGGCGCAGCCGTTCCTTCCACAGCCTTGCCGCACACGTCGCGACGCCGGCACTCCCTTGCGCGTTGTCCACGTTCGATGTGACATCCAGCAGTCAGACATGCCGTCGGATTCGTGCGCCTCCAGGAGCCCGATCTGGATTACACGCGCCCCGTAGGTCGTCCGAACGTACCCGGTTGAGACATTGTACGCGCAACAGCATCTCCATCCGCCTGAAGCATCCGCGGCGCGGCGCGGAACCGACGCGAACATGCCGCTCTTCGCATTGCGTCCTCAGGCATCCGCATCCGCGATGCGACCAGACGCCCGAATCACGCGCTCGTCGGATTGGACGGGACCCTCCTCCCTGGAAGGCCCGTGGTAGCATCAGCGCAGCAGTCCTGCTGCTGATGCGGAGGGTCGTCTCGTGCGCAATACGTGCATTCGCTCGCTCCTTCTTGCCGTCAGCCTGCTGCCGGGCCTCGCGATCGCTGAAGCGCAAACTCCCCCGATCCTGTTTCAGCATCCCACCGTCAACGCCACACACATCGTTTTTGCATATGCCGGCAGCCTCTGGTCGGTGCAGCGGCGGGGAGGCGCCGCGCAGCGGCTGACGAGCGGTGCGCGAACGGACAGCGCGCCAATTCTCTCGCCCAACGGCGCACTCCTCGCGTTCACCCGCAACAATCACGGCAATCTCGACGTCTATGTCATGCCGGCCGACGGAGGTAGGCCGCGACGACTCACGTGGTATCCGGGTCCCGACATCAGCGTCGGCTGGACGAACAACAGCAAGAACGTGCTGCTGCGCTCGACGCGCTACAGTGTCGATCCGCTTTACTACCGCCTCTTCACGGTTCCGGTCACCGGCGGTCTTCCGATTGCGGTGCCACTGCCGTATGCGACCCAAGGTTCGTTCTCCCCGGGTGGGTCGCGGCTTGCTTATGTGCCGTTCCGCAATCACACGATGTTTGAGGCTTGGAAGCACTACCGCGGCGGACTGCAACCGCGCATCCGGATCGCGCTGCTGAGTAATTCCAGCGTGACCACCGTGCCGCGCGGCGGCGGAAATAATATGGATCCCATGTGGGTCGGAAATTCCATCTACTTTCTTTCCGACCGCACGGGCGGACACTACCGTCTGTATCGCTACCAGCTCGCGACGCACTCGGTACAGGCGGTTTCGCCGGACGACGGGCACGATATTCTTTCCGCCAGCGCCGGCGCTCTCGATACCTCGAGCCCGGCGATCGTTTATACCGAGATGGGCAAACTTTTTCTGTTCGACGTGAAGTCCCGGAAAATCCGGCGCGTCCATGTCGTCATGCACGCCGATTTTCCTGACGCTCAACCGCATTGGGATACCGTCGGTGACGAACTGTCGAATCCGGACATATCGCCGCACGGCGTGCGGGCCGTATTCCAAGCGCACTGCGATATCCTGACGGTTCCCTCCAGATATGGCGATGCGCAGGACATCACCCGCACGACCGGCGCATGTGAGCGCTATCCGGCGTGGTCGCCCAACGGCAAATGGATCGCCTACTTCTCCGGCGCCACCGGCCAATACGAGCTGTACATCAGTCCGCAGAACGGCATCGGCAAGGTCCGGAAGATCCCATTGGGCGCACATGCCACGTTCTCTTACGGCCCGGTCTGGTCACCGAACAGCCGGGAGATCGCCTATAGCGACATCGCCCAGCGTCTCTGGATCGTGAACCTGAGGACCGGCAGGCGGACATTGGTGGCCAAGCACTACTATTACAGTGGCGGCGACTGGATCGGCGGCGGGGGCTTCTATCCCTCGTGGTCGGCGGACAGCGCGTGGCTGACTTATACCAACGTGCTGCCCAATCATCTGCACGCGATCTTCGTCTACTCGCTGGCCTCGGGCAAATCGACGCAGATTACCGATGGCATGAGCGATGCCAGGATTTCGCGGTTCGATCCCAGCGGGAAATATCTCTACTTTCTAGCCAGTACGAACCCCAACACGGGCGGCAGCGTAGGCGAGCTCTCCGGGATCGATCATCCCACCGTCTACAGCGCGTACGTAGCGGTGCTACAAAACAACGTGCCCTCGCCGCTGGCGCCGCGAGCCGGCGAGGAGAAGACCGCGCCGGCAAAGACAATTTCAGCCCGGGCGCCACGGGCGAGAGGATCCGGCGCCACCAGGCGGCCCCGGCAAGTCATCGATTTCACCGGCTTGAGCCAGCGCATTTTGGCGTTGCCGGTTCCGCCGCGCGCTTACAAGGATGTGGCGATCTCGGTGCCGGGCGTGCTGTGGCTGACGGCCGGCGCGGTGGTCCGGCAAAGTCGACCTGATCACCCGGCGCTCGCGCTTTATCGCTTCTCGCTGAAGAGCCGAAGAGAGCAGCTGGTGATGCCCGTAGTCAATCGCTTCGTCTTGGCGGCCGACGGCAAGAAGATGCTGGTCCAGCAAGGAAAGCAGTGGCGCATTGTTCCGGCGGTGGCATCGCTCCAGACGGGTACCGGCACGCTGGACACGGCGGATCTGAAGGTCAAAGTGAACCCGTTGCGACAGTGGCGGCAGATGTACTACGAGGTCTGGCGGTTCGAGCAGGACTTCTTTTACTCCCCGCAGATGAACGGGCTGAACCTTCCGGCTGCGCGCAAGTATTACGCGCGGTTTCTGCCGGGGGTGGAAAGCCGTTCCGATTTGAACTATCTATTCCACGACATGCTGGGCAATCTCAGCGTCTCGCACCTGTTCCTGCAACCGGCGCCGCCGAGTACGACCAAGCCCACCTCGGTCGGAATGCTGGGGGCCGACTACCGCATCGAGCACGACCGCTACCGCTTTTCCCGCATCTTCAGCGGTGAAAACTGGAACCCCAAGCTCCACGCGCCGCTTACGCAGCCTGGAATTAACGTCAAGGTCGGGGACTATCTGCTCGACGTCAACGGCCGTCCGCTGTACGGCAACGATAATGTGTACTCCTTCTTCCAAAATACCGCCGACAAGCAGGTCGTCCTGACCGTGGCCGCCAGCCCGGACGGAAAAAACGCCCGCCTGGTGACCGTTGTCCCCGTACGGTCGGAATTGGCATTGCGTAAACACGCATGGATCCATCATAACCTCATGATGGTCAATCGTCTCAGTCATGGCCGGCTGGCGTACGTCTATCTGCCCGACACCGCCTGGCATGGCTATCAGGACTTCAACCGCTACTACTTCTCTCAGGTCAACAAGCAGGGCGTCATTATTGACGAGCGATTCAATCATGGCGGCGACCTCGCCAACTACGTGATCAATCAGTTGCAACAGCCGTTATTGAACTTTTGGATCGCTCGCGAAGGTCATACGGTGGTCGCGCCCGCCGCCATTTTCGGACCCAAGGTAATGATCGCCAACCATTTTGCCGGCTCAGGCGGAGACTATCTGCCGTATGTATTCAAGCAACAGCATGTCGGCACGCTGGTCGGTACCCGCACTTGGGGTGGCTTGGTGGGCATCGGCAATTATCCTTCGTTGATGGACGGCACTCACGTGACGGCTCCAGAGGAAGCGATCTATTTCCCGAACGGCCGGTGGGACGTCGAAAACCACGGCGTAACGCCCAATGTCCAAGTGCGGATGAATCCGATGCTGTGGCGCGAAGGGAAGGATCCGCAGTTGCAAGCCGCCGTGGCCATCGCGCTACGCGAGCTGAAGGCCCATCCCTTCCGCATGGTTGCGCATCCGCCCTACCCGAACCGAAGCGCGGGCTCGCCGTTGGGGCTGCCGGTCTCGGAAAATTAGCGTTCAGGCGCCGCCGGAGCACGGGACAGACGGCAGATCGGCCCTCTGTGGCAGGGAAGGAGTGAAACATGCGGAAGGATCTCTCCGCTCATCACCCCGGATGTGGCGGCGAAAGCGGGGCGCGCAGCTTCGTCAGGGCACCGGCGACCGCCTGCATGTGCTGTTTCAACCAACTCATGTCTGGCGCCAACACCTTTCGCATTTTCGTGTCGCCCGACCAGTGACCGGGATGCGCGCGTATATAGCTGGCATCCACAATCCATTTTCCGCCGCTCGGCGCGCGCACCCGCGCCATGATGAGTTCCGTTTCCCGCTGGGCGGGCAGTAACAACAGGGCGCTGACGAAATAGATGAAATGTCCCGGCGAGTGACGGTTCGGGACGGCAAAATGAAACTCCCACGGTGCATGCATCGCTCGAAAGGTCAAATACATGGTATCCGCGACCTGATGCGCAGTGACCACCGAATGCCCCGCGCTGTGGCTCAACGTCCAGTTGATCACGAGGGATTCGCGCGCCGTGCCAGGATGTGTACGTGACGGCGAATACATCGTGCTCACGCCGATCCCCTTCTTTTCGGTGTGGTAAAGGAAGTAGCGTCTACCCATGAATGAGAGCGACATCGGTTGTCGGTCCGAATGGGCTGCCGGCGTCGCCGCAGAATGCGCAGCGGCCGTAGCGCCCGCAATGCACAATACCACCACTGTGAACCAAGCCCGCACGAGATACTTCATCTTGTTCTCTCCTATGGCGCTACTCACAGGCACTGAGCGATCTCGTGCCATAAACCTTGGTTCGCCTGACGCGCGAACCTTCATCAGATCGTCAGGAAGCGCATCGGCCGACTTGGAGCGGTACCGGGCTCAAAAAGTTGATTCCCGCCGGAAGTCTGCGTCGCCCCAATGTGTGAGCCTACGCCTGAATGCCATGAAGCGCACCAACCTGTCGGGTCGGTGCCAAGCCTCCGTGAACGTCATCGACGCGTTTCAGCGCTTCAAGGGGTAATGGATTGAATTGCCGAGGCTATCCTTCCGCAACATCGAGTACGCGCTGTTCTCGCGCCACGGCTTGCGCTTGAGCAGTGGTGGGACGGTCCGTTCCTGATCTCACCCGCAGACGCTTCTCAGCCGTGGGACCTTTGATCTACCGCGCGATGCCACAGCGCTCCTCATAGACCGCGAAGGCCTCATGGGTACGGCGAGCCTCGAGTATGCCTTCATCATCGCCCTCCCCGGCCCCCCGGACCTGCGGCCGGGCCCTGGAGGAGATCAGCCGTTGACGGCGCTACCGCGGTTCTGCGTCACGTCTGTCGCGGCGAAATCCGCCTTCGCCGCGGATGCGCCTGTTTCTCACCAGAACGACGGGAGACGTATCAGCCCGATCCCGTCCACGAACCAGATCGCTGGGGTCGGCCGGTCATCACACGAGCGGACTCCCCTCAGCCGTGTCCACACCCTCCCAGGCGTCTGCGGCGCCGAACCGTGCGAAACGGAGTGCCAATATGGGCAGGACCAGCAGCGTCAGCGCGGTCGAGCTGAACAGCCCCCCGAGGATCACGATGGCCATCGGGCCTTCGATCTCCTGGCCGGCAAGATGCGGGCGCAGCGCTACCGGCAAAAGTCCGAGCGCTGTCACCGACGCGGTCATCAGGATCGGCGCAAGGCGGTGCATCGCACCGAGCTCGGCCGTCTCCCGGTTCCAGGGGCGGCCCTCTTCGGCAACCAGAGTGCGATAGTGCGACAGCAGCATGATCGCGTTGCGCAGGGTGATGCCGAATAAGGTGACGAACCCCACTGCCGCACCCAATGAAACCGGCAGCCGCGCAATCCAGATTGCGCCGATACCCCCTACCAGCGCGAATGGAAGGTTGACGGCAAGCAAGCCTACGGTGCGCGCATCGCGCAGCGCGATGGTGAGGAGCCCTAGAATCACGACAAGCGCCACCGAAAAGTCGATCAAGAGCTCATGCTGCGCTCGCGCGGTCGCCGAGGCTGTTCCTCCGAGGTGCAGATAATCACCGCGCGCCAAGGACACGCGTGCGAGGCGGCGGCGCGCTAACGCGACATAGTGCGCTGCGCCTCCCGTGACATTCGCCGTAACAACCTGTACCCGCTCCGCGTCGCGGTGCAGGATCACCGATTGCCCCGACCGCTCGCTGATGCGCGCCAGCTTTGCCAGGGGAACGACGAGGCCCGTGGCGCTCTCGAGCGGGATATTCCCGATCGAAGTGGGGTCCGCGCGTAGCGACGGCGGCAAGACCACCACGATAGGATAGGATCTGCCGGCGGTGTAAACCCGCCCCACTGTGCGTCCACGATAGCTCGTCTGAATGGCGCGCAGGACCTCTCCCGCCGTGAAGCCATCGCGTGTGAGTGCCGCGCGTTTCAATCGGATGGACAGCTCTGGTGTCCCGGGTGGCGCTTGGATGCGCACGCCCGCGGCGCCCGGCACTTGCCTCAGCGCTGCGGCAACGCGGCGCGCATCCGCATCCAACGCCGCCAGATGATGCCCAAAAATTGTTGCCACCACGGGGGCAGTCACCCCGGAGAGCGTCTCGTGGATCCGCTCGATGAGGAAAGTGTTCGCCCACCAGCGCACGCCAGGCGCGCCTCTCACTGCCGCCAGGATCTTGCGCTCCGCGGCCGCGCTGTCGGCATTCCCGTCGGCGCTGAGGTCCACATCGATCTCCGCCTTGTTCGTGAGGGCGTTGCCGTTCGAAAGATGCGCCCGGCCGACATGCATCACCACATGAGCCACCTGAGGTAATCGTTCCATGATCCGCACTGCCCGCTCGCCCACCCGGGTCGTCGCGGCAAGCGAGGTTCCCGGCGCCGTCTCGAAATGGACGATCACGTCGTTTTCGTTGAACTGAGGCAAGAAGTCGGTTCGCATGGCCGGCACGGTCGCAAATGCCCCGATGACAAGGAGCGCCACCGCCGCGAACACGGTTCGGGGGCGCCGATCGACGCGGGCCAGGATCCGACTATAAATCCTCTTCGCCCGAGCGAGCACGGGCGGATCGGCAGGGTCGAGCCCTCCATGCCCGAGCAGAACCGACGCCAAGGCGGGCGTGACGGTCAGTGCCACTACGAGGGATGCGAGAATGGCGAGAACATAGGCCAACGCCAGAGGACGGAACAACCGTCCTGCGACGCCGCTCAAGTACAGCACGGGCAGGAACATCAGAACGACCGAGAGGGTCGCGAAGATCACCGCCTTGCGCACTTCCAGTGTCGCGCGCAACATCACGGTCAGCGGATTTCGCGGCCGCGGTAGCCCGCGATTCTCGCGCAACCGCCGATGAATGTTCTCGGCCCCGACGACCGCATCGTCGACGACCTCCCCGAGAGCGATCGCGAGTCCGCCCAGAGAGAGCGCATTCAGGCTGAAGCCGAGCCTCGTCAGGACCAGCGCGGACACCAGCAGGGAGAGCGGAATGGCGGTAAAGGAAATCACCGCGGTGCGCCAGTTCCGCAGCGCGAAATACAGTACGATAAAGATGAGCAGGCCGCCGATCGCCAGGGAATTGCGCACGTTCCGCAGCGCGGTTTCGATAAACGAGGCAGGCCGCAAGCCGTTCGGTTGAACCGTGATTCCGTCGCGTTTCAAAAGCGGCGCGAGTGTCGCCAGGGCGTGGTCCAATCCCCGCGTCACGGCGAGAGTATTGGCGCCATATTGTGAGCCGATGACGAGCACCAGTCCCCGCCTGGTGCCCACGCGCGCCGTGCCGATGGCAGGCGGTGAGCCCTCAATTACCCGGGCAACCTCCCCGAGATCGACGTTGCGGTGATCGCGGCGCACAAGCAGACTCTCGGCCAGCGCGCGGGGACTCGAGGTCTGGCCATGGCTCATCACGATGAGCTGCTGGTTGGGAGTATTCACCACGCCGGCACCGCGAACGGCGCTCGCAGCGGCCGAAGCCGATATGAGCCGATTGAGCCCGATGTGCAGTTCAATCAGCTTGGTGGGGTTGAACTGGACCTGCAGTTGCTCGGGACGGGCACCAAAGATCACGACCTTGGACACCCCTGGGACGGCGAGCAACGCCGGACGAATTGTCCAGCGTGCGATTTCGGTCAACCGCATCAACGACAGTTTCGGCGCAGTCAAACCGATCGACAGAGCCACGCCGGTCGACGATTGCAGCGGCGCGATGACCGGTTTCGCGCCGCGCGGCAGCACTGCAGTCAGCGTCGCGAGCCGCTGTTCGACGAGCTGCTGGTCGAGGTAGACGTTCGTACGGCCATGGAATTGCGCCGTTATGACCGATAGCCCCTCCATCGACTGCGAGCGCAAGACCGCCAGCCCCGGAATCCCATTGACCGAATCCTCGATCGGCGTGGTAACCAGCGCTTCGACTTGGCGAGGCGCGAGTCCCGCAGCATTGGTCACGATGGTGATCGTCGGGGGGGAGAACTCGGGAAACACGTCATACGGGGCATGGACGACCGCAAGTAACCCCAGAAAGGCGAGGCCCAGTGAGGCCAGCACGACGACCCAGCGGAAACGAAGACAGAATTGAACGATGGCGCGCATCAGCCGGAAGACTCAATGACCAGCGTCGGCCACTGTGCGCGCCGGTTCCGCCGTGGAGGGCGGTGACGATTGCGCCGCGGCCGAGTACAGCAGCGCGGCCCCACGGACGACGATCCGCTCGCCCGACCGTAACGGGTTTTCGCGATTTTCCGGTACAAAGTATCCGCCATCCGAGGGAAAGAATCCCCTGATGGGGACCGGCGCAAACAGGCCTGGAGCGTTTTCCCGAAAAACGAACAGGTCACCGTGATACCAAACAACTGCGGAGCGAGGCACCCGGACGCCTGTCGCCGGGGCAGAGGTGTTCAGAGTTACCGCAAGCGGCGTACCGATCGGCGCCGAAACCCGGGTGGGCATCACATAAAACAGACTCTCGCCTGCGACACCTGCGGCAATGCGCGGCGCGCGGCTGATGAAATGCAGTTGCACGTTGTCTCCGGACGGCGTCGCTCCCGAGGCAACCTCCGGTGGGTTTCGCACAATCCGGCCAAACGGCACACTGACCTCCACGAGCACGTCCTTGCCGGACTCGAGCGCGGACAATGGCGCCATTGCGGCGCCGGCCGACCTGGAGAGTTCCGGTCCCCACCGGGCGAGCAGCCGTGACCTGAGCTGCCCGAGCGTCGCTGCCGCCGATACCTGTGCCGACTGCGCGACCGCCAGCGCTGATTGAGCCCGCTGCAGTGCCGCTTCAGAAATATTGCGGCGGGCGCGATAGAGGCGTACCGCGCGGCTCGCCTCTTCTCGAGCAAGCACCGCTCTGGCCCGTGCTGCAGCCAGGACACTGCGCGCCGCGACGACCTCGGATACGAGCGTCACGAGCCTTTCAGGACCGAGAACGATCCCGTAAGCGGTTACATCGCGCGCCGATTCGAGTCGTTGCAGCGCCGTCGTGCGAATCTGACCTGCAGACAATGCATGCGCACCGAGCCGGACGGGCCGGAGTCCGGCCGCAAGCGCCGTTGGGAGCATAACGATAGCGACCAACGCGGTACCGAGGCGTGGAATCACTCTGTTGTGCATCAACGCTGTTCCGTTGCGATCAGGAAGGGATGATGAAGCGCTGCCTCGAGCTCCCCGAGCGCGACACGCTTGTGCACCGAGGCGGCAAGCGCACCCTGCTCTGTCGCGATGTATGTCGCCTCGGTGCCCAGCAACCGCAGCCGGCTTATCTGGCCTGCCGCAAATTGCGCTCGACGCCGAGCCAGTACGGCACCGGCGGACTCGCAGACCTGCCGCGCGCTGCGTGCCTCGGCTGCACTTGCCCTCCAATCCGTTTGCGCCCGCTCGATCTCGGCCAGCACCCGAGCCTGTGTCGAGCGGAATTCCATCGCGGCAACGCGGCGGGCCGCACGGGCTTGTGCAATCGGGCCCTGATTCTGATTGAGGATCGGCAGGGGAAGCGAGACGGCGAGCATGAATTTGTTGTCACCCTGAACGTAGCGATAGCCCGGCCCGATGTCGATGGAGGGATACTGCCGGGCGACCGCCAGACGGAGCGTCGCCTCCGCTGCGCGGTAGTGCGCCAGCGCAGCGAGCACCCCGGGTCGCTTGAGGAGCGCCGCGCGAATGAGCGGCCCGAGCCTGCCAGGATCCCGGGGATGAGCGATCCCGCGCAGATCCAGCGAGACGCCACGCAGTGCCGCACCCGGCAGGCCGACGGCCGTTGCCAACCCGATACGTGCCAGGCGCAGCCGTCGCTCGCTCGCAGCAGCCTCGAGCAGGGCCTTCTCTCGCGCAAGAACCGCGGCCGTCAGATCTGTCGCCGAGACCATGCCCGCACGGTAGCGCTGCGCGACCGCGGCCTGATATCGCCGCGCGACCGCAAGCCCAGCCGACTTTACCGCGCAAGCGCCAAGCCGTGCTCGCAATCGACTCCCGAGCCGCCTCGGTCTGTGCCCTTGCCCGGGCAATCAGTGCCGGACGTACGCCGAACGCGCGAATCAGAAAGCTGACGATCGGACCGACTTTCCAGGGCGACGGAACCATTCTTGTCGTGTTATAGGCCGGCCGAAACGAGAGCGTCGGGTTCGGCAGCTCCGCGGCAGTGATCTGCCCCGCCTTCGCCTCGGCCAATTGCGCGACTGCAAGCGGCATATCGGGGCGTTCGTAAATCGCCACCAGAGTCAGTGCCTCGAGATTCCACCGCGGCGGGCCGCTGCGATGCTCCTCGATGGCGAGGAATCTGCGGAGTCGGGAATTGGTCAGGCTCCGCGCCGCGAGGGCGCGCGCACTCTGCTCGGGGTGGATCGGCTGTGCCCGATAGGTCGCGCAGCCGGCCACGGACAGCACGAGCAGCGCGACCAGACACCTCACCGTCCTGCCTGAGAACTCCTTCATGTGGCCAAGAGCCTACGCCCCGGCACATGACGCGCCGCTGACGTCCAGATTACGATTTCGTAAGCTGGCTCGACACGGCGTCGCTCGAGTGCGGCAGGATAAGCCTGACTTCAGTGCCCTCTCCGAGCCGGCTTTCAATCTCCACCCATCCGCCATGACGGGTCACGATGCTCTGCACAACCGCCAGGCCAAGGCCCGCGTTCTGCTCTGAGCCGGTACGGGACTGCTCTATGCGGTAGAACCGGTCGAAGACGTGAGGCAGATGCGCCGGCGCGATGCCACAGCCGGTATCCTTTACCGTCACCACAATGTCGTGACCCCTGGCGATCGCCCCGATGCCGACGGAGCCGCCCGCCGGGGTATGCGCGACGGCATTCGATATCAGATTACCAATGGCCTGCTGCAAGAGGGTTCTGTCGAGCTCGGCACGCGTGCCCGCGCCGCTCGTGACCCGAAGCTCGACGCCGCTTTCGCCGGCCGCGGCCCCATAGAATGCCACGACCTTCTCCAGTTCCTCACCGAGATCGAGCGGTTCGCGGCGCAGCGCATCCGCGGCGGTATCCGCTCGCGCCAGAAAAAGGAGCGTGCGGATCAGCCGCGCGATGCGTGTACATTCCTCGAAGCACGATCCGAGGACATCGCGGTACTCCTCCGCCGAGCGCGCCTTTCCCAGGGCAACCTCGATTTCCCCGCGCAGATTGTTGATCGGCGTACGCAGCTCGTGCGCAACGTCGTCGGAGAACTGCGAGATGTGAGTGAACGATTGCTCGAGGCGATCGAGCATGCTGTTGAAGGTTTCCGCCAATCCGCGCAGCTCCTCCGGCAAGCCGCTCGTCGAGATCCGCTCGTGCAGCGTCGTGGCGCGGATGCGCTCGGCGGTCCGACTGATTCTCTCGATGGGACGCATTCCACCTCGGGCGATGAGATAACCCACCAGCGAGCACAGCACCAGTGACACGCCGAGCACCCACCAGAGCCGTTCGCGATAACGAGCCAACAGGAACTCGTCATGGGCACGGTCCATCGCGACTTCCATGAATCTCGGCCGAGCTCCGCCGATGGGCGCAATGAGGGTCAAGAACGGTTCGCCCTGTCGCGAGAGGACCTGACGGCTCTTGCCGCCGTGCGAGCCGATCGCCGCGAGCTGCGCCTTCGTTGGCGCTGGCAGTTGCGAGGACAGCCCCGGGGTCGCGATCAACGTCCGCCCGTCCGAATCCAAGACACGCACGTAGATATCCGACCGCTGTCGCGGCGAGGGGCTCGTGCCGATTGTCGGAGGCGGAGCGTACTGTCCCGTCGACGAGCGCAGCAACAGCGTCGCGTTACCGAGGATGTCCTTGAGATCGTTCACGTCCTCGCGGTACATGCCGTTGACCAGCACCAGATAAAGCAGCCCCGTCGCCACGAGAATGAGCGCAAAGGCGGACAGCACATACCATGCGGTCATGCGCAAAGCGATCGACGGGGACTTGCGCCACGGGCGCGGCATGCTCACCCGGTCCTCAGGTGCGCGCTTCAAGAACATACCCGACGCCACGGACCGTATGAATGAGCTTCGTATCGAACGGATCGTCGACCTTCACCCGGAGTCGCCGCACGTGAACTTCGACAACGTTCGAATCGCTTTCGAAGTTGATGTCCCAGACCTGTTCAGCGATCAGCGTGCGGGAGAGAACCTCGCCGCTGCGCTGCAACAGAAGGGACAACAGCTGGAATTCCTTCGGCGTCAGATCCAGTGCCAGACCGGCCCGCCACGCCCGGTGGCGCCCGAGATCGACTTCGAGGTCCACCAGCCGCAACACTGCCGACTGCCGGGTTGGTCCGCGGCGAAGCAGCGAGCGCATTCGCGCCAGAAGCTCCGAGAAGGCAAACGGCTTGACGAGATAATCGTCCGCCCCGAGCTCCAGTCCCTTGACCCGATCCCGTACGGCATCGCGTGCAGTGAGAAACAAGACGGGCGCCTCGATGCCTCCGCGGCGCAGGTCCCCTATCACTGTCCACCCGTCTCGCCCCGGCAGCAGAACATCGAGGATGATGAGGTCGTAGCGTCGTGTTTCGGCCAGGTGACAGCCGTCTTCGCCACTTTCCGCAATATCGACAACGAATCCGTTCTCCTCCAAGCCGCGCTTGAGATAGGCGGCGGTTTTCCGTTCATCTTCGACGACCAGTATTTTCATAATGGAAAGATTCGCCGACTTCCGGATCGTTTGCGAACCCGGACATTGTACCCTCCTTCGTTTCCCCGGCGCGCGAGCCGCGGCAAACGCGCCTATCGCATTAAGCCCAGCGCGGACTCCCCGTTGTCCTGCGGCGCTGGCCGACGCCTATGCCTAGGCGTCGGTGGGCAAACCCGCCTCCGGCGCGTGATGCCGGCTGTGCCAACGCGGCACGCCCGGTGCCGATGCGGGACTGTGCCGATGACGATGCGCCGAGTTTTCGCCTCAAGAGGTCGGTAAGAGATTTGAGCTCGGTGGACCGCACACCTGGCAATGCGGCCCGACTCACGCCAGACTCGCGCGGCGGAGGCGCAAAACTACACCACACCCATTCCGGTGATCCGTGATCGCTCACCCGCCAGTCCGCGGTGGGGCACCGGGCCGCGGCAATCCGCATCATGGTTCTGGTGGACCCAACCGGGTCAGCAGCGAGTTCAGCAGCGGAGCAACGCGCCGCAGCTCCTGTCTGTGCGCGACCGAAAGACCCGCCAGTGCCTGCTCGCCCGCGGCCGTCAGAGATAGAAGGATCCGGCGCCTGTCGCTCTCGTCCTCGCGGCGAGCCAGATAGCCCGCATTCGCCAATCGATCGACCAACCCCACCGCGCTGTGATGGCGGATGCCCAAGCGCCCGGCGAGATCCCCGATCGTCACCTCTGCCCCGCCCGGGTAGCCCTTGATCGCGAGCAGCGCCTGATGCTGACGGGGCGCGAGCCCGGCCTGTTGCGCCGCGTGTTCGCTGAATGCCAGGAATTTCATCAGCACGTAGCGGAATTCCGCGAGCACCTCGTAGTCGTGAGGCGTGAGCGGAGACCTCTGCGCGGTCCTCGGGCGCTTGTTTTTGGCAACGGTGGACATGGATGTCTCCTCGGGTAATAATATCGTACTACGATATTAAAGGCTCGTTTTCCTCGCCCCCCGTCCACTTTCAATCGAAACCGCATGAATACTTCCGTCCCCACCGGCGAGGTGCGCGACACGCTGCGCGACTTTACCGCGGACCGGCGCATGCTGATGCTCTGTGCAATGGCGCTCGTCACGGGAACGTTCGGGGCGATGGCCGCCTGGGCGCTCGTGAAGCTGATCGCCCTGTGCACGAATTTGGCCTATTTTCACGTCATTTCGACGACCACGACGTACTTGACCCATGCGCGCCTCGGGCCCGGCTCGGTCTTCATTCCGGTTGCCGGCGGCATCATCGTCGGTCTCATCGCGCGCTACGGCTCGAGGAAAATCCGTGGGCACGGCATTCCCGAGGCGCTCGACTCCATTCTCACCGGCACCAGCCGCATCGAGCCCAAGGTGGCATTCTGGAAGCCGCTGTCCTCTGCGATCGCGATCGGCACCGGCGGTCCATTCGGCGCCGAGGGCCCGATCATCATGACGGGCGGCGCCCTGGGATCCTTGTTCGCACAGTGCTTCCGCCTCAGCGCCGCGGAACGCAAGACGCTGCTCGCAGCAGGCGCCGCGGCGGGCATGACGGGAATCTTCGGGACACCACTGGCAGCGGTACTGCTTGCGATCGAGGTGATGCTCTTCGAGTGGAAGCCGCGCAGCTTCGTGCCCGTGACCGTCTCCGTCATCGTGGCCATCGCGTGGCGTCCGTGGCTGGTCGGTCCTTGGCCGCTGTTTCCGCACGCCGGCTTGCCTTCCATGCCCTGGTGGAGCCTGGCGCTCTGCGCGGGCGTCGGGGTGATCGCTGGATTTCAATCTGCGCTCACCACCGCCGCGCTCTATGGGTTCGAGGAACTCTACGAAAAGCTCCCCATCCATTGGATGTGGTGGCCCGCGCTCGGCGGCATCGTCGTGGGACTCGGCGGCCTGATCGATCCGGCGGCGCTCGGCATCGGCTACGACACGATACATGCGTTGATCAATGGTTCGGTGCTCATGCACGCCGCGATTGCGCTCCTGTTCGTCAAATCGATCATCTGGCTTGCATCGCTGTCCTCCGGCACCGCGGGCGGCACATTGGCGCCGCTTCTGCTGATGGGTGGGGCCGCCGGCGCCATCGAGGCGCACGTCCTGCCTTGCGGAAACGGCGGCTTCTGGGCACTGATAGCGATGGCCGCGGTTCTCGGCGGCACGCTGCGCTGTCCACTGACCGCGACCCTGTTCGCTGTCGAGTTGACCGGCGACCTGCGCGTGATGCCGGCAGTGGCCATCGCATGCGCCGCATCGTTCGCGGTCACGGTAATGCTCATGCGCCGATCCATCCTGACCGAACGCCTCGCTCGCCGCGGACGCCATCTGACGTACGAATACACTGTCGATCCGTTCGAGGTGATGCGCGTGTGCGAGGTCATGGCGCACCCGGTGCATAGCTTGCCCGCAAGCCTGTCGCCGCAGGATACGCTCGCGTTTTTCGCCACCACCCCCGGGGTCGTCCGACACCGGAGCTACCCGGTGGTCGACGATGCCGGACATTTGCGTGGCATGGTGGCGCGTATCGACGCCCTGGGCTGGTCACGGGAGACTTCCTGTGGCGCGCAGACCTTGGGTGAGCGTATTGCGGTCCGCGAACTGCTCGTTGGCTACCCGGACGAGCGAGTCTGCCGGCTCGCCGATCGCATGAGCGCAGCCGATGTCGGTTGCGCGCCGATCGTTGACCGCGCCACGGGCACGCTGCTCGGTGTGGTCACCAGGCGCGACCTCCTGCAGGTCCGCGCACATGCGGCCAAGATCGAGCATGACCGCACCGCACCCCTCAGAAAGCAAGCTGACTGTCGATAGCAACGGGCGGGTCCCCGACACTGCCCCGCGTGCGGCAGTCCTCGTGGTCCGCCGGATGATCAGCGCAGGAGCACGTCTCTGAGCACCACTGCCTGGTTGTGCTGCTCGTCACGCGCCGAGTAGATGAGCGTGAGCGGACGCCCACCGGCGATCTTGCGCAACTCAGCGAGGATCGCAGCCTTCTCCTCGAGTTCCGCACGGTAGCGGTTCTGGAACATCTCCCAACGGGCGGGGTCGTGGCCGTACCAGCGACGCAGCGCGGTACTCGGCGCGACATCCCTGATCCACCGCTCGATTGCCGCGTCGCTCTTGCGCAATCCCCGCGGCCAGATGCGGTCCACCAGGATCCGGGCGCCATCGCGACGCGAGGGCGGCAGATAGGCGCGCTTGATTCTGACGTCGAGCTGTTGTGCGCAGCGTGCCATGGCAGACTCCATCCAGTGATCGGCCCGCAGCGAACCGGACCGCGATCGCGCGACGACCCGACCGCGTCCAGCACATGCGCACTGCCCGCACGCACTTGCGGACACCCTCGAAGCGGCGCGCCGGGATTCGCGTCGTTGCGCAATTCCAGTCGCCGCTGCGCCACCTTCGGATTCGAGTATCGCCGAGTATCGCAATGCGATTGTACGCCGCCGCACCGCCTGACACCACGACAGTGGCAACCCTCGGATGGCGCGGCGACGAAATCGTGCCGTGGCGGGCGGAAGCGATGCGATCCCGCAAACAGCCCGAGTGTTGGCCGGTTGAGCCGGAAGTCTCGTGCAGTCGTTCAACTCCACACGCTCGCACCAGACACCCAACGCTCGTAGGGGCGCGCCGGGTCCCCCCCGGGCCGAAGTGATGGAGATCCGGATCGCAACCGGGCTGCAGGGCACTCACTGCAGATGCAAACGCATTCGCGGCTCGACCGAGACATGTGATGCCGATGTCCGACGCGCCGGCGAACACCCTTGACACAGCGGCTCAACGTGGCTCATATTGTTCAATCCTACGTTCGAGCGACTAATCCAAAACAGCGTCCAGCTCCGGGGAAATCAGCCCAACAACTGCCAGCGAGTTCAGCTTATGCAACAGACTAAGACTGAGACCGAGGCGGGTCACACCAGACGCGCTCCGCGCTCGGTGATTGAGCAGCTCGTGCTCTGGACACTCTACGTCGTACTGGCTGCGGCTGTTCTGGCGTTTCTCGCCGTGCTGCTGCCGGGCCCCCTGTTCCACATCCGGGTACTGAGCCTCGGCGGGGCGTTCCGCTCAATTACCTATGGCGCGTACGCTGGACTCGTGACCGCACTGCTCGGTCTGGTACTGCTGCCCGTGGTCTGGGTCGTCCATCGCGGCGCCCGGCGATTCATCGCGCCCGCTCTGGTGATCGTGTTGGGCGGAATCGCCTGGGGCGTGCCATACATGTGGCTGAAGAAGGGCGAATCG
>JAJZLX010000522.1 GCA_021850555.1 Pseudomonadota bacterium | reverse complement strand
GTTACCGTGTTTAATCAACTCAGCAGATCCTTCCACTTATCGGCTCGGAAAATCTGTCCGAACTACCCGAGCCACCGCTATCCTCGATCAGCGCGGCGATCATCCGGGGCTGGTACACGTGATCTCGGCGATGGAAGCCTGCCAGAGCTACAAACCCTGGCACGACAAGGCAAGCCACAAGACTTTCCTCAAGCCCAACGCGGGCAAGTACCTGCACTACTATTTCATGGATGCGGTGGTGGGGCTGTACTATCTGCGCGTGCCGACCTGGTGTCTGTTTCGGCTGCGGTTTTATTGCAATTGTCTCGGCTGGCTGGTCCGCAAGCTCAAAGCCAAGCGCATCGAGCGACCCTCGCGGATAACGCTTTCGCGCGGATTGAAAACTGGCCAGTGGCGCAGAAGCTCGCCCACTCCTTCAAGCCCGAGCGACTGCACCGCCTGCTCGGTCGCTACGCCCAACAGTGCTGCCCAATCGAGCACACCTTAGCCCAGCGCTATCACTGGAGCATCATGCAGGCGGAGTACTCCACGGATCTGGTGTTCCGCTCGCCCGAGGCGCTGGCTCCCCTTTATGAGCAGCTCTCGCGCGAGTCGGTGCTGTCGGTGAAGGCCGAGCAGGTCGCCACCGTCCTCGGTAAAAGAATCACTCCGCAGCTGGCCGAGGAGGTCGGTTCGCGCTTCGCCACCCGTATCCAGGGCACCTGCATCAAGCATCGCCTCGGGCAGGCGCAGGTGAAGATGTACGACAAGGTCGGCCTCGTGCTGCGCATCCAGACCACCGTCAACAACGTGTCCTTTTTCAAGCACCACCGCAAGGTGGAACACCACGATGGGCCAAGCACCCGTGAACTGGCGCCATTGAAGAAATCGATCTACAACCTGCTCGACCTGCGCGAAATCCTCCTCAGTTGCAATCGCAGAAACCTCGAGTTCCTCCGTGCAATCGACGATCACAGCGCCGGCATTCGCGCTCTCGACCGATTGACCGAGGAGCAGCGCGAGGCAGACCGCCCGATCAAGGGACTGAACTTCTTCAAGCCCTCCGAGCAGCAGCTGCTGCGCGCTCTGCAGCGGCCTGAGTTCAACATCCATAGCGTGCGCCGCGCCGACCTGATCCGTCTACTGTCCCATCCTTCCCCGGCAACCCTGTCTCGCCAATTGGGCCGCCTGCGGTATCTCGGCGTCATCAAGCGTGTCACTGGCACCTACCGCTACTTTCTCACCCGCCTCGGCTGCGCCGCCATTGCCGCTGCCTGCTCGATCACGGAACTGCGTATCGTTCCGACTCTGGCAGCCACCATGTAACGGAATCTTAGCCATTTCGGTCAAGAGTGAAGTGATAAGAGACTAATGGGGTATCACGGAGATTAGTTTGCAGAATAGCCAATTAATGTCATTGCCATCATGTCTGGACGTCGTGATCCACAGTGCCGTCGGCTGAGAACTCGTGCCGTTCAATGGCGTTGCCGACTCATGGGTATTCACATGGCCATCGCCTCGTCTGGAGAAAGGCGCATTTAAGTCAAGCTGACCGTCCTTGAAAGTCAGCGCGACGAACATCAGCTCGCCTGGCAGGAGATCGTTGCGGGAAAGCGTGTGCGCTTGAACACGCTGAAGCGTGAGATCTCGGCGATCACAGAGGACGCGATGGGCGCGCTGCGCATCATCGAGGGCGCGATACGTCAAAATCCGTCCACGGGCCAGGCGCGCCGACTGGTGTGCTTTCTCGCCGGCGTCTACAACGGATCCGACTTTCCATTTGATCTGACAGACCTGCGGACACTCGACACGACCCTCGCCAACGCCTGCCTCGACTACCTGAACAACGACCGACTGGGTCGGCGCGAAGTGCATCGCCATCTCTCAGGCGGCGATGCGGAGCGGCAGCGGTGGATCGACGATTACGGCCTGGGGCCGCGCGAGGGACAGCCTGGCTGACCCGCACGGTCAACGAAGTGGAGCCGTAGACCGCGTTCGGGTGTTCGCCTCCGACCGCCACCATCACCACTGATCGTCGGCGGCCGGCGGCACCTTCGGCGCCCGACGGAGGTACTTAAGCATGTCCCTCGGCTTCGCCGTTCCCGCGCGCTCGCGCAGGAATTCCTTCGCAGTACGCAGGCAACCCACCTTCTCGGCGACTGCGGCGGCGATGAACTGATTCAGCGAAACCCCGTCACTCGCCGCCAGCTCGGCCGCCGCCTTCTTGACCGAGGCGGGGAGCTTCAGGGGATAGGTGCTCTTGCTCATGTGTTGATCCTCTTCAGGAACGCTCCGGGCGTTACCACCTCGAGCCCGAACTGCCCGGCCGCAGGCTCGAAGTGCCGCACATTATGGGTAATAATCACCTTGGATCGCCCGTTCACCGCGGCTTCGAGCACGATCTCGTCATCGGGATCAGCGAGCTGCGGGCGCCAGAGAAAATGGACCTCGACGGGCTCGGCCGCGCTCGCAAACGCGGCCATGAAGCCGGCGATATCCTTCTCGCTCATGCCGGTCGCGAGGCGCTGCTCGGGGCGCTTCAGTACCTCCTCGCACTCGAGGAACAGCGCGGTCGTCACGAGCGGCACCAGGCGTTCCTCGGCGACGAACTCCAGGAGACGATTGCTGGCGCCGAGCCTGCTCCGCAGCCCCGCCACGATCACGGAGGTATCGAGAACGACCCGGGGGGCTTCCATATGATGTGACATCCTATACGATGTCACACGTCAGGGGAAGTGTCTGCCTTGGCCACGTCTTCCTGGCGAACGGGAACCGGCCGGTCCGGGTCGATCAGGGTCCGGTATTCCCCCGCCATCAGCGCTCTTGCCCTGCGGATGAGATACCGCACCTGAGCACGCAAGGCCCCATCCGGCAGCCACCCGCGGGCCACCGCGGCGACTCCGACGAGTGTGACCGCAATCTCACGCTGGGATGCCCCGGCAGCCAGGCCATCAAGAACCTGCAGAGCCCGAACGTGGAAGAGATCGGCCCGCCCCGGTCGCCGGAGCGCATCTTTTCCGCTCCCGCATCCAACATTCAGCCCACGAAATGACTTCACAGCGCTCCAAGCCGCGCGCTCATCGGCCACCGCCGGAATCTGATACGCAAACCGATCGCCATCGCAGAGGTAGTCCCCGAGCCGAAGGCCCACGTCCCGCCCGGACGAGT
>JAJZLX010000205.1 GCA_021850555.1 Pseudomonadota bacterium | reverse complement strand
ACCGCGCAGGTCCTTGCGCACCTGCGCGTAGCCGCGCGCCCAGAAGCTCTCCAAGTCGCGCGTCACCTGCACGGGCCGGTGCGCCGGCGAGAGCAGCTTGAAGGTTATCGGTACCCGCCCGTTGCCCAGGCGCGGCGTGGCCGCCAGCCCGAACACCTCCTGAAGACGCACGGCGACGGCCGGGGCGCTTTCGTCCAGATAATCGATGCGGATGCGAGAGCCGCTCGGCACCGTAAGGTGCGTCGGCGCGAGCGAGTCGAGCACCCGCTCACGGTCCCAACCCAGACGCGCACGCAGCGCCTGCGCGAGCGGGACGCGCGCCAGATGATCCCGGCGCGTCAGACCCTCGAGCCAGGGTGCGAGCCACCCGTTCAGATCGGCCGCGAGCGCCTCGTCGGACAGGTCGGGCCAGTCCTCGCCACCGCCCAATCGGCGCACGAAGGCCGTACGAGCCTGCAGATCGCGTGTCTCCCGGTCCCAGGGCAGCGCTGCGAGACCGAGCTCACGCACGCCGGTGAGCATGGCCTCGCACACGCGCTCGGCGCTCGCTTCGGGCCAAGGACGGGTCTCGAGCAGCAACTGCCCGAAGCGCAGCTCGCGTCGGGCGAGCACCGCCTGCTCGAGACGGCTCCACTCGACGGTGTGCTGCCAAACCAGACGATCACCGTACAGTGTTTCCAGCGCGGCGCGCTCGAGCGGGGCGGCGAGCAAAATGCGCGCGTCCCGTTCGCGGTCGTCGAGGTCTACCGCGACGATGAGGTCCTGGCGCGCCAGAGATTGCGGCTGCGGGAACTGCGCGCCCCGGCCATTGGCCAGTGTGTAGTGCCCGCCTGCGGCGCCGCGCCGCAAGCCGATCCGGTCCGGATAGGCCAGGGCGAGCAACGCGCCGGCCGAGACCTGCGCGTGCGCCCCATCGCTAGATGAGTCGGCGCGCTCCGTTTGACGGATGAGTTCGCGCGCGGTCTCGCGAACGGCGTGCCACGCCGCCGGGTTCGCAGCGCCGGGCCCTCCCATGCCGCGCAATACCTCCAGACGGGTCCGGATATCGGCGTCGCGGCCGGGCAGGCCTCGCAGCAGATCGCGCTCTGTGAGCACGGCGGCCAGCTCGGCCCCAAGCGCCAGCGCGCCGAGCTGGCGTGCCCGCAGCAGCATATGCGCCACGCGCGGATGCACACTCAAGCGCGCCATGTCGCGCCCGTGGCGCGTGATGCGCCCGTCGTCATCGAGCGCACCCAGCCGGCCGAGCAGATCGCGCGCGCTGGCAAGCAGGGCCGGCGGCGGCGGGTCGAGCCATTTCAGCGTCGCGGCGTCGCGCACGCCCCAGCCGGCGAGCTCGAGCGCCAGGGGCGCGAGATCCGCCTCCGTGATCTCCGGGGGGGTGAATGGCGCGAGCGAGCGGTGCGCCGCCTCGCTCCACAGCCGGTAGCACACCCCCGGTCCGAGCCGCGCGGCACGGCCCTGACGCTGGTCGGCCGAAGCACGTGAGATCCGGACGAGTTCGAGCCGGCTCATCCCGGTGACCGGGTCGAAACGCAGGCGGCGGACCAGTCCCGAGTCGACCACGACGCGTACACCCGCGAGAGTCAGGCTGGTCTCGGCGATGTTGGTGGCGAGCACGATGCGCCGGGTCCCCGCCACCGGGGTCAGCGCGGCTTGCTGGGCCTGGGGCGACAGGTCGCCGTACAGCGGCAGGATGCGGGCTGCGACACCGGCACTCTCAAGCAGCGTGCCCACCTGGCGGATCTCTGCGGCGCCGGGCAGGAACACCAGAACATCACCCTGCGCCTCGCGCAGCGCCCGCAGGATGACCCGCGCCAGGGTGCGCTCGACCCCCTGCGCCTGCCGTGCCGGTTGCGGCAGCGGCGGGGCACCCTCGCCGACATAGCGAGTCTCGACCGGAAAGGATCGGCCGTGCGCAACGACGAGCGGCGCGGCGCCGAGCAGCGCGGCCACGCTTTCGGCCTCGAGAGTGGCCGACATCACCAGAATCCTCAGCTCGGGAGCGAGCGTCGCGCGCGCATCGAGCGCAAGCGCCAGTCCCAGATCGGCTTGCAGGCTCCGCTCATGGAACTCATCGAAGATCACCGCCGCAACGCCCTCGAGCGCCGGATCGCTTTGCAGCATGCGCGTCAACACGCCTTCCGTGACCACCTCGATCCGCGTGTGCCGGGACACGAGCGTATCGCGGCGCATGCGATAGCCGACGGTACGGCCGACCGGCTCATCGAGCGTATGGGCCATGCGCTGCGCGACCGCACGCGCCGCCAGGCGCCGCGGCTCCAACATGAGGATGCGTTTGCCCCGGGCCCACGCCTCCTGCAGCAGGACCAGCGGCACCACGGTGCTCTTGCCCGCGCCGGGCGGAGCGCTCAGGACGGCGGAATCACGCAGCGCGAGCGCCGCGCGCAGCGCCGGCAACGCCGTGTCGATGGGCAGACCCGAGCGATCCACAGCCAGCGCCGTTCAGCTGCGCCAGATGCCGAGCGCGAACCACACCCAGGCGGCGATCATCAGCGAGCCGCCGAGCGGTGTCAGCACGCCCACCCAGCGCGGTGCACCCAGACACAGCGCGTAAAGGCTTCCGCAGAACAGCACGATCCCGACGAACAGCACCCTCGCCGATGTCCGACCCTGCTGCATCGCCGGCATCATCGGCGCCGGCAGCCCGGCAAGCGCGCGGCTGTTCAGCCACAAGCCCATGCCGAGCAGTCCCAGCGACTGATAGAACTGGTAGCGCACCGCGACGTCGTACACGTGCACCCGCAGGGCGGGCCAGTCGTGCGGCAGCGCATGGGCCCCCACCGCGCCGGCAATGGTCGCCAGAGCCAGCAGCACCGCGCCGAGCGCGAGCGGTCCGCGCCCGAGCGACCCGCCCGCCGCCATCCCGATCAGCCCTGGCCCGGCGTACCGCCGCGGCGCAGCAGCGGCGCGATCAGATCGAGCGGCAGCGGAAAGATGATCAGCTGCGATTTGTCGTGCGCGATGTCGGCGAGGGTCTCCAGGAAGCGCAGCTGCATCGCGCTCGAATTCTGCGACAGCGCATTGGCCGCCTCGACCAGGGTCTGCGCGGCCTGCTGCTCACCCTGGGCATTGATGACCTTGGCGCGCCGGTTGCGCTCGGCCTCGGCTTGGCGGGCCATCGCCCGCACC
>JAJZLX010000474.1 GCA_021850555.1 Pseudomonadota bacterium | reverse complement strand
GCTCCGCGGCGGTGGGCTACAAGGTGCGGCTGCTCATCCTGCCGTTCATCTCCATGACCCAGATCGTGATCGGAGCCTACATCTCACTCGTCCCCTGGCAGCTCTACCCCATCTACGCCCTGTGCGGCCGGGCCCTGGCGATCAGCCCCATGCTCGATCAGCAGATCGGAGGACTGCTCACCTGGATTCCGGGAGCCATGATGTCGCTGGTCGGGGTCATCGTCGTGCTGCGTCACATGATGCGCGAGGAGGAGGCGCAGCTGCGGTCGGCGCCGGGGCACGCAGCGGCGCCGGAAAGCTCGCTCGTTTGCGCGGAGCCTCCTCGACGATCGGCGGAGGTGGCATGAGCGTGCCGGGCCGACGCCGGGCCCGCCTCTTGGCCCCGATCACGCTCGGCGCGCTGCTGCTCGGCGGCTGCGCCACCCAGTTGCAGCCCGATGTGACCGATGTCAGGGGGCTCGTGGCGCCGCTTGAATTCAACCTGACCAACCAGAACGGCCGGGCGGTCACGGCGGCCGACTATCGCGGCGACGTCGTGATGCTCTACTTCGGCTACACGCACTGCACGGACGAGTGCCCCGCGACGCTGGCCATGCTGGCCGATGCGCTGGACACGCTGGGACCGCTGGCATCGCGCGTGCGGGTGCTGTTCGTGACGGTCGACCCGCGGCGCGACACGAGGTCGGTGCTGAAACGCTATGTGGGCGATTTCGGACCGCAATTCATCGGCCTGCGCGGCACGGGCGCGCAGCTGACGGCGATGATCAAACGCTATCGGGTCTCCTATCACGATGAGAAGCCGGACAAGAACGGCAACTACGAGGTCATCCACAGCAGCGTCGTGTTCATCTTCGACGGCCGCGGCCGGGCGCGGCTGCTCGCGCAGACCGGTTTCTCCTCCGCTGCCATTGCCACGGATGTGCGCCGCCTGCTCGAGGGCGGCCGCCTGCTCGAGGGCGCCTGAGGACTACCGCCGCGCCGGCGTATTGCAACGCACCTGAGCTGCGGAAGGGGTGTCGCAATTATTCAATGGTACCGACGCCCCCATGCTCGAAACCCCGACGCCGCCGTCCGCATGATTGGCGGGCAACTGTCCCCCGAGAGGCCACCTTGAACGATCATTCGAAAACTGGCTCCACTCAAGGCGCCGACAGCGGCATGGAGCACTTCGGCTACAAGGAATCGCTCGCCCGCAGCATCGGGTCGTTCGGCAGCTTCGCCGCAGGCGTCAGTTACATCTCGATTCTCACCGGCACCTTCCAGCTGTTCTACTTCGGATTCGGCACCGCCGGACCGGCCTATCTCTGGTCCTGGCCGATGGTGTTCGTCGGTCAGCTGGCCGTTGCGCTTTGCTTCATGGAGCTCGCCGCCAAATACCCCGTTGCGGGCTCGGTCTACAACTGGTCGAAGATTCTGGGCAGCCGGCTCGTGGGGTGGTCTTCGGGCTGGCTGATGCTCACCGCCTCGATCGTCACCCTGTCCGCCGTGGTGCTGGCATTGCAACTGAACCTGCCGCGACTTTGGAGCGGCTTCCAGATCATCGGCAACGGCAGCGGCACCTACGATTTCGCGACGAACGCGGTGGTCCTCGGCACGGTCTTGATCCTGTTCACCACGGTCGTCAATGCGCTCGGCGTACGGCTGATGGCGATGATCAACAGCGCGGGCGTGTTCATCGAGCTGATCGCCGCCTGCCTCATCGCGATCCTGCTGGCGGTCCACATCAAGCGGGGGCCGGAAGTCTTCTTCTCCACCAACGGCTACGGTGCCGGCAAGAGCTGGGGCTTTCTCAGCGATTTCCTGGTCGCCTCGCTGGCCTCCGGATACGTGATGTACGGCTTCGATACCGCCAGCTCACTCGGTGAGGAGACGCTGGAGCCGCGACGCACCGCTCCCCGGGCGATTCTGCGGGCAATCCTCGCCTCGTTCGTCATCGGTGGGGCCATTCTGCTGTTCGCGATCATGGCGGCACCCAATCTGCATGATCCTAAGATCGGCACCGGCGGCGGCGGCCTGCAATACATCATCGAGCAGGTGATGTGGGGACCGCTCGGGAAAATCTTCCTGGTCTGCATCGTGGTCGCGGTGACCGTGTGCTCTCTGGCGGTGCATACCGCGGCTATCCGCCTGACCTTCGCCATGGCGCGCGACAACGCGCTGCCGTTCGGCGAGAAGCTCGCATCGGTGAATTCCCAGACGCAGACCCCCATCGTTCCCGCGGTCGTGATCGGCGTGATTGCCGAGCTGATCCTGGTCCTCAACATCGGACAGCCGAAGATCTTCACGGTGCTGACCTCGATCGCGGTCATCATGATCTACCTGTCGTACCTGATGGTGACGATACCTTTGCTGCGCAAGCGCCTGGCGGGGCAATGGCCGCCGGCGGAACTCGCGGCGGGCGGCTACTTCACGATGGGCCGGTGGGGAATGCTCGTCAACATCGTCGCGGTGCTGTGGGGCCTCGGCATGGCGCTCAATCTCGCCTGGCCGCGCGAAGCCGTCTACGGAGCCCCCTGGTACAACACCTGGGGCGCATTCATCTACATCAGCGTCATCCTCGGGGCAGGTCTGTGGTGGTACGCCGTCAAAGGCCGCCATCACATCGGCACGCTGGCCTCGCATACCCTCGCCACGGCCGATTCGCCGCAAGCGCAGCCCGGCGGCGGCATCACTGACGACGGCTACCGGACAGGGGTGGCCGAGGGGGGTATCCAGGAAGGAGGTCGATGAGTTCGACCTTCCTCCGCCTCCCCCCCAGTCCCGGCCGCGCTCAGGCGGTTGTCCGCGAGGATCGACTTCGGCTCGTAGCCCGTCTGTGCGCGGGCCTGTGCGCACTCGTGCTGGCGCTTCCGGCCGCCGCCCCGGCGGCCATGGCACCCGCCGCTGCGGCTCGAATCCAGCCGGCTCCCGTGCGCGACGGCCCGCAATGCCGCACCATCCGCCTCTCGAACATCGGTTGGGCGGATGTCACCTCCACCACGGCCGTCTTCAGCGACATCGTCGAAGACCTCGGCTACCGGCCCGAGGTCACCATGCTGTCGGTGCCGGTCACCTTCGCTTCGATGAAACAGGGCGACATCGATGTGTTTCTCGGCAACTGGATGCCCGCCCAGGCGCCGATCATCAAGCCCTACCTCGAGGACCACTCGATCGATGTCATCGG
>JAJZLX010000732.1:345-3167 GCA_021850555.1 Pseudomonadota bacterium | reverse complement strand
GATCGGCGAGGCGCTTGCGCGAGGCGTCCCACTGCACCGCGGGCCCGAGCGGACCCCACTCGATCACCACCACGCGCCGCGCGTCGATCCACTGCATCGGCCCGCGCCGCGTGCCGCGCGCCTCGAGATAGCGATGAAAAAGCTTCGTTGACCAGATTTCCCCGTACCCGGCGATCAAGTCGCGCACGTTCGGCGCGGCCGCTCGCGTGAGCTTGACGGTCTGCAGGATGCCCTCCAGGTCGCGGCAATCGCGATCGAGGCCAGCCCCGTACAGGCGCACCGCATCGGCCGGCAGCAACGCCTCGGCGATCGTGATGTGGCGTTCGCGCAGCGCCGCAACCTGGCCGCGGTAGCGCTCGTCCTGCCCCTCGGCGAGGCTGATCAGCTCGAGCAGCGCGTCGGTGACGCCCTTGCAGGCCGAAAGCACCACGCCGAGCCGCTCGGCCGCGGAGGCGTCGAGGATGCTCGCAACGCGCTCGAAGCAAGCCGCATCGGCGACGCTCGATCCACCGAACTTGTGCACGAACCAGGGCGCGGAATTCGACATGGGCTGGCAAACCACCTGAAGGGAAAGCCGTGCGACTCTACTTATGCGCACCTAAGCGCGCAATGGATCGGCGGAAAGACTGTGCAAACCTGCCACTCGACAGGCGGTGTTCAGGGTGGGAATGGTTAAAATAGACGCAAGATGAACGAGCGCGACATCATCCGGACTCAGCTCGCCACCGAGCGGATCCACGCGGCGCAGGTCGCCAACGCCTGCGCGAGCGTCTATGGCGCGGCGGGTGCGGCCGAGGCGCATACCCCCTTTCGCGACGCGAGCGTCGAGTACCTCGTGTGGGTGCTCAGCCGCTTCGAGCAGCGCGACCAGCTGCTTGCCGAGCTGATCGAGCGTAGCGTCCCGGGCTCGGCCGAGCCTGCCGACCTGCCCGCGGAGCTCGCCACGCTCGCCGCCCGCGCCGGCACCAGCCATCAAGCCCTGACCCGCCTCGAGGCCGCGCTCGCGGCGGCGCCGCAGACCGTCGGCGCAGCCTGGCAGGCATTCGCGCAATTCTTCAATACCGTCTGGTGCCAGCGGCGCGAAGCCATCGAGAGTCAATTTGCGAAGCTGCCGCGCATCGCCGGGTGGTGCGCCGTCGACGCCGATTCGATTCTGGAAGAGCGCGCCCGCTACGCCCGAGTGGCCGCACAACTGCCCCCGGGCGTCACCCTCGTCGGCGCGAGGCAACCCTGAGCGTCCTCCCGATCGGCTTCAGCACCGACTCGGTCCCTGTCCGGCGCCGGGGTGTGGAAAGTGGTCGGATTCGTCCTCGCCGGGCCGCGGCATCAGACAGGCGAAGTCCTTCTCCAGTACAAGCTGCAGCTTTCCGCCCGGCACGTCCCGCTCAGCGCTGACCGTCACTTGATCCGTTCCACACCAGCGCTCGGCGCACGCCGCAGGAAGAGTAAATTCCATGAGGTTAGTTTTATAACTAACTGATATTTCTTTACTTATATCGTCCGTTCGCAGACGGTACACGAACGTCGTTCCGCCCGGAAATTCCGTCCGCGACTCGACCTGCCCGCGCTCGGCCAGCGCTCGGATCTCCCCCTGCGTCAGTCGCAGACGCAGGGCATTGCCTTTGATTCTCAGCTTCATGCACTTGCTCCCGGCTCGATACCCGCCAACGAAAGAATACGCACCGCCAGCAACCGATGCGGCCGGTCGATCATGCGGCCGTCCAGCGCCGTCACACCTGTTCCCGCGGCCTCAAACGCGGCGAGCACGCGGCCCGCCCACTCGATTTCCTCGGCACTGGGGGTGAAGGCGGCATGAATCGGCGGGATCTGGTCGGGATGAATCGCCAGCTTGCCCGTAAATCCGTCGGCCCGCGCCCGCCGCGCCTCGCGCTGCAAGCCCTCGGCATCGCGAAACTCGGCGAACACCCCGTCGAGGGCTTGAACGCCCAGCGCCGCGGCGGCGAGCAAACACGTGGTACGCGCCTGCTCGAATACCGGGCGCAGCGAGCCGTCGGGGCCGCGCTGAGCGGTCACCCCGAGCGCCGCCGACAGATCCTCCATACCCCACGTCAAGCCGGCCAGGCGGCGCGCGCAAGCGCGGTGCGTGGCCGCCGCCTGCGGGTACTGACCGAGCGCCAGCACTGCGGCCGGCGTCTCGGTGCCGATCACGATCAGGCGCGTCGAACCGATTGGGAGTCTGTGGCCGGCCTCGATCGCCTCGAGCGTGAGCGCGATGCGATCGATACCAACGTAGCTTTCGACTTTCGGCAGCACCAGGCCCGCCGGCCGCCCGGGCAGAACCGCCGTGACATCCTCGTAGAGCCTGCCGCTCGAGAGCGCGTTGACCCGCACCCACAGCTCGGCGGCCGTGCGTTTGGTTTCCCCCTGCAGGAACTCCAGCACCTGGGCGCGCGCGGCCGGGAGCCGGCCTGGCTCGACCGAGTCCTCCAGATCCACGATCAGCGCATCGGCTCCGCTGCCCAGTCCCCGCGCCAGTTTTCGCTCGCTGTCGCCCGGTACGAACAGCAGCGAGCGCAGCACCCGCGCGCCGCTCATTGCGGCCGCTTCAACATCAGCGCCGCGCGGCGGCATGAGGCGACCTCCTCGTCGTGCTGGTTGTAAGCGCGATGGTCGAATATCACGATGCCCGAATCGCCCCGCGAACGGCTCTCGCGCACCGAGTGCACGGTGCTCACCGCCCGCAGCGTGTCCCCCACGCGCACCGGGCGCGGAAACTTGACCTCATCCCAGCCGAGGTTGCCGATGGTGGTGCCGAAGGTGGTGTCATAGACCGACAGGCCCACCAGCAGGCCGAGGGTAAA
>JAJZLX010000732.1:0-335 GCA_021850555.1 Pseudomonadota bacterium | reverse complement strand
GACGATGCGCTCGCCGAAGGGCGTATCACGACAGTACTCCGCGTCGAGATGGATGGCAGCCGGATTCATGGTCAGGGCGCAGAACAGCAGGTTGTCAGTCTCGGTGACCGTGCGGCGGACTTGGTGCTCGAAGCGCTGTCCGACGGTGAACTCCTCGAAGTACAGTCCCATCGTTGCCCCTTTGCGCCCGACTCGGCGAGAGCACCATTATCGCACCACCGGCCGGCGGCTCATAACCGGGCGGGGGGAGTGCCAAACCACACGGTATTTAGCCCGCCTCGGCACCACGCCTATAGTGCGGCCGCATGTACCGCTACGATGCGCTCGACCAGGCG
>JAJZLX010000211.1 GCA_021850555.1 Pseudomonadota bacterium | reverse complement strand
GAGCGCCCGCGGGAGCGAGTCGGCGACCGCCCAAGTCAGCACCCTGCATGGGCGGTTCCTGAAGCTCGGCGTCTGGGTCGAGCGTTCCGTGCGGCGCATCGTGTCGCACCTGCCTCAATCCTTTCCCTACCTTTCCGACTGGCTGCGCCTCGCCCGCTCGGTGGGTGCGGTGCCCGCCTAGCCAACACCTCGGCAATTTCCCTCTGCCCGCGTCATCGACCTTCGGTGAGGAGTTACCTTGCCGGCACCACAATCATGTTGGCATAAAACAACGTTTATGCACATAAAATACGCCGATCAGCCACCCATCTGTCATCGAGAACGGCCTCTGCCTCTCCAAAGTCCGCTACCCGGCGTGATCGACCGCAGTATCGCTCTGTTCGGTAGAGTCGAGATGTGGCGCGGTGGCCGTAGGTGCCCTCTCAACTGTTGCCGGCCTTTCGGTTCCGGTGCCGCAATCGAGGGTCCATAGCTCCGTTTCCACATCCCGCTCATCGAACCGGACGGGCACATTTCGAGACATCCGGCTCTCGGACAAGACATCATGCGTGCGCCCACGGAAGGTTGCGCGTCAGCGCCGGCAGCCGGACGAGTCCCAAGGTCCCGTAGAGGTACTCATCGGAGTAGCAGCCGGTACCGCGATTGCGGACCCTGTGCTTATGACGCAACCACCGACGCAGCCGAGTCGTGGTGTACCGATCCACCGCCTTGTAGGCCTTGCTGACCGGGCCCAGCTTGAAATAGTTGGCCCAGCCGCGCAGCCTGCGGTTCAGGTCGGTCACCAGGGTCTCGGCATCGAACAGACAGGTCCTGTGAGCCGTCCGCTCGTGGATTGATGCGATCAGCCGCCTCACGCTCTTCTTCGACGGGCGCGTGCCCAGATAGGCTTTGCCAGTCTTGGCGGAGTAGAAGCGTCCGAACTCATATCCCAGGAAGTCGAAATGATCGGCCGGCAAGTGACAGATGTGGGTCTTCTCCTCGTTCACTGTCAACCGTAGCCGCTCCATGATCAGCCGCATGGCTAGCAGCGCCTCATCGGCCCTGTGCGTGCAGCAGATGACCAGGTCGTCGGCATAGGTGACGATGCTTCCGCCGAACTGCCGCTCGTACCCCAGGCGCTTCCACCCCAGCACGAACCGCCGCATGGACAGGTTCGACAGCAGCGGCGAGAGGGGGGAACCCTGGGGAAGACCGCGTTTCTCGTCGCGGTTGCGGGTCGTACGCCGCCTCCTGCCCCGCTCGTCAGTGTCCTCCACAGGGGCCGTGATCCACATCTTGATCAGATGCAGCACCCGCCGGTCAACGACGCGACGGGCCACGGACTTGAGGAGTTCACTGTGCGGAATCGTCTCGTAGTACTCGGATAAATCCGCGTCCACGACATGCGTATGCCCCGTGTTCAGCAGGCTATGAGCCTGCCGCACCGCATCCAGCGCACTGCGCCCCTCACGGTAACCGTATTGCTCGGTCGGCAGGTCGGGCTCGAACACTGGGCTCAAGACCAGCACCACCGCCGTCATCGCCACACGGTCCCGGATGGTCGCAATGCCCAGTGGCCTGAGCTTGTGACTGTTCGGCTTCGGGATGTACACCCTTCTGATCGCTTCCGGCTCGTACTTCTCGCTCCTGATATCCTGCGTCAGTTCCCCAAGCCACCGCTCCAGCCCTTACGCCTCGATGTCTTCGAACCGCATTCCGTCCACACCCGGGGCACCTTCATTGGCGCGGGCCAAGGCATAGGCGTATTGCAATACGTCGGCTCGATACAGCTTGTCGTACAGGGCGTAGAACCGAAAGCCAGGGTTCTCCTTCGCTTTGGCATGTAACGCCGCCTGTAGCTTCTGGACACTCAGCGGAGTTGCTAGGTTACCCAATCTCCCGTTCCTCGCTACTTCTTGCGTCAGTCTTGAACTGAGGCCACTTCCCTCCATCGGCGTTACCCGACTTCGCAGGTCCTACTGGCCTCTCCGCAGGTCCCTCGGCCCGGCCTGTCCCTCGCGGGAGTCCGGTTGGTTCTCCGACCACCTCGGCGACCTGTCCCGTGTTGCACCAGTCTTCCTCTTGTATGCATGCTGTCATCACTACCCCGGCGGAACCTCTGGGTGCACTCTTCGCTCGCTTCCCCAGAGGCAGCAGCCTTCCCCGAAATTCAGGCGGGTCGGCTTCCGCATTACCCTTTTCGAGGCCTGCTCTACGTTCACTCGCGTTACGGCCTGCATACTCGTCGAGCCACCAAGTGGCCCTCTGCACCGAAGAGCTCTTCAGCTACACTGCTCCTGTGCGGCTGCTCCGATTACTACCGGCTGGAGCGACAGTTGCCGGGTTGGATTCGCACCCACTGGAAGGCCGTGCCTTTGCACGGCGCACTGAATGATTCGGGTTAAACAGTTACTTCCAGACCTGCCGGGCAATACGCAGCCAATTGTGTCCGAGGATATCCTGGATTTGCTGATCAGTAAGGTTGTCGCGTGCCAGGCCTTCCGCAATTTCGGGGAGCGATTCCGGCGCAATCATGGGTAAGCCGGCGCCAGTGTCCAGATCTGTCGGGAAGAGCGCAGGGCTCTGCCGCATTTGCGCATCGAGCCCGGATGGATCGAACACATAATCAAGGCTCAGCCCGACATGATCGGTACCTACCAGATCGATCACATACCGCAACTGCCGCAGGAGCCGCGGCACCAGTGCGGTACTGGCGCCGAGAAATGAGCCGATGCCACTCAACCCGACCACGCCGCCTTTTCGCGCGCAGGCCCGGATCAGCTCATCGGAGATATTGCGTTGCCGCGGAGCATCGCCATAGGGATTCGAGTGAGAAAAAATGACCGGATTGCGCGAGTACTCGAGTGCCTCACTTGCGGTCTTGGCGCCAGTATGGCTCAAACACAGCACGATGCCCACGCGCTCCATCTCGTCGATGATGGCTCGACCTGTTGGCGTGAGTCCGGTATCGTTGTCGAGGCATCCGCCGCCCGCCGCATTATTGCGGTTGTAAGCGATCAACATCCAGCGCACACCGAGCTCATAGAATGTCTGCACGAGACTCAGGTTGTCCTGGACGGGGAACATGCCTTCAACGTCGAACACAATGCCGAGCTTCCCCTCCCTCTTGCAGAGCTCCACCTCATCGACGTTGCCAAGGAGCCGATACGCCTCGGTTCGCTTGGCCACCCACTGCCGCATAAAGGCGAGTACGCGCAGATGATCCGTCCAGGACATCTCCCCGAATCCGACATTTATCGAAGCTACCGTTACACCGGCCTCACGGTACCGCTCAAGCTGGCGCAGGAAGCTTTCATCTGCTTGCAACGGCATGCAGCCGTGGTTGTCCCAGACAATGGCGGTACGCATCAACGCGGCGGTCCGCGAGACGACCTCATCCGCCACAGCCCTACCTCGCCAACGCAGGTCGTTGCACGTCGGACGCCGCCTCAAGCCTCGATGTCAGCTGAGAGAGCACGTGCTCCGGCGAGCAATAGGGGTCCCGCCAGCAGGATTGGCAACATCATGGCCATAAGGGCATAGCGCAGACCGCCGACTGTATCGTGGAGGCCGAACACATCGCTCAATACGCCCGTCGCATACTGCCCTGCAGCTCCAAAGAGGACTCCTGTGAAGAGAACGAGCGCGACCGCCGTTGCCCGACGACTCTGGCCACATACCGCATGGACCCCCGCAACGAGCGGCGCCAGCCCAAGCATGATGATCGTCAAGGCGCAGAAGGTCAGCACCAGAAACCTTTGGTCAGTCGTAGCAATCAGCGCGATTGCCTGCAGGGCTCCCCCTACCGCATAGGCTAACCCAGCGAGCCAGGCGAGCCACCGCACATCACGCTTCGCGAGCCGGTCGGCGAGCCAGCCCCCTCCTGACTGTCCAAGCAGCGAAGCGACTGACAGCACAATCCCGAAAGCGAGACCCGTCTCGGCGAGAGATACGTGCAACGAGCGGATCATGAACGACGGAATAAAGACCACTGCCCCGAACCCGAATGAATACAGGACGCAAGCTGCCAGTAAATAGAGAAAACTCGCCTTGGTCCGCAGCTTCCGCATTGATTCCCGAAACGATTCGCGCTCACCGGCCATGGGGAAGCCCAACCGGCGGCGCGGTTCCCTGAGACCGAGGTAGCTCACGAGTGCCAAGGGTAGGTTCGTCAGGCCCGCGACGATGAGCGCCATTCGCCACCCCAGGGAGGTCGTCAGGTAGCCTCCCATTGCATAGCCGAGCAAGGTCGCTGGGCTAGCCGCCGCGTACCAGATACCGAAGGCCCTGCCGCGCTGCTCTGGCGGAAAATAATCTGCGATCAGTGACTGGGCGGTGGGAATGGAGCCTGATTCCCCGGCGCCGACCGCCGCTCTCGCGATGGCAAGCTGCCAAAATGACTGGGCGAGCCCACAGAGTGCCGTCATCAAGCTCCATAGACCAAGCGCGAGCGTGACGATCAGACGACGATCGCCCCGCTCCGCCCAGCGAGCCACCGGGAGAGCAACCAATGCATATGGCACCAGCAGGCAGACACCGCTGAGAAAGCCCAGAAGCGCGTCGCTCAGATGGAAGTCGTGCCTGATGGGCTCGAACAGGATACCGAACACGTAGACGTCGAAGCCCGATGATGCGTAGACGACTGAGAGAAGTGCGAGCATGACCCAGCGTCGCTGCTCGGAGTACAGCGTCCAAGGCATCATCTTTGAGGAGATCCCGGATCGCTCGTGCATACTTGTCGAAGGGCTCGGCGCAACTGGCTCTGCGTTCATATTTATTCCGTCAGAATGGATGACGAGCTGCTCAGCCGTGCCGTCAGAGCTATGCACCGTTTCCGAAATCCGGCATCTCGGTGGATCCTACACGATTCCTGAGACGTCGCTCCACGAAGGGACGGAATGAGATGGACTTTGACCAAATTCTTCTGGCCGACCGCAAAACTTCGCTCCGCGCAGGACCCTAAACTCAGAATCCCAAGGCGCTCAGGTGCGCCCCGGTCTGTCATTGCCGATAATCAGCGCGAAGCCACATGCCATGAACATCGAGATCGTAGATGCCGAGAGCGCGCGAGCCCGGCTGCCGATGAAGGACTGCATTCAGGCGATGGCTGTCGCGATGGCCGCAGTCAGCCGGAAGTCCGCCACCATCCCTTCGCGCATCCTTTTCCCCCTCGCCGCAGGCACCAATTTCCTGGCGGTGATGCCGGGTTCCGTGATAGATCCGCCGATCCACGGTGCCAAGCTTGTCACCATTTATCCTGGCAATCCCAACCTCGGACGCCCGGCGATCCAGGGATTCATCGCAATCTTCGATCCCCACTCGGGCGCACCGATGGCGCTGGTCGATGGCGCCGAGATTACCGCCTCGAGGACCGCTGCTGCGAGCGCGCTCGCGACGCGGCTGCTGGCACGCTCCCAGGCGCGAACTCTGGGAATTCTGGGATGTGGCGTGCAGGCAAGCTCGCATCTGGAGGCCATCACCCTGGTGCGCGACATAGACGATGTTCGCGTCTGGGGTCGGTGCTTCGAGAAGGCAAAGGCGTTCGCAGACCGGCACTCGCGCACTTTTCGAGGTCGGATCCGCGCCGTGCGCTCCGGCGAGGAAGCAGCCGCGAGTGACGTCATTTGCGCCGTGACTGGCGCGGACCAACCAGTGCTCCGGAGTGAGTGGGTGCAGCCGGGTACGCACATCAATCTGGTTGGCGCACATTCGCCTGCAAAGCGGGAGGCCGATACGCCTCTCATCGCACGCAGACGCCTCTTCGTCGATTCGATGGACTCGGCTTTGAAGGAGTCCGGCGACATTCTCATTCCGCTCCAGGAGGGCGCCATCGATGTTTCGCATATCATCGGCGAGATCGGCAGTGTGCTGCTTGGCGAGGTGCAGGGGCGACAGGCCGAGGGCGACGTGACGATATACAAGTCCCTCGGACTCGTCGTGCAGGACCTCGTTGCCGCACACGCGGTGATCGCCGCGGCCGGAGGACCTCAATTCAGGTCCGATCGTGCCGCGCTCGCATGAATTACGCCACCATCACCAGCCTGAATTTTTATCCCGTGAAATCGTGCCGCGGGATCGCGCTGGAGGAAGCCCATATCCAGTCGAGCGGGATCGAGGGCGATCGACGCTGGATGATCGTCAACGAATCGGGGCGATTCCTGACTCAGCGCGAGCTGCCCCGAATGGCGCTCATTACGCCCGCAGTGGCCGCAGGCGGTCTCTCGCTCGTGGCACCAGGAATGCCGGCCTTGACAGTGCCACAATCTCTCGATGGGCCATCCATACCTGTCACGATCTTCGCTCATCGATGTACGGCCATCGATGCCGGCCCTGGTCCGGCCGAATGGCTCACTCAGTTTCTCGAGCGCACCGTCCGCCTGGTCCGCTTCGATCCACGCCTGGTCCGTCCAATCGACCCTCGTCTGTGGACGGGCGACATCGAGGCGCATGTTACGTTTCCAGACGCCTTTCCCCTGCTGCTCATTGCGCAAAAATCGCTGGATGACCTCAACTCCCGCCTGCAGGTCCCTTTGCCGATGAGCCGCTTTCGTCCCAATGTGGTTCTCGAGGGCCTCGGTCCTTATGAGGAGGATCGAATCCATGAGCTTTGTGCTGGCGGCCTGAAACTGCGGATGGCAATGGCCTGCACGCGTTGCAAGATCACCACCACGGACCAGCTTACCGGTGAGTCTTCGACCGCCGAGCCTCTCGCCACACTGCGCGGCTACCGTTGGAATTCCGCGTTACACGGCGTGATGTTCGGCCACTACGCCGTCGTCCACGGGGCCATCGGTACCCGATTGCGTCCGGGCCAGCAGCTGGAGATTGCATGGAAGTGATACTGGATGCCGGCACATAGCCCCTGACTCCTGCAGGCGCGATCCTTTCTCATTACAGCACCTGTCACCGCTTCGCACTATACGGAGCAGGATCAATCGCGGCAGGAGCCCCCAAAGCAAGGTCGGCAAGCAGGCCCGCGCTCCCGTTCGCCAGCGTCCAGCCCAAATGCCCGTGACCCGTGTTGAGGTACAATCCCGGAATTCGCGTAGGCCCGATCAATGGCAAACCATCTGCGCTGACAGGACGGAGCCCGGTCCACGCATATCCGGACGACGGGTTCAGGCGCGCCCGCAGCCGGGGGTATAGCTGGCCCAGGAAGTTGACGAGATTATCGATCCTCTCCCCACGGATCTTCAGGTCGTTACCTGCCAGTTCCGCCGTGCCGGCCAGCCGCAGGCGCGCTCCGAGCGGGGTGACGGCCGCATGCAATGCATCGTCAACTACCGGAATCGCAGGGCGACCTTCCAAACCCGACACCTCGAACGTGAGGGTGTATCCCTTCACAGGTCTCACCGGGACCGGAATACCAAGCTCGCGCACCAGCGCTCCGGTACGGTTGCCCGCAGCGACCACCACGATCTCTGCGCGCAAGTCGCCTGCGGCCGTGCGCACTCCGGTCACGCGGTTGCGCTCGTGAAGGACACCGAGTACCGGGCGCGCAGCGACCATCTCCCCTCCCGCCCGCTCGAATTGCTCTTTGAGCGCTTCGCAGAATTTGAATGCATCGCCCGACTCATCATCAGGGAAGCGCATGCCGCCAGCAATGGCCGTCCGGACCTGCGCAAGCGCCGGCTCGGCAGCAACGACGCCATCGCCATCGAGCAGCTCGAAGCGCAAGCCGAGCTTCACCAGCGGCTCCACGATAGCCAGGCGATCGCTCATCGCCCGTTCGTCCCGGAACAGCTTTAACGTTCCCTGCGTGGAGGCTTCATAGTCCAGGTCCAGACATTTGCGCAGCTCGCGCGTCCTCTCGAGCGAGTACCTCGCCAGCACGAAGCTGCCCCGCGTCGCAGCCATGTACGCCGAGGCGCTGGAGTGGCGCAGGAATCTCAACCCCCAGCTTCCAAGGGACGGCAGCGCGGCGAGACGTAGCCTAATCGGGGCGTGCCGGTTCACCAGCGACGATACGATGTGCCGGTGAACGCCGGGACTGTTCCAGGGGTCCGCCATCGACGGCGTGAGCAATCCACCGTTGGCATGGCTGGTCTCCAGGCCGACCCCGGCTCGCGCCTCGATGAGAGTCGTTCTGCAGCCGCGCCGCGCGAACTCGTAAGCGCTGGTCACGCCGATCACGCCGCCACCTACGACAATGACATCCTTCCGGCTCATGCGCGGTCACACCCTGAAAGTCACGTTATGGTCACGACGGCTCGTCCGCCGTCCATGGATTCGAGACGCGGGGCCAGAAAGGCCGGTCGAAGATCCTGAACGGAATGCCCGACATGTCCGGCGGCAGCGCTCCTGGAGCGTCCACGTACAGGATCTCCCGAGCGATCGGTGCGAACAGCGCCTGAAAGTGGTTCGTGGACTTGACCACCACGCCCCGGTGACGCGACAGCTCGATTCCCATGCGCGAGAATGCGTCGGGGTGATAGCACTGCTCCCGGCGTGAGATGAGCAACAGATCAACACCGGAACTCCGTACCCACGCGGCCGCCCCGAGGTCCGTAGGGTCTTCTTCGGGCAGACCGGATTGCTGCGCACTCTCGGCGACGCCCATCACCTGACCGGCGAGGTCCACAGGAGAGCCGGATGCCGGCCCCAGCTTTCCACCCACCCTCAGATTCACCCCAGCCCCCGGTCCCGCATCCGAGCAGATTTGGACGGCCTGGGGATCGTAAATGAGGCCGATGGCGAGCCCGCTGATACCGCGGCTCAGTGCCGCCTGCAGGATGAACGTCGAGTCCGCCGGCGCTCCGCCACCCGGATTGTCGGCCATGTCGGCCAGGACCAGCAGACCTTTCTCTTCATGCCCGACCCGGGAGAGGGCGTCGTCTATGGAGACGGTCTTGATCCGAGTCTCATTGCGCATGGACCAGATCTCCCGCTGCAACTCCCCGGCATATCGCGCGGCGGTATGCCGGTGCTCGTCGGCATACACCAGAACCTTCGCGCCGGTATCCGGAGTATCGCCGTACGGAAATCCATGCACGAATGAGATCGACAGAATCCCGTCACGACCTTCCTGCGCGATCATTCGATCAACGAAGCCGCGCATCGGCTGGTTCTGAGTGGGCCAGAAGCTGATCATCCGGCAATCGCTGACGGCCCAGGCCGGAACCGCTCTCCTTCCCATCGCGATCTCGAGACAGATCCGCCACACGTCGCGCGTTCTATCCAATAGATCCGTGTGCGGGTATTCCTTCATGAAGGACAGCAGAGTCGCATGGTCGAGCATCCGCTGCGTCAGGTGCGCATGCGGGTCGAGCACCACTCCGACTGGCACTGTCGGTCCGACGAGGGCCCGCACCCGCGCCAGTATGTCGCCCTCACAATCGAAGCACTGCTCGCTCAGCATCGCCCCGTGCAGCGACAGAATCACCAAATCCGGCCTGCACGCGGCAATGTCGCGCAACAGCCTGTCCCGCAGATGCTCGTAGGCACTTTGAACCATCGGAGCACCGGGCTGGGCGAACGCAAAGATGCTGGGATGCGCGCTGGCCCCTGCTTCCGCCGCCAGAGAGCGCAGTGTCCTAGCCAATTCCCGGAAGAATCCCGCGCGTTCGTAGACCTCCTCCCCGGCATAGATCCCGTAAGCCTCGAAGGCGCGCAGGGACGTCGGTATGGAGGAAAAGGAGTTCGACTCGGTCGCGATGGCGCCGAACAGGACTTTCATCCGATTATCCTCCCGTCGCGCATACCGTAAGCGTCAGGCCGTGCGGCGAAATGCAAATATGCCTCCGAGGTAATGTGTTGCCCTCCCCGACCGGCTCGCGTCCCAGAAGGCCACGTCCCAGAGGCGATTGCCCGACAGCGCAGGGTTTCGGGGGAAGAACCGATCACCGCCCAGCGGGATCAGCTCGCTGCGCGTCACGGGCTCAAAGCCATACATCCGGTTGAGATCGCTATCCTCGGTTACAAACAGCCGTCCACCTTCCCATGTGACTTGCACGACGGCTCCGAAGGCCTCGAATCTCCCGACCAGTCTTCCGGGATCTTCGATCTCCCGCGGCTCCAGTGCTTCAGGCTCCGGTACCTTGGGCTTCTGGATTCCAAATACCTGCGGAAAGACGACATCGAAAATCTGCTCCGCGAGCCGGTATCCCTGGGCCGCGACATTGACGACAGTCGCAATGGCGACCTGCCTCTCGGGACACCACAGCAGCATTGATGAGCCGCCGGTGGTGGTTCCGCTATGACCGTATACGGCCGCGCCACCCCAGACCTTCCGATAAGGACCACAGCACCATTGTTGCGCCATGAGCCGAGTCGGCAACTCCACCTGAGGCACATGCATCGCCTCCACGGCCGACGCCGAGAGCACGCGCCGTTCTTGCGGTCCGCCCCCCGGGTCGAGAAACATGCGGGCAAAACGGACGAGATCGCCCGCGCTGCAGCAGAGCGTACCACCCGCGGGAGCGCAAGACCGCGGCAGCGCCCAACCCCGTACCCGGCGCGGCGGGGCCGTCATATCATCGCGGGTGTAGCCCAGAGCCACAGGATGGGCAAGCAGGTCTTCGGCAAACAGCACCGTGGAGTGGAGCGCCAGCGGGTCGATCATTCGTTCCGCGAGCAGTTCCTCCCATGACCGCCCCATGACTCTCGAGGCGACGTGACCTGCGATATTGCTGCTCGCATTGCTGTAGCCGAAAGCGGTTCCGGGCCTGAAGAGATGAGACATGCCCGCCAGGGCCGCCACGTACCGTCCCAACGCATCATCGCCTCGGCCGTAATCATGGTAAAACCCGTTGTCTATCCCTGCGCTCATGGACAAAAGGTGTCGCAGCGTAACGCTCCGCTGTGCCTCCCAGTCCGCCAGCCGAAAGTCCCGGAGGTACTCGTGCACCGGAATATCCAACGCGAGCTTGCCCGAATCCACCAGTGACATGACGAGCGACGCGTTGAACAGCTTGGTTGTCGAGCCAATCTGAAACACAGTATCGGCCGTGACCGGAAGTCCGAGCTCCGAATTGCGCAACCCCGTAGCGAATTCGCGCAATGTGCCGCGGTCGAAAACCGCCAATTGCGCGCCAACGACGCCGAATTTCGATGCCGCCGCGTCGAGGAGCTGCTGCAGCGCATTACCCTCCACGGTGCGCCACCCCGAATCCGCCGACAGTGCATCCTGCTGGCCAAAGCATCAGCGCTCTCCGGCGTTTCGGATGTAGCGATCGAAATGCCCGATCATTTTGTCGATCGCATAGCGCTCGTGCAGGGTCGAGAACGCATGGTGCTGCTCAGGCAGCATGACAAAGTCATGATCGATGCCAGCTTCGATCAATGCGTTACTCATCTTCACGCTGCTGTGCCACACGCTCACATCATCGCTGCCTGCAATGATCTGCAATTTCCCTTTCAGACGGGATGCGTCGCGATACAGCAACGCAGCCTCGTACGCTTCGCGGTTCTCCGGGCCCGGTATTCCGCCCAGATACGGCTCGTAGATGAAGGCGTCGTACGGATCGTAGCCGGGTGCCGAGCTGATGCCCGCGCGGTAAAGATCGGGCTCATCGATCATGCAGGCAAACGCGAAATACCCACCCCAGGAGTGGCCCCAGACTCCGACGCGGCGCAGGTCCATCCACGAGCGCTCTTTGGCAAGACCACGGAGAGCCGCGGCGTGATCCGCGGTAACGTGTCGACGCCACTCTTTGAACACCACGTCCTGGAAGGCCTTGGAGCGCTCCGGCGTCCCTCTCGCATCGAGCACAACGGAGACGTAGCCCAATTGCGGCAGCGCCTGCGCAAGTGCCCATATGCCAGTGCCGCTCGTCGGAAACGCATGTGATGCCCAGGAAACCTGCGGGCCTCCGTAGATGTGCTCGATGACGGGGTACGGCTTTCCGGGATCGAAATTGCGGGGCTTGTAGATCACCCCCCAAAGGTCCGTAGTCCCATCGGCCGCCTTGACGCAAAACTCCTCCGGTGGAGTCCAGCCGACGGCTTCGAGGGCGGAAGTATCCGTTGGCTCGAAGCGGTACACCACCTCGCCCGCGGCGTTACATGCCACGCTCCGCGGAGGCGCGTCGGGCTTTGATGCTGTATCGATGAAGCCGGAGAAGTCCGGGGCCATCTGTACCTCATGCACCCCTTCTCCCTCGGTGAGCCGTTCAACGGGACCGCCGTTCAGCGGTACCCGACAGAGGTGGATGTCGTAAGGCCGACGCTGATCATGGTGGGCCGAGAAGTACACCATCGCCGTGTGCTCATCGATTCCCTGGAAGTCCACCACTGGCCAGGCGCCTTCCGTGACGCGCCGCACCAGATTCCCATTCATATCGTAATGATAGAAATGCTTCCAGCCATCGCGCTCCGACTCCCAGAGGAATCCCAGACCCGCCGGCAGGAGCGTGCAACCGGAGCGTCCACCGAACAAGTCGTGCTGAAGCCGGATAAAGGTCTTTCCCTGCTCCGAGAACAGAGCGCGGGTTTCGCCGGTAAGCGAGTCAGCTGCAAAGACGGTGCCGCTCTTCAGGTCACGATGAAACTGGACGAAATAGAGATCCTTTCCATCCTTCGCCCATCCCAAAAACAGCAGCATGCGGTCCCTGGTTTCGACGTCCAGGCGGATCAGCCGGCGATCCATGGTATACATCACATAGGGCAGGATCTCCGGAAGCTTGTCTCCGCTTCGTACCCAGTGCAGCTGCTCGACCTCATCGATACGCTTGAGCATTCGGGTACGGGTGATGAAGCCCGTGCAGCGTTTATCAAACTGCGTAACGAACAGCCTCAATCCGTCAGGCGACCATGGATCGGCGGCACGAGTCACCACGCTCCAGTTTGCGCCCATTGCAGTGCGGGGCGTCTCGATGTCCCACGCGCAATCGCTGCCACCATCGCGCGTCACCTGCTGCACGCGACCATCCGCCGTCGAGCGCAGGTACAGATTATGATCCTGTATCCCAGCGAACCACAGCCCGTCCGGAGAGGGCATTTCCGGCGCGGTGTTCACGCCATGGAAGTAGGATGACTGCGGAAAAGTACGCGGGCACGTCCGCGCCTTCAAATCCGTCCCTGCGGCGAGTTCTATGAAGCTCGGCTTCAAGGCGCGCGATACCCGATCGCCGGCCGGGGTGAGGACGTAATCCTCGCCTTCGAAGCGGAAAGCCGCTCCTCCGTCGCGGGTGCGACTGAAGCTATCGAACGGGAGGCCTCTATAGGGGGGCTCGCGGCCGATCACTGCTTGAAGCGCCTTGCGGACTCGCCCGACGTCAAACAGCGCCTCGCACGCGCCAGTCGCAACGTCCACTGCCTTGATGCAGGTATTCGTCGGCGCGCCTTCGACGAACCAACAGCGCCCTGCGCCCATCCATTGGGCCACGACACGGCCGCCCTTCAGAAGTGAGGGGAAATCAAGACATGCACGGAACGCAGCGTCCGCATCGGCCTCCATGTCATCGCCCTCGCCTTCGGACATTTGCTCTCGAATGTTTGGCGTGCACGCTCTAGCCTCGCTCAGAAGTGCGTCTTCAGATTCAGGCCCACGACCCTCGGCTGCAGCTCCACGTTCGCAGACAGTATCCCATACGGCCCCGGAATGATCACATGACGATCGTTGAAGAGATTGTCGGCAAACAGCGATGCTTCATAATTTTTCCAGTCCAGGCCCACTCGGGCATTCACCGTGTTGTGCGCCGGAAGATTGAGCTTAAACCCGTAATCTCTCAGGGTGATCTGCGCCGCCCCGGCGTGCTGAAAATTGACTATCAGCAATCCACCCAAAGTTTTGGTAATCGGCCGCCGATAATCAAACGAGACAGAGAAGGAGTCATGAACGGCATTGTCGACGGGGTCGCCCACATTCTTGTCAGCGGTCTTCGTGCGATACGCAAGATTGTTCCAGCCATAGCTGGCGCTCAGGGTCATGCCGGCCATGAGGCGTGCCTCCAGGGACAGATCGGTTCCCCAGCCGCTTACGCGTCCGCCATTCTCGACATACTGCACCGCGCTGCCCGGAGCGAAAGCCGTGCTCTGGACGTTTTGCCAGTTTGTGTAATACACATCCCCGTCGATTGCCAACCGTCTCTCGAGCACCTCCTGCTTCGTCCCGAGCTGGTAAGTCCACAGCCAATCGGGGGCGTAAGTCAGAGGAACCTTCACGACGCCACCTCCCGCCGAGGTCAGATTGAATCCACCGCTCCTGAAGCCCTTCGCTGCGTTGAGATAGACCATCGATGTCCTGGAAAACTCATACCGCAGGTTGAATTGCGGATTCAAGGCATGAAATGTCGCGTTGCCATAGTCGTTACTGGGAAAGCCCACGTTAACGCTGGAGCTCTGTTGCGCCTCATGATCCTCGTAATATCGCAGACCGGCCTGCAGATCCAGGTGCCGGGTCACCTGGTAGCTGCCTTGGCCATACAGCGAGAATTCGGAACTCGAATCGAATGCGCGATCCGAAAGAAGGGCGAAAGGCAATGAACCCGGGGCAGTCGTCGTCGACGTGACGTTCGAGACGTTCGTCTTCTGATAGAAGACGCCCCCCACCCAGTGATACGGACCCCGGGCGGACGACGAGAACCTAAGCTCGTCATTGATGATGTGCTCCCCGATGCTATCGGGGTAGGCAATCTGAGTGATGAACCCCGGCGGCATTCCGAGGGCGCTCAGTAAGGGCGAGTACAGCCGCGTAAGGTCGAACTGCTCCCGCATACGGCTATTCAGATAGCCGATGCTCTCGGTCACGAGAACCGGCCCGGAATTGAATTTCGCGACGCCATTGACGAGATCGTACTGATGATCGTTGGGGGTCCGAACGGCGCTGGATATTTGTCCATTGAAGCCAAGATTCTGATTCGCTTGATTGCTCTTCTGATGTAGAACCAGCAGCGAGAGTTTCAGCCGCCTGGTCGGCCGGAACAGCAGCTTGCCTCGAAACGTCGAGATCCCCGTGCCATTTATATTGGACCGCCCCGTTAGGGAATTGTCGATCCACCCGCCATCTCTTTCGTATCCAACGACCAAACGCAGGCCGAGTACGTCATGTATCAGCGGAACGCTGAGGACGCCGTCTGCCCGGTAGTCCTCACCGCCACCGGTGATCGAACCGCCTTGAATCTCGGCGGATCCGTAATATTTTGTAAGGCTTGGCGAGGCGGTGATATAGCGGATCGTGCCTCCCATCGACCCCTCGCCATAGAGCGCGCCCTGCGGTCCCCGAAGCACCTCCACTCTTTGCATGTCGAGCATGCGGATATCGGGCGTATAGATGTCCAAGGACGTGGGCGCGGTAATAGACATCTCATCCACATACTGTCCCACTGTAGGGCTGCCCACATCGGTGGAGATGCCGCCTATCTGGATGAATTCGACTCCGGGACCATACTGGAAAGCCGAGAGATTAGGGATCGAGTACTGCAGTTGCTCGAGACTTGTTGCGCCCCAGGCGTTTATGTCCTTTGCCGTGATCGCGGAGAGGGACAAGGGAACGTCCTGTATGTTTTCGCGGAACTTCTGTGCGGTGACCACGATCGTCTGTAACTGGAGAGAATTCGTGCCGTCATTCGGCGCAGGCTGCTCCTGCGCCAGAGCGGCAAAGGGCAGTGCGCTCATGACAGCGAAAGCGCAAATTACCGATACGCGGATACGTGTCGCAGTAGCGAATCTGTTCCAAGCGACACTGACGTTTCTCTGGATCACCGACGCCCCCCCGAGCCACCAGGCTCTCGTTATGGGCGCGAGCGTACCGGATGCTGAATGCGCAGAATTTCGAGTGCGGCCGGAAGACTTTTGTAAGCGTCCAGCTCCCCGCGATCTCAGATGAGTCCCTGCGCAATAGCGGAAGGCGCCCCCCCCCGGGCGAGATCAATCCCTGGATGAGCGCCGTTGCAGAGCTCGCGGATGGGTACCGAAGGCCTTCTGCACGGCCGCCGTGAAGCTGCTGGGGTGCTGATATCCGATTGCGTACGCGACGTCTGCGACCCTGGCGCCCGGCTTCCCGAGCAGCATGACGGCGTGACGCATGCGGATTTCCGTGATGTATTCGTAGACGCTCTTGGCGGTCAAGGCACGAAAGCCCGAGCACAGGCCGGTACGGCTAAGACCGACGGTACGCGCCAACGCCTCGAGCCCGGGGGGATGCGTGAAATCACGCTCGAGAATTCTCATGGCCTTCAATACCGCCCGCCGGGCGGGCGCGCTCAGGCCACATCCCGCCTCCGGCTCCGCGGCGCTTATCGACTCGAAGGTTCGACAGACGATCTCCAGGGCTTTGGAGCGGAAAAAAAGCCAGCGGCTGCGCCCTTCCAACGAGCAGTTCATCAGACCCGAAATGCATTCCAACAGCTCGCTCGACGGCGCCGCGGAATAGAGATAGGTAGCGGGCAGCTCCCCAGCCAGGAACGCACCGATCGGCGGTGGCAGATCGTCCTCGGCACCTCTGTAGAGATTTTCGAGCTCGCCCCGGTGCAGGTATACGTAGGCAACTCTATGGCGGTCCTCCCCCACGAGCCGTGCCGGTTGCATGCCAGCCGGTTCCGCGACCAGGCTGAGAGTAGGGCCACTTACAGTCGCCTCGGCATCGAATTGGCCCCAATAGCGGCAGACGCCGCTCGAACCGACTCGAATACGCAAAGTGTCGGGCCCGATCACGGAAATTTGATAAGGGTCGGTGAGATCGGCATCAAAGCACTGTACGTACATCCCCGGAGAGACGGCGCAGAACTCACCGCGTCCCTTGGCGAATCGACTGGCGAATTCGAACTGATAGTGATTTGCTGCAGCTCCGAGCTTGCGCACGGACGCGAGGTCCGGATGACCGACGACATCCTCATCAAGCAGATGTACCAGATCGCACGCCAAGTCTACGAGGCCTGTCGGCAAATTGGACGTCATCAGCGGTGACCCTCTCGCGAACTGTCACCGAGTATCTCATAAGTGCCTCTGAACGGTCTGGAGGACGTGAGCCACAGCCCCTCCCCCACTGGCTCGACCTCGGCGCCCGCACCGGAACAGAAGCGGACGCTTCCGAAAGTCTTCTGTTCGGGCGCGATACTTCGCCCCGTGACCTCCCCGTAATCTGCCGCCGATCTACGCGGCAAAACGATGGAATGGGGCATGAGTGGTCATTTCGGCGCACCCGAGGCCGTAGCATCCCTCGCTTCCGAAGTCTGGGAAGCGCTGGTCGCCAGAGAGCCTTACTATGCAGCCAGGACGGGACGGTCCGTCGAGCGGATTCCCGGAGGCACGCTTGCGGAGGCCGAGGCGGTATCCGCTGCCGCTCGTGCTCGCTTGCGCAGACTGGACAGCATCGACCAGGGATCGCTCTCAAGATCGGAGCGACTTACCGCCCGGTATCTCGCAACCGTGCTTCGGGAGGAGATCGAGGAGCCTGACCGTTGGTGGACCAGCTTCGGTGTGGCGCCGTACACGCTCAGTGCCCAATCCCTGCTGCCTGAGCTGGTCTTCCGGCGTTTGCCACTGCAGAGCACGACTGATTGCGATCGCTATCTCTCCTTGCTGGATGATCTGGCCGCATCCATAGGGGCCTGGCAGGAGCGCATTCGCGCCCAGGCCGAGCAGCGCTGGTACATCCCCCGTCCGGCACTCGCCGGCGTTCGCGCGACCCTGGAGCGGCTTCGCGCCAGCTTTGGCACGTCCTTGATCCCGTCCGAAGATCGCGCCAGCGAGCGCACGCGACAGCGTATCGGCCTTGCGCTACAGCAGCGCATCGCTCCCGCATTCAACAAACTGCTCGAGGAACTGGGTCCCGAATATGAGAGGCGGACCCCCGTCACTGTCGGCTTGGGGCAGTTTCCGCGAGGGCCCGAAGCCTACGCGCGCTGGGTACGTTACCATCTGAGCAGCGAGGCCGATCCAGACCACATCCATGCAATCGGATTAGAGGAAGTCGCACGATTGCGCACGGCAATGGCGGAACTGCGGAGCTCGGCCTTTGGCTGGAATGGATCCGAGGCTGATTTCCATGCCCAGCTGCGATCGGACCCTCGCGCCAAGGCCGCCACCCCCGAAGCACTGGAGCAAACGTACCGCAAGCATCTCATGCAGATGGAGGCTCTTCTCCCTACGCTGATTCAGCAACTGCCGCGCGCCCGCCCCACCCTGTGCCGCCTGCCGCCGACCCTCGAGGTGGGCATGACATTCGGCTACTATGACCCCCCGACCGCAGGCCGCGACTTTGGCATCTATTACTACAGCGGTTACGGGCTGGAAGATCGGCTGCAGATGAACGCAGCTTCGTTGATGTTCCACGAGCTGATCCCTGGGCATCACGTGCAGCTAGCACGGCAATTTGAGAACACGCGGCTGCCCGACATCCGCCGTCACACTCTCTTGTTCTCGAGCTTCACAGAGGGATGGGCGGAGTATTCCGCGGGACTCGGAGAGGAATTCGACGCATACAGCGATCCTTACGATCTGTATGGCTGGCTCGCACATCAGCGCTTTACCGCGCAACGCCTGGTCGTCGATACGGGGCTGAACTGGCGCGGCTGGTCTCTCAGCCAGGCACGCGAATACATGGCTGCGAACACGTTGGAGGCTGCACCGCAGATCGCGAGCGAGACGATCCGTTATTCGACCGATCTTCCCGGTCAGGCGCTCTCCTATCAGATGGGCTTCCAGAAATTTCGGGCGCTGCGAAGGGAGGCCGAACAACGGCTTGGCAGGCACTTCGATCTCACCGAATTTCATGAGGCCATCCTCTCGGAAGGGTCACTTCCGCCCGCGGTCCTGCAGAGTAGCCTCACAGAATGGGCGGACCTGCGAGCCACTGGTCACTGAGAATATCAGCCTTCGCCCCCGCGACAGATGAGAACCGCTGACTCGGGCCGTTTCGCGTTCTACGACGTCGATGGCCCGCAGTTCATACTGGAGGACCACGGCTGGCGCCGTCGGCAGACGCTGATCGCCGTTCCCGCCGGTCCGGGTTTCAGCCACAAAACCCTTCGCCCGTGGCTCACCGGTCTCGCCTCAACTGTGAGAACCGTTTACGTCGATCTTCCTGGCTCAGGCCGCGCATCGAGAGAGCCCCAGGCCGATTTCACCTTCCCGGCCTTCGTGCAGGATCTCGATGCCGTCCGCTCAAGGGTCGACTCGCAGAAGCCGGTCATCCTGGGCCACGGCTGGGGAGCCGCACTCGCTATCGAATACGCTCTCGCCAGACCCGCCCACGTGAGTGCGTTGGTTCTCGTCTCTCCCCTGCGATACTTCAATATATCCAGCCAGGACATCGACGCACAGGTCCGGCAGGTGGAGCGAACTGACCCCTCGCTTGGGCCCCGCTTCGCACGCGATGTGATGCCGGCATTCGAGGCTGCGATGACCGGGCGAGGACCCTGGGAGCCGGTCGAGAACAGCCGATGGTGGAGCGAGATGCTTCTGACCCAGTTCGTCCGCCCTCCGCCCAAAGCCTGGTTCACGAGTCTGGGCAATGAGCCCTGGGGCATCCGTGCTTATGCCGCTTACAAAGGCGCGACCATCGCCCGCGCGGCTCACCCGATAGCCTCATACGATCTCGCGCTCCGGGCGAGCGAGTTGCGCCGAGGGCTTCCGGTACTGATCGTAAGTTCAAATCACGACGCCAACTACGTGGCCAGGGCCGAGACCAATGCGGCTCCGCTGCACCAAGCAATATCCGCCTCAGACCTGCTGATATGGGACGATGTAGGGCACTTCCCGTTCGTCGAGCGCCCCGAGGAGTTCGTGGCCGCAATAACGGGCTTTCTTGCTCGCAGGGCCGACACACAGTGACCTCGTCGAAGGAAGGAGCATTGGCGGGATCGTCCACAGTCTGAGATGGAACCTGAAACGTGATCGCCTCTGGCGGCGTGTGTGACTTTAGCCGTCTGAAAGGAAAATCGTGCTATTTCGGGAGGTTGTCGAGCATCTCGCCGAAAGCGTG
>JAJZLX010000697.1 GCA_021850555.1 Pseudomonadota bacterium | reverse complement strand
GCCGCCGAACTCTGCCGGCGGACGGCTCATCGGCCTGGGCAACGGGCTCGAGCCCGAGCATTCGGTCAACTTCAGCGCCGGACTGGTGTGGCACCCCCTGCCCGAGGTCATCGGCACGCTCGATCTGTATCAGATCAACATCACCAATCGCATCGTCGCGACGGGCAACCTCTATGGAACTCTGAACGGCGTGCCGCAGCCCGCGGCCGCGGCCGTCAATGCGGCGATCGCGGCCAACGGCAATCAGCTCGATCCCTCGGTCCTTGCGACCGGCACGACCGGAGTGACCCTGTTCGCCAACGGCATCGATACGAGCACGCAGGGCGCGGACCTCCTGTTCGACATTCCCGAGACCTATCCCTTTGGGCGCATCGACTGGTCGATCGGCGGCACCTTCAATCGAACGCTCGTGACGAAGGTGCCGGCCGGGCCCGCATCGCTCGCAGGACAAACGCTCTACGACGCAACGGCCATTTCGGACCTCACCGCGGCGAGCCCGCGGTACGTGCTCGATCTCGGCGGCACGTGGGCGCACGGAAAGCTCCGGGTGCACCTCGAGGAGCAGATCTACGGGCAGAGCTCGGAGTGGGAGAACGACGACGGCGACAATCCCTCGAACGTTCCCGAATACTTCCAGACCACGATCGGCGTGACACCCATCACCGACCTCGACGTGGCGTACCGGCTCGTCGACCACTTCACCTTGAGCGCCGGCGCGATAAACCTGCTCGATCGGTATCCGAACCGCTACAACGCGACCCTGCTCGCTCACTACGATGACTTCAAGTATGGCGACACGCTCGGCGTGTTCCAGTACCCCATGTTCTCGCCCTTCGGCATCGACGGGGGGTACTATTACGTGAGGGGCACGATCCGGTTCTGAGCGCCGCGCTTCCGGCCGGCATCCCCGCGAGGGCGGGGACGGGCGGCAACGACAAACAACACCGCGATACCTCGCTAGCGTCTGTTGATCGCCAGCCAGGGCCTGCCCCGGTAGGTCTCCGCCACGAGCCACGCCGCGACGGTCATCGTCCAGGAGTCCCCGAGCTCGCCCCACTGGCCGGCGCTGATGTGCCCGGCCAGCGCGAAAGGCACCCACACCAGCAGCGTGAACAGGCCCATCTGCAGGGCTGAAAGAGTCACCGCCAGGCGCGCCAGCACCCCGCTCAGCACGGCCGCGGCCGCCGCGAGGTACGTGGCGCCGAAAAAAGCCGCCCAAAACACGTGCGCCGGAAGCCACCCCGGCACCAACAGCGCGGTATAGCCCAGATAGGCGAAATGGGACAGGCCGAAGGCGATCAGGGCGAGGGCGTAGAGCAGCCTGGCAAGACGCACGCCGCCCTCTCCCGCGGCAACCTCGAGCCACCGTACGTCCCAGCCACTCGTGAGCCACGTATACAGCGCCCAGGCGCCCGCGACCAATACCACGGTCTCCCCGGCGCTCTCATAGTTCACCTCCACCAACGGCGAGGCGATGATGTAGGGCACCTTGACGAGGAGCAGCCACAGGAGCAGATACGCGAGCAGCGCAGCGGCAGCGACGGCCGCGGTGCGCCTCAAGAGCAGACCCGCGCCGCAGACGAGGGAGACGCAGGCGCAGACAAAGGCGAGTGCATCGCGCGCGGGAAAGCCCCGCGGAACGCTCCCCCAGATCCCGGCGAAGCGGCCCGTCACCAGACCTGAAATGCCAAGGGCGATCAGCGTCGCCGCAAAGAGCACATGGCCCACGCTTGCTATACGCGTACCGCCTGCGTCGATCACAGCGACATGCTTGCTTATCGAGCTCATCGAGCCTCACTTCGCGCTGCCACGGTCACGCCTGCGAGCCCCCACCGGATCGCCTCGACAGTTATACCCCATGCCCGGCCCGTGCGCCGCATTCGGTCACGACGCCGGCCATCGGGGTTGACGAAGCCTAGCGGACGCCCGGCAGGCTCTCGGCGATCAGCATGACTGCGATGAGGAGTATTGCGAGGTTCACCAGCCGGAAGAACGAGCGGGCCTCGATGCGGCCGTTCATCGCCCTGCCCAACAGCGTTGCCACCAGCACTGCGGGTAACGACAGCAGATAGTAGCGAGTCACCTCCGCCTTCCACAGCCCCGCCAGCCAGTAGCCCGCCATGGATATCATGCTGGCCGGGAGAAAATAGCCCTGCAGGGTTGCGCGAAAGCGCTGAGGCGACCACCCGCGCAGCGTGCCGTACATCACGAGCGGCGGCCCATTCATCCCGAAGGCGCCCCCGAGCATGCCCGCGCACAGTCCGAACGGCCAGGCCAGCCGGTCGTCCGTGAGCACCGCGCGCTTGCGCGACAGCAGAAAATATGACGAGAAGCCCGCCAGGAACAGGCCGAGGCAGGCCTTCACGACCCAGGGTTGCGCCCGTGTCAGAAGAAGCAGCCCGAGGGGCGTACCGATCAGCGTGGAGGCCACCAGCCAGCCCGCGCTGCGCACATGCACCTGGCGCCAGTCCTGGATCAGAACGATGGCGGCCACCGTGATGGAGATCAACACTACGATCGGGACGGCTGCTTGTATCGGCAGGAGAAGCGCGAGGAGGGGCACGGCGATCAACGCCTCGCCGAAGCCGAGCGTCGAGCGCACCAACGCCGCGAAAAACAGCACCGCCGGCACCTCGAGCGCCGTAACGCCTGCAGTCATCGTGCCCGGACTCCTCCACTTGAATTCATCCCGGTCGCAGCACCCGAGCCGCCCGGAAGACTCGGCGATGCCGTCCTCCTGCGAGCACCCAAGGCGGCCGCAGGCGGCTGCCAACGGCGGGCTCTCGCCTCACGGTTACGCGACCGCAATCAGGGCCGCCCGATCGGATCGCCTGCCACAGGCGCAAGCTCCCCCCTCACCGTGTGGACGGCGGAAGCTTGCGTTCAGAGGCGCCAGAGCTTGTGCCGCCCTGTCATTTGATCCGGACATTCTTCGTTGCCGCGAGCCTCACCGAAGGTAAGGCCGAGGAATCGGGCACGGCAGCCACACACGCCGCATTCGCCGAGCCCGCACCATCGACGGCGGGAATTCAAGCGGCCGGCGGGTCGGTCCGGCACACGCACAGCGACGTCCCCTGGATGTGGCGCAGGGATCTGAAGCGCTGGTCGTTCCGATAGAACTCATTCAGTGCGCGGGCAACGCCGTGAAACACCGTACCGTAATCGTGCCAGAGAATGGT
>JAJZLX010000450.1 GCA_021850555.1 Pseudomonadota bacterium | reverse complement strand
CAGAGGAACCATCCCATGCTGCGCATTGTGCCGCTCGTGGCCAGCGTCGAAGAACACCTAGCCAAGTGGACCTCAACGCCCGAGGACTACCGGCCGAAGCGGTGTCTGTCCGGCCGCGGTGCATCCTTTTGATCGGATTCGTGCACCACGGTCGAAGACATCGCGAATTGCTCCGGCCGACGCCGGCGAACGAGAAAACGCTTCTGCCCCTTCAGCAACGCGATGACCGCGTTCGCATCGAGGAGGTACTTCACCGGCACAGGTCCTTCAATCTGGGCCTCGCCTGCTTCCGGGTTTTTGGGTTGCCTCGCGCCAAAGGCCACAGCCGCCGAGCCGATGACGCCCTTGAAGCACTTCCAGTCCTGGGCAATCGGCTCGAGGATTAGCGTTCGCCCATGGCGGCGGATCCGAACCTGAGCGGACTCGAAGCGATAGTCCTTCGGCAAGTGCACCGCCTGCGACCGGCCCGACCAGAAAAACTTGGCGGTATCCACCGTATACCTCAGCGTCTGAGATATAACGGAAGTATATCATGTGGCGCGGCGAGCCCTCTTCGGCGGCTAGATCGCGCTGCGATGCCCGATACTCACCACCCGCATGAGTGCGGCTGCGTCCTGCCCCTCGCACACGAGTCGGTAATCTTCGACTCGGTAGCGCCATAGGCTCGCGAATGCCTCGCCGGAGAGCACCTTGATCTTCATCGGTGCCGTGTTCCGATCAGCTTGGCGGAGCCGACGTGCTGGTAAGCGGGGCTGGGGCGGTACCCAAAATCGCCGCCTGCACCGCCCGCGAGACACGCTTGTGAACTGAGACATCCAATGGATCCGGCAACAGCTGGCCAGAGTCCGCGGCCGAGGCGAGTGCGTTGGCAGCCGCAACGAGCATCGAATCGGTGAAGCTGCGGGCTCGAGCGCGCAGTGCCGCGTCGAACAGCCCAGGGAAACATAAAGCAGTGTTAATGATCTTGCCGTCTGTTGCGACCGCGGCACCAGCGGCGAGGGCTGCGGCCGGATCGATTTCCGGATCCGGCGTGGAGAGTGCGAACACGATCTGACCTTGATGAACACGTTCCGGAGAAATCACGCCCGGCACCCCAGTGGTGCAGATGACAACGTCCGCATGTGCCAGGAGCTTGGCCAAGCTCTCGCGTTGCACATGCAAGTGGGCCACCCGCCCCATCGCTTCCGTGCGCAGGTCATTGCCGAGTAGCTGCTTGACCCCATGCACGTGCAGGAGTCGCGCGATCCCGAACCCTGCGGCACCGAGACCTACAACCCCGACCGTCAGGTCATGCAGGGTCGCTCCGATCTGCCGGGTCGCATTGAGAAGGGCGGCGAGGGTGACCACTGCAGTGGCATGCTGATCGCCGTGCAGCACCGGCAGGGTGAGACGCGCGCGCAGCCTCTGCTCGATCGCAAAGCAGCGTGGGGCGGCAATGTGCTCCAGGAGGATAGCCCCAAAAGAGGGGGCGATCGCACATACGACCTCAATAAAGTGATCGCCCGAGGCGCTCTCAACCAGAATTGGAATGCCACTGATGCCCATCAGTCGGGCAAACAGTGCCGCCTTGCTCTCGAGAACGGGCAAAACCGCGCGCAGACCGATGTTGCCCAGGTTCGCGATCGACGACCCGTCGGTCACAATACCCACGGCACGGCCGAGATATGTGAGGTCGAATGCTCTCTCGGGTGCCGCCCGAATCGCCGGGCACACCCGCGCGGTGCTGGAAGAGTAGATGGCGCGAAGGATTTCTTGGCTCGAGATGGTTACGCGCGAGCACATCTTGATTTTGCCGCCGCGGTGGCGGTCGGAAACGCGATCGGACCAGCCCCCGAAGCGCGCTGTGGGAAGGGCATCTAGGCGCGCGAGAAGCTCCGCGCGCACCGCGTCATCCATCTCGACCGTGAGTTCCCACAACGTTCGCTCCTGGTCGCGCCGAATCGTGCTCACGTGTTCGAGCACGAGTCCCATTTCGGTGACGATGTTGAGGACGTCGGCGAGATTCCCATGGGCGCGGGTCGTTTCGACTCGAAAAGTCTGTGCGATCTTCATGGGTGTACCTTCCACGATCCTTGCAAACGTTCATGTCACCGGGATCGATCGTGAACGGTCGTCAGCAACTCTCCGGCGCGCAGACGTTCCAGGAATAGCGGGAACTCAAGTCCCAGATCTTGCTCCAGATCGGTGGCGCGCTTGCGCAGTGTATCGGGCAATTGCGCCAGCCATCGCCACTTGAAGGCAAAGAGCAGGACGTTGTCGTCGGCCTGCACGGGCACCAGCCTGACAGCGCCACCAAATGCTGCACGGATGTTCTCGATGTGGACCGGATAACGGCTCTCCTGTCCGGACAGATTCATGACGAGCACTCCCGCCGCCGTCAAGGACTGGTTTGCCTGGCGGTAGAAGTCGGATGAGGCAAGCGATGGCGCCACACCCACCTCATCGAAGGCATCGATCAGGATGACATCCGGCGTCAGAGGCATGCTCGAGAGGAGCGCCGCGCCATCCCCGTGAATAACCTCGAACCGCTCGTCATCCGGAGGAATTGCAAAGTGTTCCCGCAACGCGATCACATCTGCGTTGATTTCGACCACAGAAATCCGCGTTCGCGGCAAATGGCGATAACAGAACTTGGCCAGCGAGCCACCCCCGAGGCCGATCATCAGCACGTGGCGCGGTTCGGGCATAAATAGCAGGAACGCCATCATCTTGCGCGTATACGCCGTGACCAAGGCATCCGGTTCATCGAGCCGCATGGAACTCTGGGTGCCGCGAGCGTTGAAAAACAAGTGACGCATGCTGCCGCTGTCGAAGATAAACGGTCGTCCCAGCGTGCCCTCGCGCCACCGCTCCAGCGGCGGCGCGCCAAACCCCTCCGGAGGCTCAATGAGCCACAGCGTCCCCGGCGCGAGCGGGAAGGGACTTGGTAGCTCGATCAGCCGCACGTTCTGACCCTTCTTCCCGTCCTCTCGCATCGTTCGAGTGTCCGTAACTCCCGCTTGCCGGTAGGTCGCTGTGACGTTCCGCGGGTCAAGCCGCGTTGCGCGGCCGCGTGGGGGAGATGCGCCGGGGTGTTACGTCCCGCGATAAATCCGGCCGGTTGACCCGAGCTGTTCCAGGGAGACAAGCGGCGTGATGAGAAGGGGATTCGGGCGATTTGAGCGGCCATACGGTCCCGGCGGATAGCGGGATATGCC
>JAJZLX010000736.1 GCA_021850555.1 Pseudomonadota bacterium | reverse complement strand
ACCTCGAGGCGCTGCGGCTGCGCCTCGCGGCGACGGCTCGAGGCACCTTTGCGGACTGGGTGTTCGTTCACCGCGCGCTCGCCATCAACGCCTCTAACCAGTCCGTCATCGGCGAGCTGCGGCGCATCGCCTCGGTGCGCTACGCAACGGGCAAGGCCCCGCAATCCGATGTGCTGCAAGCGGATGTCGAGCGCACGATGCTCGCCCAGCAGCAACTCAAGTGGCAGCGCGAAATCGCCGTCGTCGCAGCGCGCATGAACGCACTGCTCGATCGGCCACCGACCTCCCCGATTCCACTGCCCGCGGCCTTGCCCACGCCGGCGCATCTACCGTCCGAAGCGGCGCTGCAACGGGCACTCAACCACCCGCAGCTGAAGGCGCTCGAAGCGCAAGAACACGCCGCTCGGGCGAAAGCGGCGCTTGCAGGCAAGCAACGCTATCCGCAATTTCAGGTCAGCGCCGGCTACAACAGCATGTGGTCTGATCCCGCCATGCGGCCGATGGTGGGACTGTCCTTCACGGTACCGCTCGATCAGGGCAAGTACAGCGCGGAGGTTGACGCCGCTCAGGCGCAGGCTCGGCGGGCCGAATACGATCTCGAGAACCAGCGCGCCGCTCTGCTCGCCGATCTCTCGGCCGCCTATGCCTCGACGCGTGAGGCCGCGCAATCGCTCGCCCTCTATCGGGACGATCTCGTGCCGCTCTCGCACGATGCGCTCGATGTGGCGTTGAGCGAATACGGGAGCGGCCGTGGCGGCTTTCTCGAGGTGCTGACCGCCGAGCAGCACCAGCTCGATACCGCGCTCGGACTCGCCCGGGCGCAATCGGAGTACTTCGATCGGTGGGCTGAGCTCGAGCGACTGAGCGGGAGCGGACTTGCGAGACCGAACGAGACGGGGACCTTGCCATGAAGACGGATTATCGTGTCGGATTTTTCACAGCGCTCGCCGTCAATCTGCTGCTCCTCTGCGGCGCGGGGGTCCTCTGGTGGCGCTCGCATTCGGCGGCGGTGTCGAGGATCGCCCCGGCGGCGGCGACCGCGGCTTCGGCGCCTCAGGCGAAGGTAGGGGGCGGGAGCGGTGGGCCTTCGCAAGAGTCGCCACTCGCGCCGGTGCCCATTTCCTCCCAACAATTGCAGCGCATCGGGGTGAAAATCGGTGAGGTCCGGCGCAAGTCCGTCAGCGATGTGATCCGGACGACGGGCAGTGTGGCGGTCGACGAACGGGGGCTCGCCTACGTGCAGGTGCGCTTCGCGGGTTACATCCAGAAGGTGTTCGTCGACTCGACCTACCAGTACGTGCGCAGGGGACAGCCGTTATTCACCATCTACAGTCCCGAGCTCTTGTCCACGGAGCGGGAGTATCTGCTGGCAAGGGAGAGTCAACGGCGGCTCGCACGCAGCCCCGATCCGGCCGTGGCTCACGATGCGGCCTCGCTGGTGGACGCCGCGGCCGAGCGGCTTGCGCTCTGGGGTATCCCGCATCGGGAAATTGCGCGACTGCGAGCGACGGGGCGAGTCAGGCAGGATCTGGTCATCGACTCTCCGGTGACCGGCTACGTCACCGAGCGCGAAGCGCTGCCCAATGCGTACGCCGAGCCCGGAACACGCCTCTACACGGTGGCGGATCTCTCGACGATCTGGGTGTTTGCCCACGTATTCCAGAACGATCTCGGGCGGCTGAAGGTCGGCGACCGGGCACACCTCACGGTCGACACGTACCCTGGGCGGCGCTTCACCGGCCGGGTGGATTTCATCTACCCCGAGATCGATCCCTCGACGCGCACGGCGCGGGTACGGCTGCGATTTGCGAATCCCACCCTGAAGCTGGTGCCGGGGATGTTCGTCAATGTCTCGCTCGAGGCCCCAATGGGCGAGCGGGTCGTGATTCCGGCCTCCGGGGTGCTGCAGACCGGCACCCGGCAGATCGTATTCGTGGACCGCGGCGACGGGTATCTCGAGCCGCGCATTGTGCGTCTCGGTGCCGAGGTCGGCGATGAGTACATCGTACTCGAGGGCCTGAAGCCAGGCGAGCGCATCGTTACCTCGGCCAACTTCCTCATCGACTCCCAAAGCCAGCTGCAGGCCGCCTTGTCCGCCTTCGCACCGCCGCCCGCGGCACCGCGGACCGCAGGTGCTCCACAGGCGCGTCTCGCCGTAGCGCTGCAACCGAATCCCCCGCGCGTCGGGCGCAATCTGATCCGCGTGACAGTCACCGACCCCAAGGGCGCGCCGGTCAACGGTGCGCAGGTGAGTGCGACGTTCGTGCTGCCGGCAATGCCGGCCATGGGAATGGCGAGCAAGCAGGTTTCGGTGCAACTGACGCCAGCCGGGAACGGCGCCTACCAGGGCTCGGTGACGCTCCCGGGAAGCGGCACGTGGCAAGTCGCTGTCGTGGCCCGAAAGGGGGGGCAGGTCTTGGCCACCTATCAGCTATCGGTCGATGCGACGGGAGGGATGTAGATGATCGCCCGAATCCTGCGCTGGTGCGCGGCGAACCGTTTCTTGGTCTTCACCGGGACGATCCTCGCGATTGCTGCGGGCCTCTGGTCGATGAGGCATATCCCGATCGATGCGTTGCCGGACATCTCCGACGTCGAAGTCGTCATCCACACCCGCTGGTCGGGCCAGCCACCGAGTCTCATCGAAGATCAGGTGACCTATCCGATCGTGACGACGCTGCTCGCCGCGCCACGGGTGAAGGCCGTGCGTGCCCAGACGATGTTCGGCGACTCATACGTGTTCGTCGTGTTCAAGGACGGAACCAACCTCTACTGGGCGCGCTCGCGCGTGCTCGAGTACCTGCAGCAGATCGAGGGCCGCCTCCCGCCGGGAGTTCACCCCGAGATGGGACCGGATGCGACGGCCGCCGGATGGGTCTACGAATATGCCCTTGTCGACCACACCCATCGCTACAGCCTGGCCGACCTGCGCACCCTTCAGGACTGGTATCTGCGCTATCAGCTCGAGACCGTGCCGGGGGTCGCGGAGGTCGCCTCGATCGGCGGCTTCGTGCGCCAGTACCAGGTGAATCTGGACCCGGACAAGCTGCGTGCCTACGACATCCCGCTCTCGACCGTGATCGAGCGCATCCGCGCGAGCACCAACGAGGTCGGCGGTGGGGTGCTCGAGCTCTCGGGCGCCGAGTACATGGTGCGCGGTCTCGGGTACATTCATTCACTGAAAGATCTCGCCGACATCCCG
>JAJZLX010000462.1 GCA_021850555.1 Pseudomonadota bacterium | reverse complement strand
TCAGCGATACCCGCCGCCGCCCTCACCCCCGGCGATGCGACCTCGCTCGCACACAATCCGCCTCTCAACCCCAAAATTACGCGGATTTACGTCCCCGCCAACACCTCGAATGTTCCGGGGCTCGGATCCCTCTCTCCGGCCAACTTTTATGGCGGCAAGATGGGTGTCTCGCAGTGGTTCGAGGGAAGCCCGTCTTTCCTTTTGAACAACACCAATACCCTGCTGACGCTGTTCGACCAGCCGACGGGCCCGGCCCCCTACGATCCGACCAATTTCTTCAATGACACGGAAAACACCTACGCTTTCTACGGGCAGGCGAATTTTTCGACGATGCTCGGATCGCATCGGCTCGAGGGGCTGTTCGGCGGCCGGCTGGTGCGCACGGACGAGGCGCTGGGGGCCTATGAGGAGACGACGATCGGTGGAATCGCCGGCCCGCCGACGTTCGTGAACATTCGCAACAGCCACACGGAGTTCCTGCCCAGCCTCAATACGCGCCTGACGCTGAATCACGGTCTGTATCTGCGATTCACGGCCAGCCGGTCGATAACCAGGCCGACCTTCGCAGAGCTGAACCCGTCGGTCACGCTGAATACCCCGGGTCCGACCCTGCTCGGTGCCGGCGCGGGCGGCAACCCAAATCTCGGCAATATAACCTCGAACAATTTCAACCTGGCCATGGAGTGGTATTTTGCACGTGTCGGATCGGTGACCGGAACGCTCTTCTACAGCGGAATCAACGGCTACATACAGACCTACGCGCAAAACGAGGTCGTCAACGGCCTGCACTACAATGTGAGCCGGCCGCGCAATACCGGTTCCGGCGGGCTGTACGGGGCCGAGTTCGCCTACCAGCAGTTCTTCAAGTTCGTTCCGCACTGGTTGCGCGGCATCGGTGCGCAGGTCAATTACACCTACATAGACGCCCACACGCAGTCTCCGCCGCTGGATCCGGCGACATTGGAGCCGACTGGAAACGGTACCGGAGTGACCATGCAGCAGTCGCTGGTGAACGTGTCGCGCAACTCGTTCAATGTGGTGGCGATGTATGAGCGCAGGCGGATTTCGCTGACGCTTGCCTACAATTGGCGCAGCTCGTTCGTCGACAGCTACAACAACGGGGCGGGGCTGCTGGAGCCGCCGACGGTGATCGTCAAGCCGATAGGCGACCTGGATTTCTCCGGTTCGTACCGGCTTACCTCCCACGTCATGTTGACGCTCGATGCCCAGAACCTGCTCAACTACACGTTCCAGAGCTACTTCGGCAATGCGTATCTGTTCCCGCAGGACACGCGGCGTTATGACCGGACGATCGTGGCGGGATTCCGTGTCCGCTTCTGAGGAGCTGAAGGACCGCGGCCGGCGAGCGGTCCTCAAGGCCGCGGCCGCCGCGGGTGGGACTTGCCTGCTGGGAGGCTCGTTGGAGGTGCTCGCGGGCACGCCGGGGGGTGGCGCCGGTGCGGGCGGAGGTCCCATCAATGCCCGCATGACCGGCGACATCGCGCCAGTGCACGATCCGTGCATCATCAAGGAGGGCGGGACGTACTATGTGTATGGCACGGCGATGCCCGGCAGCCCGGGCATCACCCTGCGCACCTCGCCGGATATGATCCACTGGAAATTGCAGACTCCGATCTTCTCGGCTATTCCGCGCTGGGCGCTGGCCTTGGTTCCGGAAGCGCGCGGCATGTGGGCGCCCGACGTGTCTCGTTTTCCAGGGGGCTACCGGCTCTACTACGCCGTCTCGACCTTCGGAACGAACCGATCGGTCATCGGGCTCGCGACCAACGTCACGCTCGATCCCCGGTCGCCGGCGTACAAATGGGAGGATCAGGGGCTCGTGCTCATGTCGCGCGAGGGTGATGATTTCAATGCCATAGACCCGAATCACTTCGTGGACCTGGAGGGCCGCAACTGGCTCGTCTTCGGCAGCTTCTGGACTGGAATCAAGTCGCGCCGGCTGGATCCGCTCACCGGCAAGCTGCTGAGGGCGCAGGAGCGGGTGTTCTGCCTTGCGCGTCGTCCGGTGCCCACCGGAGGGCCGGAGGCGATCGAGGGGCCGTTCATGTTCGAACGGCGCGGGAATTACTATCTGTTCGCCTCATACGATTATTGCTGCATGGGGGCGCGCAGCACCTATTACACGGCCTACGGACGGGCGCGGGAAGTGACCGGCCCTTTCCTGGGTCGAGACGGCGGCGCGATGCTTTGCGGCTCGGGAACGGTGATCCTGAAGGCGGATCTGCAGGAGAAGGAACGCTGGCGCGGGCCCGGAGGATGTGGTGTGTTCCGCGACGGTGATCACGACTATATCGTGTACCACGCCTACGATGCCTGGCGTCACGGGATTCCCACGTTGCGGATCGCCCCTCTGAAGTGGTCCGGCGACGGCTGGCCCGCGGCGGACACGGCATGAGGACTGGAGAGCCCGGGCGATTTCCCAGGGGCTACTCGTGCAAAGCTTGCCTGGGACGGGTGCGTGCGTGCCTGCGGGCTACCCAGCCTCGCGTGGTGTCCGACAGCGCCAGAGACACCAATTCGGTCATCGCCTTGTGTGCCGCCGGGGCATCGCGCGAGGCGACTGCCCGGTACACCCGCTCATGATCCGGGAGAGGGTCGCGGGGAAGCGGCTGCTTGCGCTGCTTGAAGATGGTCGTCCAGGTGACGGCGGCGGCGACGCCGCTCATCAAGGAGGCCAGAAAGGGGTTGCCGGAAGCCTCGAGCAGTGTCCCATGGAATTCGCAATCCGCCTGTTGACCTTCATCGGCGGCGAGGGAATGCTCGGTCATGCGATCGAGAGAGGCGCGCAGCCTTTTCACATGATCGGCACTGCGCCGCTCGGCTGCGAGCGCCGCGGCGGCCGGCTCGACGATGGTGCGCAGCTCGAACAGCCCTCTCAGCAGCCGCTCCTCGGGAGTGCCGGAGAAGATCCAGGAGATGACATCGGGATCGAGCAGGTGCCAGTGGCGCGGCTCGCTCACCCGCGTGCCGAGCTTCGGCCGGGACTCGATGAGTCCCTTTGCGGCGAGGATGCGCACCGCTTCGCGGTAGGCGGTGCGCGAGACCTTGAGCCGCTCGCTCGCCTCGATTTCCCCCTCCAGCACGCTGCCCGGGGTGATCCGGCCGCCGACGATCCGCACGCCGATGTCACGTGCGATCGTGCCGTGCAGCCGCAGCGGGCGTTTGCGCTCGCCGTTGGATGAA
>JAJZLX010000452.1 GCA_021850555.1 Pseudomonadota bacterium | reverse complement strand
TCCGAAGTCCTGCGTAAGCACCTGCAGGCACGCCGCGCGGGCCTCACTCGTACCGGCGGCACGACTCGCCGCCTTTCGCGCGCTGCTGCCACAGGTCAACCAAGCGATCCGCAACGATGTGCAGATCGCCGACTCGACTGATGCGCGTCTGAAGAGGGTAGCCGCCGAGATTGCCCGCATCTACCGCGCACCGCAGAAGTACTGAAGAACGTGACGGTCACTTCGGGGCGGGCAAGAAAAATCCGCCGAGGGTGGGCCCTCGGCGGAATGCGTATCTCAGGCGATCCGTCGCAAGCTGCCGCGGGCTGTCCTCTCCCGCACCGCAACCGCGTGAATCGAGCGCGTTGTCCTCGCCAACCAGAGGGCTCGATCGGCGAACACTGCCGAGAACTCCCCGGGCCGCGCCGATAGGGCGGCGATATCTGAAACAAGTCATCCGCAACTACGAACTGCTACGTTGTACGTCACGCTTGCCGGCTGAAGCGCAACCCCGATCCCCCTCGTTGCGAGGCCTTTGGCGCGACTAACTGATGAATATCATACGAACTTTCGATTATGTGAAGCACTTCTGGCGCTTTGGGACCGGTGGTTCGTGTACACTTGATCGACATCTCGTCTGACAGTGCGCACTATGCTTCATTCTTATGCCTTCTCAAATTTCCGTAGCTTCCGCGAACGGGTGGAAGTTCCGCTCACGCTTACCGAAAAGGATGCGGTGAACGGCTGGGACCGTGTGTCTCCACTCTCGAAGCAGCGGCTGACGACTGCGATGGCGGTCCTCGGCGCAAACGCTTCGGGCAAGAGCTCTCTGATCCAACCCCTAGCTTTCCTCGCTTGGTTCGTACGCTCCTCGTTCAACGTACCTCCAGAAAGCACGATCCCCTTGACGCCTCATTTCAATGCCCCGGCGGATGCGACCGAATTTGAGGTCATTCTGGATGCGCGGCAGCCGGAGACGCTGTTGCGCTATCGCCTTAGCACCACGACATCTCACGTGCTCGCGGAATCACTTGAGCGAAAAGTTCGCAGGGGCCAATGGCACGCCATCTTTGATCGACGCCGGACATTCGACAACAAGTACAAGGTAATTCAGGACGGCTTCGGCCTGGATCAGACTCAGGCTGAAAGCGCCCGTCCCAACGTTTCCCTTATCTCGTGGGCTGCGCAATACGGTGTCGCATTCGCCCAGGAAATTGTCGGCTTCTCTTTCGCATCGAACATGTTCGTGGGTGGTCGCTGGTGGCAGCCGCACGATTACGCGGTTCAGCAATGCGTGCAGCAATATGCTCGCGCCCCCGAACTCCACAAGCTCCTTCCGGAGCTGCTGGCCAAATGGGACTTTGGCCTTGCGGACGTGACTGTGCGCGAAATCGAAACGCCCAGTCCCACCGGCGAGACAAAGAAGGAATGGTATGCATTCGGCGTGCACCATGATTCGCAGAACCGCGCGCATTTGCTGCCATTCCTTCATGAATCCAGTGGCACCAAGACTGCCTTTGCACTGCTCACGCAGTTTCTGCCGGTACTGCAGTTCGGCGGGCTAATCGCATACGACGAGCTTGACAGTGATTTGCACCCGCACACGATGGAGGCGATCCTAGATCTCTTCGCCTGGGAGGAAACGAATCCTCACGGCGCGCAGATCATCTTCACGTGTCACGCCGCTGAGGTCATGCGGCAGTTACAGAAGTCGCAAATCATGCTGGTAGAGAAGGACGGTCTCGACAGCTCTGCATGGCGGCTCGACTCGATGGAGGGCGTACGGGTCGATGAGAATCGAGTCGCGAAGTACCTTGCTGGCACCTACGGCGCCGTCCCCCGGATGTGACTCGACGTGCGTCGAACTCACTTTACTGTCTTGCTGGTTTGCGAGGGCGACGCGGAGGATCGGTTAGCACGACTCATCCGCGACCTGTACTTGCCGCGCAACTGCGGGACGACCCTGCAGCGCCGCAACTCTCATGGCCACGGGGGTGCCGGAGCCCTGCGCCTAGCTCTGGAACTGAAACCGTCGACGGAGTTCGACGAGTACGGCGTGCTCGTGGACACCGATCGGCACTGGGGTGACCGCGAGCGCCGCCTGGCACAGCAGCACTCGATCGTACCGATCGAGAATGATCCATGCCTGGAAGCGGTCCTGCTGCAGGTCGCGGGTGAGCGAGCGCATCGATCAACGCGAGACAACAAGGCAGCCTTTGAGGCCCGATTCGGCTCGCCAGCAAGTCGAGAAGGTGTGCTTGATCGGAATTTTAGCCGAGCGATGTTCGATGCGGCACGTAGCAATATTGCGGCCATCGATCAGCTCTTGCGGCTGGTTCGGTGCTGAGGTAACCGATCGTTCATCTTACGGTGATCCGTCAATACCAGGCGCACCTTGAAATCCCCGTCGACGACACCGTTCACCCGCGCCCAGTGGTTCCAGGCGAACGAGCATCCGAGCCCGACCCTCGTGTTCGAGCTTGGGAAGCGCTCGGCGTTTCGCACCAGGTCCTCCCAGTCCGCGCCGAACTCCACCGCATCGAACCGGCTGTGCCGCCCGGTGAGGGCCACCCGCTCGATCGCGAGTGCCCACTCGAAGAGTTCCGGATGATGCGCTGCCGAGCCAGAAGAGCTCCCAGTGCTTGCTCGCCGGGCAGAAGAAGCACGCCGATCTGATTGGCACGTACTCGGGGCCGTAGCGGCGGATCCCACCTGGCGGGCGGCGCGGCTCCCCGATGAGGCCCGGGCGTTGGTAGTAACGGACCGTCTCCACATTGACGCCGATCTGTCGTGCCAGCGCGCCGATCGTATAGGACTCTGGCACATTGACTCCGTAGTCGGGTACGGTCTTAAGGTACCCCAATCTCGGAATCCGCAAGAGGCACTGCATGCGCGGAGAAACCCCGGCCCAACACCCCGCGGTCAGAATGGAAGACCTCGTCCTCGGCGGGCCGGCTGCGGTGCTGGGCTCGTCCTGCTGTCTCGGACCGCTCGTCCTCGTGCTGCTGGACGTGGGTGGTGCCTGGATCGGCAACTTGACGCGGCTCGAGCCCGACCGCTCGTTCTTCCTCGGCGCCGCGCTGATCGCCTCGTTCTTCGCGTGGCGGCGCATTTTTGGGCCGGCGCGCGCCTGCACGCCCGATGAGGTTTGTACCATGCCGCGCGCCCGGACCACCTACAAGGTCATTTTCTGGTGCGTCGCCACGTTGGTTTTGGTCGCATTCGCCT
>JAJZLX010000492.1 GCA_021850555.1 Pseudomonadota bacterium | reverse complement strand
GCGACAGGACGGGCGCCCGGGAGAGCTCGAGGGCATCATCATCGACATCACCGAGCGCAAGGCCGCCGAGGAGAAGATTGCGCAACTGGCGCGCACCGACGGTCTTACGGGACTTGCCAATCGCGGCGCATTCCTGGACCGGTTGAGGCAAGCTTTCGCGGCAGCGAGGCGCGGCGCGGGAGCTTTCGCCGTTCTTTACATCGATCTGGATCACTTCAAGGACGTGAACGACACCCTCGGGCATCCGCTCGGGGATGCTTTGCTTCGGCAGGTGTCGCAGCGGCTGAGGAGCGTGACGCGCGATACGGATATCGTGGCGCGGCTGGGCGGCGATGAGTTCGCGATCCTGCAGTCCGGGATGCAAGAGCCGGCCGAGGCCGGGGCGCTGGCGGAGAAGATCTCAAGGACCATGCAAGACACGTACTTGATCGAGGACAACAGGATCAACATCTCCGCCAGTATCGGTATCTGTTTCTATTCGGCCGCCTGCCAAAGCCCCGATGCAATGCTCGCGCAGGCCGATCTCGCGCTTTATCGCTCCAAGGAGGAGGGCCGCAATCGCTATCACTTTCACAGCGAGGATCTCGACCGGCAGGTCCTCAGGCGTGTGAGGCTGGCCGAGGAGCTGCGCAAGGCCCTGGAGCAGGGGCAGCTCGAGCTCTACTACCAGCCGCAGGTCGAGCTCCTCTCCGGAAAGATCGCCGGCATGGAGGCTTTGCTTCGCTGGCATCACCCGAAACGTGGCGTGCTCGGCGCCGCGAGCTTCATTGCGGTGGCGGAAAAGGCGGGCCTCACGGCCACTCTGGGAAGGTGGATCATCGACCATGCATGCCGCCAGATGAGCGTGTGGTGCGAGCGGGCGCTCGCGCCTCCGCAAATCGCGGTGAACCTGTCGCTCTCGCAGCTGAAGAACGGACGGGAGCTGGTGCGATCGGTGAAGGATTCGCTCAGGCGCTGGAACATCGAGGCCTCGAGGCTGGAGCTCGACGTGACGGAGGCGACTCTGGCCCAGGCGACGCCTGCGCAGAGGGCTGCGCTGCAGCAGCTGTGTCTGCTCGGCGTCAGAATTGCGATTGACGATTTCGGCACCGAGCATTCGCTGTTCGAGCACCTGCGCACCTTTCGGGTAAGTCAGCTGAAGATCGCGCAGTCTTTCGTGACATCCGCCGGGACCGACCCTGAGCGTGCCGCGGTTGTCCGCGCGACCCTTCACCTCGCGCGCGAGCTGAACATCGGTGTGGTCGCCGAAGGGGTCGAGACGGTCGAGCAGCGCAGGTTCCTGGCAGCCAACGGCTCGACAATGATCGCGCAGGGACACTACTTCAGCGAGGCAGTGCGGGCGCCGCGGGCGGAGGAGCTTCTGCGCCAGGGCTGGATCGATCCCAAGGCTTCCGCGGCGCAGGCCGAGGTCACCGACCAGATGCCAAGCGCGCGAGGACGGTAACCGTCACTTCCGCGGCCCCGATGACAGCACGGCAATGGCGCGTGCGCCGAGCCGATAGTCTCGCCCCTCGATTGGCTGCCCGGATGGCGGCTCGGGGAAATCCTCGGGGCTCGCAAGGCCCGTATCGAGGACGCGCCGCCAGGCGCCGGGCCGAGGCTCCTGGATCGAGAAGATCTCATCGCGATCGGAGCCATTGATCATGATGTAAAGGTCCACATCGGCTTGGGAGGCGCCGTCGAGATAGACGGACAATGCACGCGACTGCGGCCCGAAGTCCACATCGGGCCCCGTGCCGAACCAGCGCACGTCATCGCGCCAGAAACGGCTGCGCCCGAGCGAAGGATGCGAGCGCCGGAACCGGATCATGCAGCGGAAGAAGCGGAAAATCTCCGCATTGCGCTCGAGAAGATCCCAGTCGAGCCAGCTCGTGGCGTTGTCCTGATTATAGGGATTGTTGTTGCCGCCCTGGGTCTGCAGGAACTCATCGCCTGCGCGCAGCATCGGCGTGCCGTTGGCGAGAAACAGCAGCGCGCAGAAGTTCTTCGCCTGCCGATACCGCAGCCGCAGAACCTCGGGAGGCGCGCCGGCATCTCCCTCCCAGCCGCAGTTGGAGCTGAAGTTCTCGTCAGTCCCGTCCGAATTGCGGTGGCCATTGGCTTCATTGTGCTTGTGCTCGTAGGCCAGCATGTCGTACAGCGTGAATCCGTCGTGCGAGGTCACATAGTTGACGCTTTGATAGGCATGAAATGCGTTCGCCCGATCATCGGGAAAAAGATCGTCGCTGCCGTAGAGACGCTGCATGAGCGAGCCCACCATGGAGCCGTCGCCGCGCACGAACCTGCGCACGTCGTCGCGAAACCTGCCGTTCCACTGCAGCCAGCGCGCCCCGGGGAATCCGCGCCCGAGTTGATAGACCCCGGCCGCATCCCAGGGCTCGGCGATCAGGCGCACACCCGCGAGGTCGGGGTCTGAGAGGATGTCGCCGAAAATGGGCGGGTCGTCGGTGTTGAGAGACCCATCCGCGGAGCGGGCGAAAACAGAAGCGAGATCGAAGCGGAAACCGTCGACGTGCATCTCGCGCACCCAGTAGCGCAGGCTGTCGACGATCAACTTGCGCACGTACCGGTTGGCGCAATGCAGCGTATTGCCCGTGCCGGAGAAGTCCTCGTACATCCGCTCGCCGCGATCGGTCAGGATATAGTACGTGCTGTTGTCGATACCTTTGTAACTGTACACCGGGCCGCGCTCATCGCTCTCCGCGGTATGGTTGTAGACGACGTCCAGTATGACTTCGATGTCCGCGGCGTGCAGCTCCTTGACCATCTCGCGAAACTCATCGTGCTGTCCGCACTCGTGGGGGCGGCATCCGTAGCCGTGATGGGGGGCGAAGAAACTGAGCGGCATATACCCCCAGTAATTGCCCTCCTGGGGATCGAATTGGAAGATCGGCATCAGCTCGACGGCGGTGACGCCGAGGGCCTTCAGGTAGGGAATCTTATCGATGACCCCGCTGTAGGTGCCGCGTCTGTCCGGGTGCACTGCGGAGCTCGGGTGGCGGGTGAAGCCGCGCACGTGCAGCTCGTAGATCACGGTGTCCGACTGGTGGCGCGGCCTGCGGTCGTCCCGCCAGTCGAATGCATCGTTCTCGCCCGTGAGCGCTCCGAGCGGCGCCTTGCCGGCGTTCGAGCCCGGCCGGCATGCCGCCGCGCGCTCGAACCCGGGAGGGAAGAAGACCGCGCGCGCATAGGGATCGAGGAGGATCTTCTGCGGA
>JAJZLX010000167.1 GCA_021850555.1 Pseudomonadota bacterium | reverse complement strand
CGGCTATCTGACCCACATGTACTACAGCCGGGGCAAGTACGGGGTGCGCATCAACACCAAGGTCATCCCGCAGACCGACAACCGGGTGAAGATCAAGATCAAGATCGACGAAGGCTCGCGCGCAGTCATCCGCTCGATCGACATCGTGGGCGACACACGATACCCGCAGGCGCGGATTCTCAAGCACTTCCACCTGAAGACCCCGGGCTGGCTGTCCTGGTACGACGATGACGACCGCTACTCGCGCGCGTCCTTGAAGGGCGATCTGGAGCGCCTGCGCAATTTCTACATGGATCGGGGCTACGCGAACTTCGCCATCCGCTCCACGCAGGTGCAGATCAGTCCGGACCGCAAGAACATCTACATCAACATCAACATCAAGCAGGGCGAGGTCTACCGCATCTCCAAGGTCAAGCTGGCCGGAACGTTCGTGGTGCCGGAGCGGCAGCTCGAGCGGCTGGTGCAGGCGCACCCCGGGGAGGTGTTCGACCGGGCGCTGATCAGCAATACGCAGAAGCTCATCGAGGACCGCCTGGGCGAGTACGGCTATGCGTTCGCCAAGGTGGACCCCGTGCCGACGCCGAACAACAAGACCCACCAGGTCGAGCTCACCTTCTTCGTCGATCCGGGCGATCGGGTGTACGTGCGCAAGATCACCTTCTCGGGTGAAACCGCCATCAACGACAAGGTGCTCAGGCGCGAGCTGCACCAGCTCGAGGGCGGTTGGCTCTCCAACGTCTCGCTCGAGCGCGGCAAGCAGTTCATCGAGCGCCTGCCGTACGTGAAGGGCGTGACGTACTCGAAGCATCGGGTGCCCGGCTCTCCGGACGAGGTGGACGTCAATTACAAGATCAAGCAGGGCCCGGCGGCGCAGCTGTCGGGCGGCCTCGGCTATTCGGCCACCTACAAGCTGATGCTGAACGCGAATTTCGGCGATGCCGATTTCCTCGGCACCGGCAACGAGCTGAACATCAATCTCTCGGGCGGGGCGTTCGCGAAGATGTACGACATCAGCTACACCGATCCGTTCATCACCCAGAACGGCGTGTCGCAGACGCTGTCCTTGAACTACAACGACTCCACGCAGTTCGTCTCCTCCTCCTCGCAGTTCAACTCCAAGACGATCAATCTGGGGCCGGAGTGGAGCTACCCGATCAGCGAGTTCCAGTATCTGTCGTTCGGCGCCTCCTTCGAGGACGCCCAGCTGCTGACCAGCTCGCTCGGCAGCTCCGAGCAGGCGGTGCAGTGGGTGCGGGAAAACGGCAACCCGTACACCGCCCTGGTGCACGAGGACTACGCGAACAACGAATACCAACTTTACGGCACGAACTATTACGACACGCAGTTGCTGCTCGGCTACCAGTTCGACGACCGCAATCGCGTCCTGTTCGCGACCCGCGGCCAGCGCTTCGCGGTGAACGGCAGCATCACCATCCCCGGCAGCGGCCCGGTGCAGTACTTCGTGGCGAGTCTCGACTACCAGCTGTATGTGCCCCTGTGGCGCCATTTCATACTGTCGTTCTACGAGCGCACCGATTACGGCAATGGCATCGACGGCACCACCGGCCTGCCGCCGTACCGGCTGTTCTACGGCGGCGGACCGGACTCGGTGCGCGGCTTCCGCACCGACTGGCTCGGGCCGCGCGACCAGTTCGGCAACCCCTATGGGGGCAATTTCGATATCGTGAGCCAGAACGAGCTGCTGCTGCCGATCCCGAAGAAGTGGCGCCAGACCGCGCAAGTGGCCCTGTTCTTCGATATGGGCAATGTCTTCTATACCGGCAACAGCGTGCACTTCTTCGAGCCGGACAACGTCACGCCGGTCTACTATCATTTCCACGGCATTGGGAGCCTGAAGCGCTCGGTCGGCCTGGCGGTGGAGTGGATGTCGCCCATGGGCCTGTTCAGATTCAGCTACGGCGTCCCGCTCAATGCCACGCGCGCGACCTTCGATACCTGGGGCGACCAGACCCAGGGCTTCCAGTTCACGGTGGGGCAGGCCTTCTAGGCCCCACGGAGACGGGCGCCGTGGCGCCGCTGGTGGTAGAATCGATGAATAATGCGTCCCCGAAGCGGGGCGCTCATGCCTATACGACTTTTCCGTCAGTTCCGCGAGGTGCATTTCCGTGAAGTGCTTGAGCAGAAGCCGTTCAGTGGGTTGGATAATCGCCGTCGGATTGCTGGTTACGGGACTGGCAGCCGCGCAAGCGCAGGCTGCGACCTTGAAGGTCGGGGTGGTCAATTACGCCGTGCTGGTAGAGTCATCGCCGCAGTACAAGGCCGCGCTCACTGCGCTGCGTGCGGAGTTCCTGCCTAAACAGAAGCAGCTCGAGGCCGAAGCGAAGGCCCTGCGGGCCAAGCAGGCGAACCTGCAGCGCAACCAGGCGACCATGACCCAGGACCAGGTGGCCCAGGCCGAGCTCGACCTGCGCGAGAAGCTTGAGGCCTTCCGCAAGGAGTCCCTGCAGACTCAGCAGGCCCTCAGCACTCGCCGGGACAAGCTGTTCACCCGGGTTCAGAAGTCGGTGGCGGCGACCGTGCAGCACTATGCCGAACAGCACGGCTACAGCCTGGTGCTGGCCAACGGGGTGATCTATGCCGATCCCGGCATGGACATCACGCCGGCGCTGCTGAAGGTGCTCAAGGCTCCCGCACCGGCCCACTGATCGGCTTGCCCGTGCGATGAGCGTCTCGATCGGCGAGCTCGCGGTCCGTTTCGGCTGCGAGCTTCGCGGCGATCCACGCCTCACGGTCGAGCGGGTGGCCACGCTCTCGAGCGCCGATGCGCGTGCGGTGGCTTTTCTCGCCAACCCGCGCTACCGGGCCCAGCTCGCGGCGACGCGAGCCGGGGTGGTGGTGCTCGATGCGGCCAGCGCCGCGGCCTGCCCGGCCGCGGCGCTCATCTGCGCCAATCCCCATGCCACCTTCGCCCGCATCTGCGCGCTGCTGCACCCGGAGCCGCTCGGCCCGAGCGGGATCCACCCCTCGGCGGTGGTGTCGCCCGACGCCCGCGTCGACCCTAGTGCGCACGTTGGCCCGCTGAGCGTGATCGGCGCGGGTGCGGTGGTGGCGGCGCGGGCCTACATCGGCCCGCAGTGCCTGCTCGAGAGCGGGGTGCTCATCGGCGAGGACGTGCGGCTGGTCGGGCGCGTGACGTTGTGCCGCGGCGTGCAGATCGGGGCGCGCACGGTGGTGCAGCCCGGGGCGGTGATCGG
>JAJZLX010000712.1 GCA_021850555.1 Pseudomonadota bacterium | reverse complement strand
GCTGGCTGGTCGACGGCGCGGCGATCATGAATCAGATCCCGCTGTGCCGCTGCTCGTACGGGCCGTATGCGCGCGCCATGGTGCGCATTTGCAAAGAGGAGAGTTTCCATCAGCGCCAAGGCTATGAGCTGATGCTGACGCTCGCGCGCGGTAGTGCCGCGCAGCGCGCCATGGCACAAGAGGCGCTGAACCGCTGGTGGTGGCCCTCGCTGATGATGTTTGGGCCGAGCGATGCGCACTCGGTGCATACGGCGCAATCGATGCGCTGGAAGATCAAGCGATTCAGCAACGACGAGTTGCGGCAGAAATTCATCGACGTGACGGTGCCGCAGGCTCAGTACCTGGGGCTCACCGTACCGGACCCCGAGCTGCGCTGGGACGAGCCGGCGCAGCACTACCGCGCCGGTCCGATCGACTGGAGCGAGTTCCAGGCGGTGCTCGAGGGCGGCGGTCCATGCAACCGCGAGCGGCTGGCCGCGCGGCGCGAGGCGCACGAGGCCGGCCGCTGGGTGCGCGAAGCGGCGGTGGCGTATGCCGAGAAGCACGGTGCGCACGCCGAACCCGCGCGAAGCGGCTGAGGAGGGCGGAACATGAACGAGGATTGGGCGTTGTACGAGGTGTTCATCCGTTCGCGCTCGGGGTTGGAGCACAAGCACGTCGGGAGTCTGCATGCCGCCGATGCGCGCATGGCGATCGAGCATGCGCGCGACACGTACACCCGCCGCCTGGAGGGGGTGAGCATCTGGGTCGTGCGCTCGAGTGAGATCGTCGCCTCCGATCCGGAGGAGGCCGAGGCGCTGTTCGAGCCGGCGCGCGACAAGATTTATCGGCATCCGACGTTCTACGCGATCCCGGACGAGGTCAAGAACCTATGAGCACGGCGATCGCCGCCGAGCGACCGCAGGCCACCGTCGAGGAGCGCTTCGAGTACACGCTGCGCCTTGCCGACACCAGCCTGGTGGCCGGTCAGCGCCTCGCCGAGTGGCTCGGGCACGGGCCGGCGCTCGAGGAAGATCTGGCGCTCGGCAACATTGCGCTCGACCTGATCGGTCAGGCGCGGCTGCTGCTGGCGCTGGCCGGTCGCATCGAGGGGCGCGGCCGCGACGAGGACGCGCTTGCTTTCTGGCGCGATGCCGGGCAGTTCCGCAACGTGTCGCTGGCCGAGCAGCCGAACGGGGACTTTGGCCAGACCATCGTGCGGCAGTGCCTGCTCGATGCGTGGCAACTCGAGACGTACGCGAGCCTGGCCGGCTCGCTCGACGCCGAGCTCGCCGACATCGCCAAGAAGGCCGCCAAGGAATGCCGGTACCACTGGCGCTACAGCTCCGGGTGGCTGGTGCGTCTCGGGGATGGCACCGAGGAAAGTCACCGGCGCATCGGTGCGGCGATGCAGGATCTGTGGCGTTTCACCGATGAGCTGCTCACGCCCGATGGGCTCGATGCGCGCATGGCCGAATGCGGTATCGGGCCGCCGCCGGCGGCGGTCCGCGAGCGCTGGGAGCAGCGCGTAGCGGGGGTGCTGGAGGAGGCGAAACTGCCGCTGCCGGCGCGCCCGCACTATCCTTGGCACGGCAAGCGCGGCGTGCACACCGAGTCGCTCGGTCATCTGCTCGCAACCATGCAACATCTGCCGCGGACCTACCCCGGAGTGTCGTGGTGAGCGCGCCGGCGGCCGATGCCGCTGCGACACGTGAGGGGCGCATCTGGCGCACGCTCGAGTCGGTGCTGGACCCGGAGATTCCGGTGGTCAATGTCGTGGAACTCGGCGTCGTGCGGCATGTGCGCACGGCGGGAGATGGCCGTATCCACGTGGGCCTCACTCCGACTTACTCGGGGTGCCCGGCTACGGAGGTCATCGAACAGGCGGTTCGCGCGGCGCTCGATCATGCGGGCCTGGATGACGTGATGCTCGAGACGGTGCTGTGGCCGGCCTGGTCGAGCGAGTGGCTGAGCGAGTCGGGTCGGCGCAAGCTCGAGGCATTCGGTGTCGCGATCGAGCCCCGGGCGGGGACGGCGCCCGCCTGCCCGCGCTGCGCCAGCCGGAACGTCGAGCGTATCGGGGAGTTCGGCTCCACGCCCTGCAAGGCGCATTACCGCTGCCGGACGTGCCTCGAGCCGTTCGATACGTTCAAGTGCATTTGAGATGCTGAGATTCCACAGGCTGCGCGTCGTCGAGGTGCGCCCCGAAGCCGAGGATGCCGTCGCCGTTGCGCTCGAGGTGCCCGCTGGGCTGCGCGGCGAATATCGCGGGGCGCCCGGTCAACACATCGTGCTGCGCGCGAGGGACGGGGAAGGGGAGCTGCGCCGGACCTATTCGCTCACCGACGCGCCGGGGTCGGACTCGCTGCACATCCTGGTGCGCAAGCAGCCGCAGGGGCGCATGTCGCAATGGCTGGCGGGCCTGACGTGCGGAACACAGATCGAGGTGCTGCCGCCGAACGGCAGCTTCACGCCGCACTCCGGCTCGCTCGATCGCGGCCTGCGCGTCGCATTCGCGGCCGGCAGCGGCATCACGCCGGTGCTGTCGGTGACGCGCGCGGTGCTGGCCGCCGGCGGTGCCATGATGGTCTTCTACGGCAACCGCGGCAGCGCGCGTGCCATGGGGCTCGAGGCGCTGCAGGGACTGAAGGACCGCTACCCCCAGCGGCTGTCGCTGCATTTCATCATGAGCCGCGAGCCGCAGGAGGTCGGGCTCTACAACGGGCGACTCGATGGTGCGAAGGTCCGCGAGCTGGCCGGCGCGTTCTTCGAGCCGCGGCGGATCCTCGAGGCGTTCGTCTGCGGTCCGGGCGACATGGATGAGCAGGCGAGGGCGGCGCTGCAGGCGCTCGGTATGCCGGCCGAGCGCATTCATGTGGAGCATTTCGCGGTTGCCAGCGAATCGGTGGCCGAGGCCGGCTCGCCGGCGGCAGCAGCGGCACCTCAGGCGGGCGTGGCCGAGGTCGGTGTGAGGCTCGACGGCCGGCGCCGCTCGTTCCGCATGGCGCTCGATGCCGATACGGTGCTCGACGCCGCGGAGCGGGCCGGCATCGAGCTGCCCTTTTCCTGCCGCTCCGGCGTGTGCTCGACCTGCCGCACCAAGGTTGTGCGCGGCAAGGTCCGCATGGAGCACAACTACGCGCTCGAGGCGTGGGAGCTCGAGCAGGGCTACGTACTGGCGTGCCAGTCGAGGTGCCTGACGCCGCAGCTCGAGCTCGATTACGACGAGAAGTGAGTCTCCCG
>JAJZLX010000685.1 GCA_021850555.1 Pseudomonadota bacterium | reverse complement strand
GCGACACTCGAGCGGTGCTCATGACGGAGAAGGATGCCGTAAAATGTGCCCACCTGGCCGACAGCCGGCTGTGGTTCGTGCCCGTCGAGGCTTCCTTCGGCGAAAGCGAGGCCGCTCGGCTGATCGAGCGGCTGATGCGCACGATCGATTCGTTCGAAGGTTCCCGCGGAGGTTAGCTGGTGGACGCCCGTCTGCTCGAGATACTCGCCTGTCCCATCTGCAAGGGCACGCTGATCTACCGGCGCGAGGCCGGTGTGTTGGTCTGCCGCCTGGACCGGCTGGCCTATCCGGTGCGCGATGGCGTACCGGTCATGCTCGAGGAGGAGGCGCGCCAGCTGGCCAGCGACGACCCTCTGCTCGAGCACTGAACGGCATTGGGCGCGTTTCACGTCGCCATCCCGGCCCGGGCCGGCTCGAGCCGCCTGCCGGACAAGGCGCTCGCCGATCTCGGCGGCAAGCCGATGCTGCAGTGGGTGTACGAGAAGGCCTGCGCGGCGGGCGGCGCCGATGTGTCGATCGCGACCGACGACGAGCGGATCGCGGCGGCGGCGCGCGCCTTCGGCGCCGTAGCGCGCCTGACCTCCGCCCGGCATGCCTCCGGGACCGACCGGATCGCGGAGTTGGCCGCGATCGAGGGTTGGGCGGATACCGATATCGTCGTGAACGTACAGGGTGATGAGCCGCTGATACCGCCGGCGAACATCGCGCAGGTCGCGGCGCTGCTCACGGCCTGCGCGGAAGCGGCCGTCGCCACACTCTCGACCGCCATCGTCTCCCCGGAGGAGTTTCTCGATCCGAATGCCGTCAAGGTCGTCACGGACCGGCGGGGGCGGGCATTGTATTTCTCGCGTGCGCCGATTCCGTTGCACCGCGATGGCGCGCCGGGTGGGCGCAGCTTCGAGGGAGCGCGGCGCCACGTGGGCATCTACGCCTATCGGGTCGCGGCGTTGCGCAGGCTGACCGGCCTGGCGCCGACCCCGCTCGAGCGTGCGGAGAAGCTCGAGCAGTTGCGCGCGCTCGAGCACGGTCTGGTCATTCAGGTGGCCGAGGCCTGTGAGCCGCCGGGACCGGACGTCAATACCCCGGAGGATCTGCGGCGGATCGCCGCGCTGATCGGCTGAGCGGCCCGTGCTGCGACCTGTGCTATCGTGAGCCGCTCGAGCGGAATGTGCGGGCGAGGAACTTCATCTGGGCCGGAGGCGTCAACCCCCAATGAGGAAGGACGTTCCGGTCGGCGCCAACCGACCCGACTCGAGCGTACGACATATGTCAGGTGAGATCATGCAAGTGCCGAAGTCACCGCGGTTGTGGCGGGCCGCCGCTCTGGGGGCCGTGTGCTGCAGCTTGGCGGCGCTGGCAGGATGTGCGACGCTGCAGCCGCAGCCCCAGCCGGTGCCCGTGGCGTACGTGCGTCCTCCGAACACGACGGTCTATGCGTATCCCATGCATAACCAGTCTCCCGCGCAGCAGCGGCGTGACCGCTATCAATGCACCGTCTGGGCCGTGCACCAGACGGGCTTCGATCCCAGCGCGCCGGGCGTACCGATTTATGATCGTGTCGCGGTGCAGGGTCCGCCGCCGGGCACCGATACCGCCATCGGCGCGGTTGCGGGGGCATTGTTCGGTGCGGCGATTTCCAATCCGTGGGATCAGGGTGAGGGGGCCATGTTCGGCGCCGTGACCGGGGCGATGATCGGCAATGCCGCCGACCAGGCCAATGCCCAGACGAATGCCGAGAGTGCCGGCGCCGTACAGGCCGAGGTTCGGGCGCAGCAACGTGAACTCGATTACAAGGCCCGGAATTTTCGCCAGGCGGTCAGCGCCTGTCTCCAGGCTCGCGGCTATAGCGTACGCTGAGTGTCCGATCGCCAGAGCCGCGTGCGAATTCTTTTCGTCTGTCTGGGAAACATCTGCCGCTCGCCGACGGCCGAGGGTGTCTTTCGCGCCATTTCGGCACGGGAGCTGCCGGAGCTGACCCTGACGGTCGACTCGGCCGGCACGGCCGGCTATCACGTCGGGGAGCCGCCGGACCGGCGCACACGCGAGGCGGCCGCGCGCCGCGGTTACGACCTCTCGAGTCTGCGTGCACGAGTGGTCGAGCCACGCGACTTCGAGACATTCGATCTCATCCTCGCGATGGATCGCCAGAATCTGCGCACCCTGGAACGGCGGGCGCCCACCGCGGCCCAGGATCGGCTGGGGCTGTTCCTCGAATACGCGCCGGAGGTCGGAACCCGCGAGGTGCCCGATCCCTACTATGGCGGCGGGAATGGCTTCGAGTACGTGCTCGATCTGATCGAAGCGGCCTCGCGCGGACTGTGCGAGGCGCTGCGTGCCGGAGCGGTTCGGCCGCCGGCGCGCATCCCGCGCGCCGGCTGATCCGTCTTACTCTTCCGAGCCGGTGACTCCGCCGGGTGTCCGTTCAGGCGGCGCCGAGGACCACACCACATACGGTTTGGTCTGCGGACCGGCCGTTGGCGCAGATGCTGAAGGCTCGAAGTGGGCCAAGGGCGCCGGGGGCGTCTCATGGCGCGGCTCAGACACCTCATGTCGTACCGGGGCCGGGACTGGGGCAGGGGACGGGCTGGCCGCAGGCGGTTCGCGCAGCGCGAGGGACTGTTGAGGCGTCGAGTTGGCGCGGGCCGGTCGGTCGGCCGGTGCAGCTTCCCGCTGGCCTGTGTTCCTGTCGCTCTGGGCCGGTTCGGCGGCGGTGGTGTGCGGCGCGTCCAGGTTGCTTCCCGCTGCCGTCTCGCCGGCGGCGTGCTCACGCGATCCGCCACTGCCGCGCCGGCCACCGCGTCGGCCGCGACGCCGGCCACGACGCTCGCCACGCTCCGACTGTGGGCGTGCGCCATTTTCAGGAGTTGTCGACTCTGCATGCGGCGCGGCGGGCGCTCCCTCGACGCTCGGCTGCGGCGGTCTGCGCTCGGGCTCGCGTTCCCGGTTGCGAGGGGGGCGCTCGGAGGGATCTCGGCCGCGAAACTCCGCGCTGCGGCGCTCGCCCTGCGGGCGGCGGTTTCTTTCACCTCGGCGACCCTGGTGGCCGTGGTCGCGTCGTCCGTCACGTGTACGCTCGACGTGATGCTGTGGAGTGCGCGGCGCCGCTTCGGGGCGGGGCTCGGGCTCGGTTTCGGGAGAGGCCTCTCGGACGGCGGGTGAGAACAGCCCCTTCAAGCGTGACCACAGTCCTGTGCCGGAAGGCGCGGCGGTCGCAGGCGTATTCG
>JAJZLX010000300.1 GCA_021850555.1 Pseudomonadota bacterium | reverse complement strand
AGCTTGATCGCATACGGTCTCGCGAGCACGAGTCGATGCTGCGTGCGCTCGATGACCGTCCCCTGCCACGCCACTCCGGCGTTGATGCGCAGGAGCCGAGTCGGGCCGTGGGAGAGGGCGAGGAGGATGGCGGACTGGATGTCCCGTTCGCTGGTCACGCCCGCGCCCTCTTGGCGAGACGCGCCTGATAGACATGGCGGGCCCATCCAGGCCGGTACGATTTGCGTCGTTCGATTTCCAGCAGCGCCTCCAAGCTCTGCGCCCGCCCCTGGTCGCGCCGCTCAGCTCTTCGCGCCAGCATCTCCGGCGTCACCTCCGCGAGCTCGCCGTCCCGCTGTTCGATCTCGCGCGGCTTGGCGGGAAACTCGTAGCCGCACTCGGAGCACGTCTTAGCCTGCGAGGGCAGCGCGCAGAAGCAAGACGCGCAGATGCGCACACTGGCGGCGCGCTTGCGCTTCGCCGCTGGATCGTCGCCCGACAGCGACCAGTCTTGCGGCGCGTGGGGCAGCCCGTGGCGATAGCAGTTGCCAACGTGGTCGAGCAAGATCGCGTGGTTCTTGCCTTCGCACGGCCGCAGAATCCGGCCGATCTGTTGTAGGTACAGCCCGAGCGATTGCGTCGGGCGCAGGAAGATGCCAACGTGCGCGCCGGGCATATCGAAGCCCTCCTCGAGGAGCGCTACCGACGTGACGACCTTAATCCTCCCCGCTCTGAAGTCCTCGACCACTCCGCGGCGCACCGTCCGCTCCATCGTGCCGTCGATGGAAAACGCCGCGTAACCGGCCTCGCGGAACTGGTCCGCTACCGACTTCGCATGCTGTATCGACACGCAGAATACCAGCGCCGGCAGCCCGTCGGCGTGCTGGCGATAGTGTTCGAGCGCAGAGCCGGTGATGGCCGGTTTGTCTACCAGCGCCTCCGCAGCTGCCGTGACGAACTCACGAGCGCGCTTGGGCAGCTCGGAGGCGTCCACGGTCGGCGGCGAGAATAGCCTATACGGTGCCAAATAGCCGCCCTCGATCAGCTCGCGCATGCTCGGGCCGGTGATGAGGTGGTCGAAAATCGCGCCCAAGCCTTCGCCAGAGAGGCGGATGGGCGTCGCGGTCACGCCGAGCAGCTTCGCCTTCGGCCACTCGCGGATGATGCGCTCGAACGTCTCAGCGCGGGCATGGTGCGCCTCGTCGATGATGATGAGGTCGGGCTGCGGCGTGCGGTCGAGCCTGCGCACGAGCGTCTGCACGCTCGCGATCTGCACCGGCGCGTCGAGCGTCGGATAGCCCGCAGCGATGAAGCCGTGCGGCGCGCCGGTGAGGTCGAGCGCCGAGGATATCTGGTCGATCAGTTCCTGCCGGTGCGAGAGGATGTAGACGCGGTTGCCCTTCTCGGCTGCGCCGTGGGCGATGTGAGCGAACAAAACAGTCTTACCACCGCCGGTTGGCAACACGTACAGCGGCGCGCGCTTGTGCAGCGGTCCGAACGCCTCGCGTATGGCCGCGATGCCGGCGGACTGGTAGGGGCGGAGGGAAATCAAATTACCCTCGTCACCCTAACCGCCATCTCCTCGCGGCTCGTCCTGCACCGTACGACCCGGGCCTTTCTGTACGCGGCCTGGTGCGCGGCATGCGCGATGCGCCGCAGCTCCTCCGGGCTTGCAGCGCGGATCACGACGAACTCCCCGACCGCGCGGGGGAACGTATATTTTCGCGGCCACGCCATCAGGTACACCTCGCGATCAGCAACGCTACCGCGACCCAAAACGCGATGCAGCCGAGAAACGCCCAGCCGGTCGCGGTGATGTGCCGATGGTGGGGCAGCGTCACGACCGCCTCCGATATCGGTACGTGACCGACTTGTCCACCTCTCGCGTCAAGCCGAGGTAGGCCAGCACCCTAGGTCCGGGCGTGCGCTTACCGAGCATGATGTCGGAGAGGTACGCCGCCGAGCAGGGTATTTCCCGTGCCACCGAGCGCAACGAGCGGCCGGTCATGCGGGCCTTGAGCATTTTGAGGGGGTCTGCCATGGGCGGACGCTACCACAAAAAAAATACGCTGACAATGCTTGACATGTACGCTTACAGCAGATAAAGTGCGCACATTGTCGGCATGGGGCCGACGGGAGAGGAAGATGAGCGCCGACTACCAAAACCGCCGCGACTGGCTCGCACGCCGAGCCACGCCGAAGCGTCTGCCTGTGCGCATGTTCTGGAACAGCGGCACGCGCGGCACCTACGCGCCCCGCAACCCGACGTATGGCGCGCAGTGCAACCGAGAACTCGCCATGAAACGCGAGCGTGCGCGGAAGGCGAAAGGGCCGAACCTATGAGCCGCATGACCGACTCCGACGAATCCCTTCTCGATGCGCTGCTCGCCATCGCGGCGCTGGTGGTTGCTCTGGCGGCCATATTCGGCATTGTGGTGATGCTATGACCCTCCGCACCTTCCTCGTCTGCATCGGCTCGCTGGAACTCGAAGCCCGCGCCGATGTCACCGGCGAGTTCCGCCCCGCCTTCACGCAGGCCGATCCGGAGTATTGCTACCCGGCTGAGTCGCCCGAGGTGGACGTGCACGAGCTCGCCGTCGGCGAGACCGACCTCAGCGGGCTGCTCGAGGACGAGGATATCCTTGAGTCCGTCCACGAGCAGATTCTCGCGCAGATCGCCGATGAACAGTTCAACGGAGACCAGCCATGACTCCCTCTGCCGAACTCCCCTCCCTCAGCGACCAGCTTGCGACGACGTGGCCCAACTCGGTCCACTATGCGTACTGGCTTGGCATCTACAGAGCACGTGCGCACGAGCACGATAGCTTGGCGCGCGTCGCGGGCGGCCCCGCGGCCGACATCTACCGCAAGTTTCGCGACGACTCCATCCATGAAGCCGAGCGGTGTCTCGCTGGGCTGAAGGATGCACTCGCGAAGGAGGCGCGGTCATGACCTACGTCGCCGAACGTGCACGCACGGTGCGCATTGCCCTCCTCGAAGCCGTGCATCGGTACCGCCTCGAACTGACCGCGGCGCAGAAGCATTTGCAGGACGCCATCGAGCAGGACCGCTCCGATCTGATCGACGACGCGACGGGTGCCATCGAGCGCCTGCGCCGGGATATCCGCCACCTGATCGAGGAGCTGAGCCTGTGAAAACCATCCTCATCGGCCCCTTCCGCGATTATCACAGGGCCGTGACCGTCTACCTCCGTCCGACGTTCGACCTGCGCGACCCGCGCCAGG
>JAJZLX010000294.1 GCA_021850555.1 Pseudomonadota bacterium | reverse complement strand
GAGGCGACGATCTTCGGCTCCCTCATGAACACCCGCGCGCTGATGGAGCTCATCGTGCTCAACATCGGCTTCGATCTCGGATTCATTCCCCAGAAGGTGTTCACGATGCTGGTCGTCATGGCGGTGGTGACGACGGTCATGACCGGTCCGCTGCTCAGGCTGTTGCTGCCCAGAGCCGGTTATCCGGTGCCGGTTGGAATCGAGGCCTGATCGAGCCGATCTGCTGGAATTCGGGGCTCAGGCGGCCCCCGAACACCCATGCTCGTGTCCATGAGCTCTCGCATCTGCCGCCCGTCCCGGCTCAATGGCCGGGCAAAATGAGCCGCTCCGCAGATCTCCGGTCACCGGCCGCCTGCGCGAGGCCCGCATCGTCGTATGCGAGCGAATTGATCCGCGGGCTCACCGCATGGCTCCTCAACAACTCATCGGGCGCCGTGCGCAGCAGCCCCTTCGCCTCGGCGGGTGTACCGCGAAGCCAAGTTGCGCAGTCCTCGGTTGCGAGAATCGCCGGCATCTCCCGGCTTGCCGTTTGGATGGATGCGAGCCGCGTGCTTGCGGGCACCGTGAGGATCGCGCATCCCTCGATGACGTCGCCGTCGTCGGCCTCCGTGCGATCCCAAAGGCCTGCGACGGAGAATATCGGGCGGCCGTTCGCGTGTACGAAGTAAGGCTGGCGATATCCGGCAGGCATCAAGCGCCACGTGTAGAAGCCGGCGAAGGGAAGGATGCACCTTTGGCCTTTGAGCCAGGGACCGCGGAACAGCGGACTATCCTCCAGGGTGTCGAACGACAGGCACGGCCACTGTCCGGCGGACACATCACCGCGCGCCCACGCCGGAATGAGCCCCCAGCGCATCATGACGGCTTCGGACCGGCCCTCGTGCAGGCGCACCGCCGGCACGTAGCGCGACGGCGCGACGTTGAAGCTCGCCGAGTAGCGCCACCACGTGCGCTGCGGCGCCAGCTCGCGCTCGGCAAGGTCCTGATTCGGCAGGACATACCTCTGGCACATCCGGATAGTCTATTCCAGATACGCTGCGCTCGCCCGTGACGCGCTGTGCAGGGACGCAGCCGCAATATGCGGCTTTCAATCCCGAGTGTGCGATCCCGCGGGTGCGCCAGGAGTGTGGTTTGTCTTAAATAAATTGCTAATTCAATAAGTTGAATAATTTACTTCATTTACTTCCTCAGAAAAGGCCGCCCCCCACCTCCCTGTCTAGCCGCCCCTCGGGTGCGCATCATCGCGAGCGGAACCGGCAGACGGATGCCGTCGCCGCGTCACCGCATGCACGGGCCTTCAAAGCGAATAGCTCGTGATAAAGACGGCGAGCATGGTGATGACGATGATCAGGCGGAACACCAATGACAAGGCGAGACCGACCCAGGTGCCTGCCCCTACGCGAACGGATTGACTGACGCGACGTCTGCTGAGCAACTCCCCCGCGGTTGCGCCGAGGAATGGCCCGAGCAACGCACCGATCAGCCCGAAAAAGAGTCCCACAAGGCCGCCGATCGCGGCCCCGAGCAGCGCCGCTCTGCTCGCGCCGACCCGCTTGGCGCCGATGAGGGCGCCCAGCATGTCGCCGAGCAGTGCGAGGATCGTGAGCACTCCCAGTATGGTGAGTGTCACCCAGCCAATTCGCCTGAAGCCGTCTATCCACGCGCCGAGCAGCATGCCGCCAAAGACCAGGATCACGCCGGGGGCGGCGGGCAGGAAAGCGCCGATGACGCCCAGGAGGATCAGCAACGCGGCGATCGTCCACCAAACGGCTGGATTCATCGGTATTCGGTCGGTATGGCGCCGCAGACCTCCAAGATGCACTCGCTCCCGGGTGAGATCTGCAGCGAACGAAGGCGCCCTCGAGCGTGCAGGGCCCCGCAATGGCAGGCCCATTGGCCAATCACGTCAAGTCGGTTCACCCGATCTCGACTGCTCATTGGCGCCTCGGCTCCTGCGCCGTCGGTTGGCGTTCGATGTGCCGGCTTGGCAGTCGCCTTACTCATGTCCGATCATCCCGCCCGGGGCATCAGGAAGTCTACCCTTGGCTGCGCGGCGCACCCGCACAGCCACCGCCACCAACAGTGAGACCAGCGCCACCATCAGCACGGCAACCACGGCGGAGATCTCCAGCTCAAACGAGTGCAGATCGTGGCGGACGCGGGCGACTTGCGCCCTCGGAGCAAATGACCCGCTTGGGTCGAGCGAGAATGCCTTCGCCAGCGACGCTCGAGCCTTCCACTTCAGTCCCGATCGATCCTCGACTCGCGCGAGCGCAAACCACGCGCTGGCATCCTTCGGGCAGCGCATCATGAGCGCGTAAGCCTCGTTCAAGGCCTCTGCCGATCGACCACGTAACGTGCTCATTTTCGAGACGGATGCCAGCTCTTGCGAGCTCACCGGGCACCCCTCGGAGCGCCGGGGCGGGGCCGCCCGCGCCACGGTCAGGCTCAGCAGGGACGCGGCAAGAAGGCCGGCCGTCAACCGAGCTGCGCGCCGGTGCTTCACATTCGAGGCGCGCCATTTGACACCCCGGGTCCTTGCGCCGGACCCCAGGGTACGGCTCGCTCGAATCGATTCGTGCATTGAGACGCTCATCGTTGAGAAGGGGCTGAGACCGCTGCCGATATGACCACCCGCGCACCGCACGAGCGATGAGACTCTGGCAAGCGAGCAATGGTTCTGCGCCGTCACCGCTTCTCCGGATTGTCCCTGTGGATCCTTGCATGAGAGCAAGTGCAGCTCCATTGGATTCGCAGCCGCTGCCCTCCGGCGCAATCACTTCCCGCCGGCCGATCCGCGCCGGTCGGTTCCTGCACGAGGAAAGCATCCCGCCGGGTACTCGCCTCGACTGGGTGAATGAGCAGTGATCAGGCTAATCCAGGCCGGATATCCGCCGTGCCTCCCGAGGCGTCATTCCGAATCGCTTGCGAAAGGCACGGTTGAAAGTCGACAGGTCATTGAAGCCGTACGCGAATGCCAGTTCCGCCACGGTACGTTGACACGGCCCGCGGTCGTTGAGCAGCTCCGTCCAGCAGCGTTCCAATCGACGCTCTGTCACCCAAGACTGGAATGAAACGCCGGAGGCAGCGAAGAGACGATGGATGGTTCGCGCAGACATGCCGGCCTCGCGCGCCAATGTGGCCGCGCACAGATCCGCACGCTCCAGTGAATCGAGGGCCAGTGTCTTCAATGTTTCCAGCCGCTGCTCGCATGGCGGCGGGACAGA
>JAJZLX010000307.1 GCA_021850555.1 Pseudomonadota bacterium | reverse complement strand
CATGCAGCAGCTCGGCGGCCAGGACGGCCTTGCGGCCGGTGTAGCAGTGATTTTTGAAGTTCGGCATGCATTTGCCGTCGATCGGGGTATTCCAGATCGAGATCCCGTGGTCTTCGCGCATGTAGAGCAGGATCCGGTCCATGGCTTGGCAGAAGTCGCAGTTGTACCGAGAGAAGTACACGAGGAACGCCTTCTCCCTCTTCAACACCGCGTAGATGCTCTTTGCCCGGGCCGTCTTGACGCCAGTCATCAGCTGCAGGCCGAGCTCACTGAATGGCATGCGCACCGTGGGGTCCAGGGAAGGGTTCTGCACGAGGTTGTACTGCCAGACGTTCGCCGCCTCGATCGCACGGTCCGTGACCCAGCGCATGTAGTACTGGGCGGCCTGAACCGCGGCGCGGTTATCCGGTTCCATCGACATCTGCCGCAGCAGCGCATCGCGCTCCTTGGCCTGGAAGGCGAAGCTGTCTCCGGGATTTACGAATCCGCACTTTGCTGTCCACGTGCGCATCGTCGAGCACTTGGGTGCCACGGGCTTCTTAGGCAGTGGGGCGGGCGCTGCGGTCAGGAGTTTCGGCGGGATCTTCCACACCGGCGGGTGCTGATAGAAGAACCAGCCCTTCTCCGGATTCGACTGACGGATCGGGCTGCCGGCGTACACCCGCATCGAGGCGGCAAGCGCAAATATCCCCACCGTCAGCAGGAGGATCGATCGTCGTTGAGAAAATGCATGCATATTTCCACCCAAGAAAACCCCCGCTCATTGAGCGGGGGTGAATTCAAGCGGCCGTTCTAAATCCGGCCAGATACCTCGCGAGAGCTCCTCGCATCGCCCCGGGATCGCCCTCGACGTTCTCGACCTCGAAGTCCACCGCGCAGCTGCGCGCGAGCAGCTCAGAGGAGTGCAGCGCCGAGCTGAGCCCCGCGGCAACAGCGAACGCGTCTTCCTCGTCGATCTTTCGCCGTCGGATCCGCACGAGCGCACCGCCGCGGGACCGGATGCTCTCTACCTCGAGCGCCTCGCGCACATCCGTCAGCACAATCCTCGAGCCCAGCGGCATCGCGTCGATCTTTCGCATCAGCGGCTCGACCCAATATCCGTCGTGTCCCCACGGCGGCCGCCGCCGGTACTCTGTGCCCCAGTGTTGTAGCACCCAGCGGGGGCTGCGTGGGGCGACCAGGATCTCCTCGATCGAGCGTCCGGCTCGATCCTCTTCTTTAATAAAGAGACCGACGAACCGCGTATCCCTGCAGTGTTCGAGCGCGAGGCGCTCGAGGGGCGTCTCCTTACTGTCCCTGCGGCCGAGGAAATGAGGCGTGACCTCGTAGGCCCGTGCCGCCTCCGAATAGAGCGCGTCGGCGAATGCCATGCGCTTGAACCCGAGTTCGGCAAGCACTTCAGCCGCCGTGTCCTTTCCGGATCCCTTCAATCCCAGCAGACCTATCAGCATCGGTTCTCGCCTCGCCTTTCAGCCCGGCGCTCCTTCTGAAAAGTGACCTCCCTGCCTATAGGTAACGGAGCGGCTCAAAATCTTCGAATCGCGAGTTTCACGTCGCTCATCGGGAAGACGCCGAGGTAGCGTGAGTCGAAACTGCCGGCGACCCGGGTCGATCCGAGATAGACGTAGCCGGCCGGGATGCGCTTTGGCAGCGGGACCGCGTAGACCGGCCTGCCCTGTGGATCGTGGGTGAGGATCCGGCCCGCGAAGGAACATGTGCGCTTGCCGGCCGGGCAGATGTGCACCACGCGGTGACGCACCTCGATCCGATCGCCGGGAAGGCCAAAGACGTGTTTACATATGAACGAGTCGTTCGGCAGATAGTGTCTTCCGGACGCCCATGCCGGCTGGTGATACACCGCGCAGACGGTCTCACCGCGCTTCAGTGGGAAGCTGATCGGCCGCGTCACATACCAGCCCTCCGGCAAGGAGGGGCTCGACATGTACGTGATCCCTTCCGGCAGGTGATTCTCGAAAGCGAGAGCCGCGGTGACCGCCATTGCCCAAAGCAGGGCGCTGAGTCCGAATTTTGTGCGCGCGTTCACGGGACGATCGAGGGCGCTTTGGTGTGCGCGCCGGAGTTGATGAGCCGGCTGAGCGGGCTGGCCGCGCTCGCCTTTATCGGCGGGACGGTCGTGACCGGAGCGATCGCGGTCGGCTTGATCGGCGCGGCCGTCGGCACGTTCGTCGGAAGCCCGAGATTCTCCAGAACCTGATCGGTGATATCGCGCGTCTGGCCCTGTACCACCGCCTGGCTGAGCACCACCAGAGTGTCAGGGCCTGCCGCCTGGCTGATCGCCGAGCGCAAGCGCTTCGATACGTACGAGAGCATCGGCGCGACCGACCCGCTTCCGCCCTGGCCCATCAGCTTCATCGCCGCATCGCGCTCAGCGTTCTCGTACTTCAGAACATCGAACGTCACCACGCGCACCTGCGGGGGCCTCAGCAGTCCGCTGAACTTAAGCGCAAGGAGAGTGATGCACGAGGCCACCAAGGCGATGGCGAGCACCTGGGCGATGAGCGCCGCCCACCCAGATGCACCGCCCTCAGGAGGCGAAGACGAATCCGCGGGCGAAGCGGAAACCCCCGCAGTTGACGTCTCGCCCGCTCCTTCCTCGGCTGCCGATGCAGGCTCAGGATGCGAGTTCGTCTCAGCAGTGTTACGGTCCACGGATTCCCGGCGCAGCGCACGCACTATGACATCATCGGCAGATTCAACCGCCGGCGCGCGCCGCACTCCCGGAACGGCAGCCTTTGGCGTTGCCAGCTCGATCGAGAGCAGACCGGTGTCGAAGGTTTCAGAGGACATCACGCCGCCTCGCTCCTCTTGCCGTACATCGCCGCGTGATCGGCGCTCGCCAGAGCGTCGATAGCCTCCGTGAGCGTCTTACCCTCACGCACCAGCGCATCGATCCGCGTGACATCCTTCGCGTTCGATGTGAACGTGTAGTACGACCAGCGGTCGACGATGAACTTGTACAATCCCATCCCACTCTCTGAGCGAACGAAGAGCTCCGAATAGTCCTTCTCTTTAGAGGTGTGCACCGTGCGCACCAAATCGATCAGGTTCTCAGGACCCATCAGGAGCTTCTTGTCGACCGCGTGTTGGAGCGATTCGGGTCTCTGTCCGAGCACCAGCTGCCAGGCGGCATTGCTGATCGCCGCCCGCGCGGCATCCGATTTCTCAAAATCCTCGAAGGACTGTGTCGCCACACCCACGATGCCTCCGTATTTGCGGGCGCGC
>JAJZLX010000220.1 GCA_021850555.1 Pseudomonadota bacterium | reverse complement strand
ACGCTCCAGGCCGCGACCGGTGTCCCACACCAGATGACGCACGCCGGCGCACAGGTGATAGGAGAACACCGCCAGCAGCACCAGGAAGACGGCCTTGAAGATCCACAGCGCCAGGACGGACTCGGCCTGCGCGTAGGCGCCGGGTCCGGCGGCGGCGGCCATCAGCCAGTACACCAGCAGGATCAGGCCCGCGGCGAGCGCCAATCCCGTGATGCGGTTGAGCATGGAGGTGAGCAACGTGTAGCGGTGCATCCGGTACACGGACAGGTGCGGCGAGAGCGGTCGTTCGGCCATGGTTGCTCGAGGATCAGAAATCGATGCAGCGACCCTTGCGCTCCCAATCGCCGTAGCGTGTGGGCTCGGGCCCCTGGGGCCCGCCGAGCTCTCGTGGGATCTGCTGCGCTGTGCGCTGCGCTTCAGCCGCGGTCGTGGCGCTCGCCCCGGCCTCGGCCGCAGCTGCCGCCGGAGCATTCTTCGAATCATTGTGCATGCGTGGCAAGTGTGCCACAAACCCGGCGCCGCCGCCATGACCGGCGAGGATCCCGCGGATAGAATGCGCCATGGCCACCCATTGCGCGCTCGATCGGATCGCCCTCGATGAGCTCGGCGCGGTACGCATCGCCGGCGCCGATGCGCTGTCCTTCCTGCAAGGACAGCTGTCGAACGATGTGACGCGCCTCGGTCCCGAGCAGGCGCTGCTCGCCGGATATCACAATCCCCAGGGGCGCGTCATCGCGCTGTTGCGGTTGGTTTGGCTCGCGGACGGGGAGTTGTTGGCCGTGTTGCCCCGCGAGCTCGCCGAGCCCGTCGCGCAGCGGCTCGCGAAGTACGTGCTGCGCGCCAAGGTGACCGTCAGCGACGCCTCGCAGGCATGGTGTATCAGCGGCCTTGCCGAGCAAGGCGCGCTCGAGCAAGCCGAGTCCGTGGTACTGCCGCGCGCGCAGCTTCCGGGCGCGCAGGCCGGCGCGCAGCGCCGTCGCGGCGAGCGCCTCATGCTCACCGCCAACGGTCGGGGCGGGCGCTGGTTGGAAATTGCCCCGCGCACGGCGCAGGCAGCGCAACCGGCCGCGCCCTGCGAGGCCTGGCGGCTGCTCGAGGTGCGCGCCGGCACACCGCAGGTCTACGCCGCGACATCCGCGCAGTTCGTGGCGCAGATGTTGAATCTCGACGTGCTCGGCGCCATCGCCTTCGACAAGGGCTGTTACACCGGCCAGGAAGTGATCGCGCGGGCGCACTATCGCGGCCGGGTCAAGCGGCGCGCGCAGCGCTTCTGTACGGCCGGCGCGCTGGCGCTCGCACCCGGGGCGCTCGGGCGCCTGCCCGACCAGCGCGCCTTCACGGTCGTGGAGGCTGCGCGCCGGCCCGATGGGCGCTGTGAATTCCTCGCGGTGACGGCGCTGCCCGGCGAGCCGCTCGGCGCCGAGGCCGAGACGGGTACCGCGATCGTGCCGGCCGAGCCGCTCGAGCTGCCGTACGCCCTGCCGGCGTAGCCGTCTCACAGATCGATCAGCGTCACTTCATCCGGCGCGATGGGCCGGGCGAGAAATCGCGCGCCGACTCGGGCGAAGCGCTGCGGGGCATCCGTGGCGAGCAGCCGCACCCCGCCCTCGCCCCCGGTCGCGGCGATGCCGGCCTGCTCGAGCGCCTGCCGCACGTGGCGGGCGGTGGTTTGCGCCGAATCGACGATGCCGATGCGCGCACCGACGACGCCGCGGATCGCGCCAGCGAGCATCGGGAAATGCGTGCACCCCAACACCAGCGTGTCGATCCGCCCCGCCGCGGCGAACAGAGGATCGAGATAATGATGCGCCACGGCCGCGGCGATCGGGCCCTCGCACAAGCCCTCCTCGGCGAGCGCGACGAACAGCGGCGCCGGCACCGCGGTGACCTGCGCCGCGTGCCGCCGCCGCAGGATGGCCTGCTGATAGGCGCCGCCGCGCACCGTCCCTTCCGTGGCGATCACCGCGATGTGACCGGAGCGAGATGCCGCGCAGGCCGCCTCGGCGCCCGGCTCGATCACCCCGATCACCGGCACGCTCGCGATGCGCGCACGCACCGCCGGCAGCGCGACCGCCGAGGCGGTATTGCAGGCGATCACCAGACATTTCAGCCGGAACGCCGCGAGCGCCTCGCTCGCCTGCAGAGCATAACGCACGACCGTCTCGGCGCTCTTCGTGCCATAGGGCAAGCGCGCGGTATCCCCGAGATAGACGAACTGCTCGGCGGGCAGCTCCGCGACGAGCGCCCGCAGGACGGTAAGGCCGCCGACGCCGGAATCGAATACGCCGATCATCCGCGGCAAGCCGCCCGTGACCCCGAGCTAGTCGCGCCGGTCGCACAGCCGCACCGGCGCGCGCGGCAACCGTGCATGCTCACCGTGGCTGCGTCCGAGCCGGATCACCGGGCCGGCGGCGGCGCAGTCGCATCGAGCGCGCCGGCGGCCCGCGCAGCGTCTTGACGGGCCGCCAGAGCGCCCTCGGGCCGCAGATGCGGGAAGAGAATGACGTCGCGGATCGAGGGCGAGTCGGTGAAGAACATCACCAGCCGATCGATGCCGACCCCGAGCCCGGCGGTCGGGGGCATGCCGTACTCCAGCGCGCGCACGTAGTCGGCGTCATAGAACATCGCCTCCTCGTCGCCGCGATCCTTGCGCGCCATCTGGGCGCGCAAGCGCGCCGCCTGATCCTCCGGGTCGTTGAGTTCGGAGAAACCGTTGGCAAGTTCGCGTCCGGCGATGAACAGCTCGAACCGATCGGTGATGAACGGATCCTGATCGTTGGCGCGCGAGAGCGGCGAGACCTCCGCGGGGTAGGCCCACACGAAGGTCGGATCGAGCAGCGTGTGCTCGGCGGTCTTCTCGAAGATCTCGATCTGCAGCTTCCCCGGTCCGTCGTGCGGCTGCACCGCGATGCCGAGCCGCGCGCAGGCCTCGCGCAGATAGCCCACCTCGCGCAGCGAACCGCGCTCGAGCCGCGGATTGTGCTCGAGGATCGCCTCCTCGACCGTCACCCGGCGGAACGGCCGGGCCAGATCGTAACGGCGCCCCTGATAGGTCAGCTGCTGGCTGCCGTGGACCATCTCGGCCATGCCGCGGATCGCCTTCTCGATCCAGTCCATCAGATCGCGGTAATCGGCGAACGCGAGGTACAGCTCCAGCATGGTGAATTCCGGGTTGTGCTGGGTCGAGAGTCCCTCGTTGCGGAAATTGCGGTTGATCTCGTACACGCGCTCGAACCCGCCGAC
>JAJZLX010000628.1 GCA_021850555.1 Pseudomonadota bacterium | reverse complement strand
CGGGCGCTGACCCTCGCGACACGAAGATATGCACCAGCAGTCAATGCGTCAGTAACCGTGTAGCGAAGGCCGCATAGGCGGCGGTGCCCGCCTCGGGGATCATGTGCCCACTTGCAGATAAATGGGCACGAGCGTAAGTGCCCACGTGGAGAACAGGTGGACACTTCTACAGAGCAGAGTACGGGAACAGGATCGGGCAGCAGGCAGGTTCGCAGGCGCAAGCAATGGTCTGTGCAGGAGAAGCTGCAGATCGTGCGCGAGACACTGCAATCGGGGAGCTCGGTACCCGTCATTGCCCGACGTCACGGAGTGAACGCGAACCAGATCTTTACCTGGCGTCGGGAGTATCGGCGCGGCAAGCTCCTCGAGCGAGGCGCCGAGAGCGCTGGTGAGCGCAAGGCGCCGGCGTTACTGCCCGTGCAGATCCATGTGCCGATGAAGGCGGCGCCGCAAGAAGCGCGCGCCGCATCAGTTTCCCCGGCACAACCTGAACGGGTGGAGGTCGAGTATCCGAGCGGCACGCGCCTGAGGATCTGGGGCGGATTGGGCACGGAGGGGCTGCAGGCGATTCTGCGCGAGCTATCCGGACCATGCTGAGCGTACCGGCGGGGGTACGCATCTGGCTGGTGGCGGGGCTCACGGATATGCGCCGCGGGATCGATGGACTGAGCGCGCTGGTGCAGACGCAGTTATCGGCCGATGTCCTTTCGGGGCAGCTTTTCATCTTCAGGGGGCGTCGCGGGGATCGGGTGAAGATCCTCTGGGCCGATGCGGACGGACTATGCCTGCTGTACAAGCGGCTGAACCGGGGGAAGTTCACCTGGACGCACGCCGCTGATGGGGCGGTGCTGCTGACGGGCGCGCAGTTATCGGCGCTTCTTGAAGGGATCGACTGGCGCCGGGTTCGCCGGAGCGTGTCCACCGAGGAGGCGCCGTCGCCGACAGTGGTGGCCTGATGCCGCACGGATTTGGTGTTTGTTGAGAGACCCACAAGATGTGGTAGGTATTGCGTGCGCGCAGTTTTTCGCCACTGAGTTGATCGCATTATTTTCCAACATCGACGTGCGTGCCGCGGCACCGCGCGTATAATCGGCGTGTGCCCGAGACACACGATCTCCCCGATGATGTAGCAGACCTCAAGCGCCTGGTGCGCGAGCACCGCTTGGAGATCGAGCGGCTGAAGATCCAGCTCGCGCAGCTGCGGCGCTGGAAGTTCGGCCGCTCTCGGGAGCAGCTGGAGCTCGAGGTCACGCAGATCGAGATGAGTCTGCAGGCGCTCGAGCAGCTCACCCCATCCGCTGCGCCTGCAGCGGATCCGCAGTCAGAGACCCAGAACGAGAACGCATCCGCCGCCGCTCAAGAGCGGCGGCGGACGGTGCGTCGGCGCCGCTCGGGGCGACGCGCGCTGCCGGCCCATCTGCCACGCGAGACGATCATGCACCCACACCCGGCGGTCACAAACGGCTGTGCGTGCCCGGAGTGCGGCGGGCGGCTGCGCTACCTGGGACGGGACGTGGCGGAGATGCTCGAGTACGTGCCGGGCTACTTCAAGGTCCTGCGCCACGTGCGCGAGAAGCACTCCTGCGTGCGGTGCTCACAGATCGTGCAAGCCGGGGCTCCCTCGCGCCCCATCGAACGCGGGCTGCCGGGACCGGCCCTGATGGCGCACGTGGTGGCGAGCAAATACTGCCTGCACCAGCCGCTGTACCGTCAGAGCCAGGTATACGGCTTCGCCGGCCTCGAGCTCGAGCGCTCGCTCCTTGCGCAGTGGGTGCGGGCGGCAGATCGGCTGCTGAGCCCCCTGGTGCTGGCGGTGCGCCGCCACGTGCTCGGCGGCGGACATCTCCATGCCGACGACACCCCTTTGCCGGTGCTCGATCCCGGGCGAGGACGGACCCGGACCGGATATCTATGGACCTACGTTCGCGATGAGCGCACCTGGGGAAGTCGAGAGCCGCCGGCGGTGTGGTTCGAGTACTCGCCCGGTCGCGGCGGGCAGCATCCACGCCGGCACCTGCAGGGGTTCCAAGGCGTCGTGCACGTCGATGCGTACGCGGGATTTAACGAGTTGTTTGGACTGTTTCCTCACCGAGAGCGCAAGGCGCGGGCGGGGCCTGCGCGTCTGAAGCGGTCTTTATGCTTTGCTCACGCGAGGCGCAAGCTGTACGAGATGCACCTCGCGCTGCGCTCACCGATCGCGGCTCAAGCCGTCGAGCGGATCGATGTGCTGTATGCCATCGAGCGGGAGATCCGCGGCCTTGACCCCGAGGCGCGGCTGCGCGAGCGACAGGCTCGCTCCGTGCCGTTGCTTCAGGAGTTGCATACCTGGCTGATGACCCAGCTCGCGCGGCTACCGACGAGCTCTGCGCTTGCCAAGGCGATCCGCTACACCGTCAAGCCCCGGCACTGGCCGGCTCTGACCTACTTCTGCACGGACGGTCGGGCGGACATGGACAACAATGCGGCTGAGCGATCGTTGCGTGATGTGGCCCTCGGCAGGCGCAGCTATCTCTTTGCTGGATCCGACGCCGGCGGCGAGCGCGCAGCATCGATGTACACCCTCATTGGATCGTGCAAGCTCAATGGAATCGATCCAGAGGCGTACCTGCGCCACGTGTTTGAACGGATTGCAGATCATCCGATCAACCGGATCGATGAACTGCTTCCCTGGAACGTCCGGCTACCCTCCCCGACAGAGGCCGTCCGCGAGGCGGCCTGACGCTATCCTGACGTTCGGAGATCCTCCCAATGCCCCCTGCGCAGACAGATCAGTGGCCGAACATCACCGAACTGCTGGATCAAGCCGGCGGTCACATCGGCATCGGACGGATGCCACCGATCGAAGGCGCCGCCGTCGCCGTCACCGAAACAGAATTGATTGCCAGTCTCGTGCGGCGTGATGGGGAGAGCTTCCCCGAGCTGCTGCAACGGCTGGATGCGGCCATCGGCAAAGCCCTTCACGAGCGCGTGGTGACCAACGAGGTCAACGGCGGCCGCTTCCGACTGGCCCCCCAGCGCGTCCGCAAACGACGCTAGCAGGCCCGGCGAACCCCAGGCGCACCGCGGCATATCGTCGCCCGGGCATCCCCGCGACCGCAATGCGGCCGGGACTACACGCTTACCAAGATAATTGTCGTCGACCAGCTAGTCCTCGATCTGGAAATGCACTCTGCGCCGGCCCTGCCTGTCGGTAGCCTGATTGGCGGCGGACTGGACAGGCAGCGCGGACACTTGCGTGAATTCACGTC
>JAJZLX010000713.1:849-3250 GCA_021850555.1 Pseudomonadota bacterium | reverse complement strand
GTCGTGATTCTCGGTGGCACCAACGATCTGGCCGGCAATACCGGTCCGGTGACGTTGCGCCAGGTCGAAGGCAACCTGGAATCCATGGCTCAGTTGGGCAAGGCAAACGGCATCGCAGTGGTGCTGTGCTCGCTGCTGCCGACCGTCCATTACTGGTGGCACCCGCAGGTGCCGAATCCGGCACACCGGATCGCAGCGCTCAACCGTTGGATCCAGGCTTATGCCGCGAGGCACCACTACGTCTACGTCAACTACTACGCCGCGATGAAGAATGCCGCGGGGGGATTGAAGCACTCGCTGAGCCCCGACGGCGTGCACCCGTCGCCGGCCGGCTATGCCGTCATGGCGCCCCTGGCCGAGGCCGGTATAGAGGCGGCGTTGAAGCGGGCGCATCGCTGAGATCGGCGGGCGGTAGGGAAACGAGTCGATAACGAGGCGGATCCCACGCATATTTCCGCGGCGCGCGTCGAATGACAAAAACATAACAGGACGAGAGCCAGAGCCGCGGGCGCATTTCGGTAATCCCGTACACGCGGCCGTCAGGTGCGTACTTGTGCGCCCGATGCGCGCCGATCGATAATTTCCCTCTCGAGCGGCTGCCGATCCTCCGGGAGATCCCATGCCCGAAACCGCGTACCCCGGATGTGCCGGGCGCTCCACGGCCACTGGCGCGTCCCGCGCCGGGTGGTGCGAGGGTCATGCGCGGCCCCGCAACGCGCAGCGCAGGAGTGCGACTCGCCATCGGCGGATTGCGACTCGATGAGCGCCGATCGCGCCGCGCAACCTGCCGAGGCCGCGACACCCGCGGGCCTTGCGGGTCTGACGCGCGAGGAGGCTCGCCGGCGGCTCGTGCAACACGGCCCGAACGCCGTGCCGGAGAGCGAATCGAGCCCCTGGCTGCGGGTGCTCGGCAAATTCTGGGCGCCGGTTCCGTGGATGCTCGAAGCGGCGGTCCTGCTGCAAGTGATGCTGCACGAGTACCTCGGGGCGGGGGTCATCGCCGTGCTGCTGCTGTTCAACGGCGGCCTGGGCCTGATCAAGGAAGGTCACGCGCGCGCGACGCTCAGAGCGCTGAGGGAACGGCTCGCGCTGAACGCCGTGGTGATGCGTGACGGGCAGTGGTTGACCGTGCCCGCGGCGGATGTGGTGAAGCTCTCCCTCGGCGGCATCGTGCCGGCGGATGTCATGCTGCGCCAGGGCGAGGTGCTGCTCGATCAGTCCATGCTCACCGGAGAATCCTTGCCGATCGAGGCGGGTGCCGGCGCGATGACCTACGCCGGAGCGCTGGTGCGCCGTGGCGAGGCGGTCGCGGAGGTCGGGGCAACCGGCGCGGCGACGAAATTCGGCAAGACCGCGGAGCTGGTGCGCATCGCTCAGAGCCCGAGCTCGCAGCAGCAGGCGGTGGTGCGCATCGTGCGCAATCTGGCGCTGTTCAGCGCCGCGATGGTTCTCGTGCAGCTGCTGTACGCGGCCGCGACGCACATGCCGATCGCGCAGACGATTCCACTGATCCTCACCGCCGTGCTGGCGGCCATTCCCGTGGCATTGCCGGCGACGTTCACGCTCGCCTCGGCCATTGGCGCGCGCACGCTCGCCGCGCGCGGCGTGCTCCCAACACGCTTGTCGGCGATCGACGAGGCGGCGGGCATGGACATGCTGTGCTCGGACAAGACCGGCACGCTGACCCGCAATGTGCTGGCCGTGACCACCGTATACGCCGCGCCCGGGTTCGATGCGCCGCAGGTGCTCGGATTGGGGGCGCTCGCGAGTGCCGATGCGGGACTCGATCCGGTGGACGCGGCAATCCGCGGCGCCGCGGCGCAGCGGCCCTCGAGCGGGCTGCCGGCGCGGGTGCGCTTCGTGCCCTTCGATCCGGCGCAGAAGATGTCAGAGGCGCAAGCCCGCGGCGCGGCGGGGGAGACGCTGCGGATCGTCAAAGGAGCCTTCAGCCGCATCGCGGCGCTCGCCCCGCCCCCGGCGGACATCAGCGCGTCGGCGCAAGCGATGGCGAACCGGGGCGACCGTGTGCTCGCGGTGGCCGCCGGACCCGCCCAGGCGCTGGCCTGGGTCGGGCTGATCGGCTTGAGCGACGAGCCCCGGGCCGATGCCCGCCAGCTCATCGCGGAATTGAAGTCCCTCGGGGTGGAAACGGTCATGGTGACCGGAGATGCCGCGCCAACCGCCGCCGTGGTCGCGCGCGCCGTGGGGATCGAGGGAGCCGTCTGCCCGTCCGGCGCGCCGCCGCCGGGTGCCCGGCCACGGGATTTCGGGGTGTTCGCCGGAGTCTTCCCCGAGGACAAGTTCAAGATCGTCCAGGCCTTGCAGCGGGACGGACGCACCGTCGGCATGTGCGGCGACGGCGCCAACGACGCGCCGGCGCTGCGCCAGGCACAGATGGGCA
>JAJZLX010000713.1:0-839 GCA_021850555.1 Pseudomonadota bacterium | reverse complement strand
GGCATCGTGCTCACCCGGCCGGGTCTCGGTGGAATCGTCGCGACGGTCAAGGTCGGGCGCGTGGCCTATCAGCGGATTCTCACATACACGCTGCGGTCCGTGACCGCGAAGGTGACGCAGATGCTGCTGCTCACCGTGGGGCTGTTGCTCACCGCGCGCGCCATCCTGACACCGATGATGATCGTCCTGGTCATGATCGGCGGGGACTTCCTCGCCATGTCCGCGACCACCGACAACGTGCGCGCCTCGGCGCTGCCGAATGCCTGGCGAATCGGGCGGATCACGCTGGCGGGCATCGTTCTCGGGGTCGTTGCCGCGGTGTTCTGCAGCGGCGTCGTCGGTGTCGCCCACTTCCGTTTTGGTTGGGTCGCCGATCACGGGCTGCGCACCCTCGCCACCGTGACCCTGGTGTTCGTCATCCAGGCCACCTACTACGTGGTGCGTGACCACCGCTGGCTCTGGAGTTCGCGGCCGAGCGCCTGGGTCGTCGCCTCTTCCGTGGTCAATGTGCTGAGCATCGTGCTGATGGCCGCCTACGGCTTTCCCCTGCACCGGCTCTCCTGGCCGGTCATCGGCCTGTTGTTCACGGCAACCGCGCTGTTTACGCTGGCTCTCGATCTGGTCAAAAGACTGCTCTTGGCGCGGCTGAAGCTCGACTGACAGCCTGCCTGCGATCCGTGGCGAGGCTGCGATGAGTCGCTGCGGGCGGCGCGGTGTTCGGGGATAATCGGGCAGGGGCGCGTCGCCGCGGTGCTCGCCGCGCTCGCGAGCGTGGTCGTGAGACTCCCGGTGGCCGAGGTGCGCGGCGGCAGATCGACCGGGCGGGGGGGGGGGGGGGG
>JAJZLX010000206.1 GCA_021850555.1 Pseudomonadota bacterium | reverse complement strand
CCGCACCACCTCAGGCAGTGCGCTCGCGTCGCTTTGTCGGACAACTTCCGCCGTCTCCACGACGAACCGCTCGTTGAATTCGTGGACGAGCTCGAGACAGGAGCCGCCCGGCCAGGGCGGCGGCACGAATGAGAGCGGCGCCTCGAGCCTGGACTGCCTCCTGGATCGTCTCGACATGTTCGGTCCGGCAAATTGGGGGCGGCCATTCTCCGTTGCCGTGCGCTGAGGGTGATGCGGCAGTTTCGCCCGAAATTCGGGCGAAAGTCGGGCTTGACAGAATACGTGGAAGGTGACCAAGGGAGACGATGGACACACAGGCCAGTGACGGCGCTCGGCGCGATACGAGGCGCTACCAGCTCGCACTCAGGCTGATGGCGCACCAGGCGCGCACGGGGGCGATTTTCGCGATGACAAGCCTCTCGCGCCATCAGCAGGAGGCGCTCCGGCAGCGCTGGGGCGTTGCCGAGAATACGCGCCACCGTGGACCATCACCGACCTCCATAGCGCGTTTCACTCACTCTCCGCGGGCGCGCAGCGAAGGCGCCGTCCTCGCGGTCTTTTGTCGCATCTACGGACTGCTTCCGCCCGGAACTCCCGCGGGCGCGCCTCGGCGAAAGCTGTCTACGTTGGAGTTCGGAGAACGCCTGTGTGACACATACGAGGCGTATCGAGGATGTTTCCCGTGGTCCAAATTTGAAATCGAGGAACTGCTTTGCTTCGCGATCGAGATCGCCAAGAACGAAGTGATTGGGCTCGGGCGGTGTGAGTCTTGCAGCGGCACGGTGATCACGGACAGGCTCGCGCCGCACCGATCAACTTGCGCGCATTGCCAGCCGACGGAACGCTGAAGGGCAGACGTGGTCTGATGCGCTATCCGGGGGGCAGAAATTTCGTCCTCCTCATACGTGGGAGCTCATGTGCCCACGCATTCCCCGGATCTGCGGTCTCATGCAATGCATCAGCGCGCGCTCAGTGTCGCAGAAGCCGAGTGAAAGCATTGCTTAGGGGCACTTCGGCCGCGCCGTACGCGAATGTACGTATATCCCTGCTGGGCTGGCGGAGCTGAAATTCGCGAATGCTTGATCGATGGAGTGGCACCGCATTGCCGCAGCCCCCGTCCGTGGAACGCCTTCTCGGGCAAGCATGCGATGCCGCTGTCGTCGTTAACGAGTCGGGGACTATCCTGTTTGCGAGCGAGCAAGCCTGCCGCTTGCTCAAATATGCGGCGGGCGAGCTTGTCGGCCAGACCATCGAGGTGCTGATTCCCTATCGGAATCGGCTGGCGCACATCGGTCAGCGCATCCGCTTTGCCGACGATCGGCGCTCGAGGCCGATGGGAGCGGGTCTCACGCTGTTCGCCTTATGTAAGGATGGCTGCGAGCGCCGAGTGGACATCAGCCTGCATCCGGTACAACGGGGATTGGAGACACTCACTGTCGCCACCATCCGAGCGCATGAGTCGGACGCTCAAGCGCCTGCTGCGAAGTGAGGCTTCGCGTAGGCTAGGGCTCCCGGCGATCAATCGTCCTTGCGGCCTTCTGCCGCATTGACGGGCTGTTTACCCTCGGAATTCGCGAGTCTTCGCAATCTCGCCGGTCAGCGTCTTGCATACCGGATTGGTGCTGGGATCGGGGGCCGCGCTCCCAGGATCCAGGATCGGTTGGACTCGTTCCCAGCGAGAAGAGCGCAGTTTCCCCACTACCACCCACGTAAAACCGCTTGCCATCCGGCAGTAGCACCGCGGTCCCGTTTCGAACACCTGCGTGTCACCGATGGTAGCTAAATAAATGTTCTGATCGGTCGGGCGTGGCCGGCGTGGCAAGAATCCCGAGCTCGCATGCGCCGAGCCCGAGCCGCAGAAGGTACGCCGGTAGCAGGATGCTCACGCATCCGTCGGCAAGCGAACGAAGTGATTTCGCGACCAGGATCCGCCGAGCGTTGGCGTTAGTGAATTCGGGGATCAGCCGCATGCGGCCGGGCACCGGCGAGCGACTGGATCAACGATGGCTGTCCGCTGGCACATGACGTGCAGGTGAAGGTAAGCGCACTCACAGCCACGCGGGGTGCAGCCAGAGATATCCACCAAGGCCGAGCATCGCGCCGGCGGACACGACAGCGACCTCAGGCACCTCGGACCACTTCAGGATCACCCATAAAGTCGCGGCGGCGATGCCCGCCGTGAGCAGATCCCCGATGGCCGCGGTGGCGATCAGGATCCCGGTGCCGAGGAGCGCCCCCACGACGGCGGCCACGATGCCGCGCAGAAATCCCTGCAGATGGCGGTTATCGCGATAGCGCTTGAGCAGCGGGGCGGCGACGATCGTCAACAGCACGGAAGGGGCGAACATGCCAAGGGTGGCGGCGAGGGCACCCCACAGGCCATTCAGCACATAGCCGACGAAGGTCGCGGTGATGACCACGGGGCCGGGCGAGATCATGCCGATGGCCACCGCATCGATGAACTGCCGATCGGTCAGCCAGTGGTACTGGTCGACGATGTAGACCTTGAGAAATGGTGCAATCACAAGACCGCTGCCGAACACCAGAAAGCCGGTCTTGAGAAAGAACGCGAAGATCTTCGCGGTCGTGCCGCTGAGAGGCGCACCGTTGATCGCAAGCCACCCCGCGCCGACCGAGGCGGTGGCACGGGGCGAGGGGGGAGGCGGCTGCGGGGGAGAACCTGCGAACACGATCGAGCCGAGGAGCCCGGCCATCAGAAAGAGGCTGACGAGCTCTTGTTTGAAGGTCAGGGTAATGATCGCCGCAACCGCGGCGAACGACCAGGCGAGCCACTGAGACTTTAGAGTCTTGCGGCCGAGCTGCCAGCACGCCTTCAGAATCAACGCCACAATGACGGGCGCGACGCCGTAAAAGATCGCCTTGATTTCCCAGCTGCCGGCGAACCGCACATAGAGCGCGGCGGCCGCCGTGACGATCAGGAAGGGTGCGAATGCAAACGCTGCGGCGACGGCCAGCGCGCCGCGGATTCCAAAGCGAACGTAACCACAAAAGACTCCGAGCTGGTAGGCGAGCGGACCCGGACAGGCGGTCGCGAGCGCCAGTCCGTCCGAGTACTCGGCCTCCGTCAGCCAGTGCCGCTGCTCGACCAGATCGCGTTGCATGTGATGGGCGAGGACCACAGGTCCGCCAAAGCCCAGGGCACCCAGCCGCAGGAAGTAGCGCGACATCTGCCCCAGGCTCACCGCGCGTCGTGTTCGCCGGGACTCCGGGCCGGTTTGGGGCTGGGTGATCATCGGCAGGTGCTCCAGATTGTAATTATAGATGCGGCTATGTATCATTTATTACATGCCTCCTGCAAGTGCCTGGTTGACCCTGATCGTGAGCCTCCCCGGCCCGAACACGGCGGCGCGGGTGCGTATCTGGCGCGCATTCAAAGCTTCGGGGGCAGCGGCGCTGCGCGACGGGGCGTATCTGTTGCCCGGGACTACGCAAAGCGAGACCGTTTTCCGGGAGCTGGCGGAGGAAATCGAAGCCGCCGGTGGAACCGCCTATATCGCCGAATACCACCCACTGGAGGACCGATCGGGCGAAGATCTGAAGCGGCTCTTCGACCGGACGGCGGTGTATTCAGACCTGTTGCAGCGGCTGGATGCCTTCAAGCGGGAGCTGTCGGCCGGATCGGAAGTGGTCGCCCGCCGTGCTCTGGCCGCCCTCAGGCGCGAGTTGGCCGCGGTGGTCGAGACGGATTTCTTTCCAGGACCCTCCCGAGGCCAGGTCGAGCAGGCGCTGGCGGATGCCGAGGCCGCTCTCAATGCGCATTTCTCGCCGGACGAACCGCACGCCGCCGCGGCGGCATTGCGACGCTGCGCGCCAGCGGACTACCAGGGCAAGACCTGGGCGACCCGGGCTCACCTGTGGGTGGACCGTGTTGCCTGCGCCTGGCTGATTCGCCGCTTCATCGATCCGCAGGCCCACTTTGTCTGGCTCGAGGGTCTCACCCGGGTCCCCGCGGGTGTCATCGGGTTCGACTTCGACGGAGCCGATTTCACTCACGTCGGCACACGCGTCACGTTCGAGGTGTTGGTGGCCAGCTTCGGACTCGAGAACAATCCTGCGCTCGCTCGGCTCGGCGCCCTGGTGCATTACCTCGATGTCGGGGGGGTGCCCGTCCCGGAGGCCGCGGGCTTTGCGGCCATCATGGCCGGAGCCCGCGCACAAGGCACCACCGACGATGAGTTGCTGACCGAGATCGGCCGAACGCTCGATTTCCTGTATGCCGCCTATGCGAAGGCAGGCGATGCTACTCAAAACACTTGAACCGGGTGTTTCGCTGTGCTCCGCCAATGCCCATACCCCACAAACTTACTCACACACCGGAGATAGACCATGTCGACACATCGTGACGAGCAGTTGAATTCCCGCGGCGTGCGCCATTCTCCGGCGCCGTGGCAGAAGCGCCTCCTCGCCGCAGCAGCGAGTGCCGCCGTATCAGTGCTTGGGCTGACCGCCGTCGCCCATGCCGTGCAGCCGCACGCAGCCAAGCCCGATCCGCACACCCACGTGTATCTGTATACGGTTCGCTGGGTCTCGAGAGAAGGCGGCCCGGCCAAGGCCTACAAGAAGTTCGGTGAAGCCTACGGATTCGATCCGGGTACGATCGCTGTTACTCAGGGTGAGACCGTCACGATTAGCATTCGCAACCTGGAGGGCGGACCCGACGATCTTCATACCTTCACGTTGCCGGCGTACCGTATCGACCGCTCGATCCCGCCCCTGCAGACGGTGAACGTGACTTTCAAGGCCGACCGGGCCGGGGTATTCCCCTTCTATTGTGATCATCACAAGCCCTGGATGTCGGGCGAGCTCATTGTCCTGCCAGCGGGTCACGAATGATCCTGACGGATTAGTACCGGGCAGGAGATTTGCGTCATGCGAGCGATCAGAGCGATTGGGGCGATACTCTCCTTCGCCATCTCCTCCGCCAGCCTGGCGGCGGGAGTGCCGCTCGTCACCGTCACAAACGTTCCGTTGCCCGGTGGGGTGAGCCGTTTCGACTATCAGAGCCTGGATGCGAAGGCGCATCGGCTCTTCCTCTCCCACATGGGAGCGGGCCGGGTGGTGGTATTCGATACCGCCACCCGGGCGCTAGTGGCGGATCTCCCGGGCTTTCCCGAAGCCACGGGCGTCACGGCAGTGCCACAGCTGCACCGGGTGTTCGTGAGCGTGACCGGCCACTGGTGGAGTCAGCCGTTCTTCGGCGGTTCGATCGCGGTCCTGGACACCCGCACGCTGAAAGTCGTGGCCCGCATTCCGGCGGGACGGTTTCCGGATGGCAGCGCCTTCGTGCCGTCCGTGGGACGGCTATTCGTGTCAGACGAGGCGGGCCGGACCGAAACGGTCATCGATACCGCCACCGAGCGCCGCATCGCCCAAATCCCGCTGCACAGTGAAGCGGGCATGACAGTCTATGACCCGGTTTCCGGACATGTACTGGTCAACCTGCAAAGCCTCGATGTGCTCGCGGCCATCGACCCGGTGACCGACAGCATTGTCGCCCGCTATCCCTTGCCTGGCGCTTGTGAGCACAACCATGGCCTGCTGCTGGATGTTCCGGAACGGCTGGCGTTCATCGCATGCGATGGCAGTGCGCGGCTGCTCGTCATGGACCTTCGGACCCTGCAGGTCAGGGAAGTCCATCGCGTGGGGCGTGATCCGGATGTCCTCGCGATCGATTCCATGAGAAGCCGCTTGTACGTGGCGAGCGAGAGCGGGATCGTTTCGGTATTCCGCATTGCGCAGAATGGATTGGTCGAACTCGGCCATGGGTACGTCGGCGACGACGCCCACTCGGTCGCCGTCGATCCGGCGACTGGCCTCGTCTACCTGCCCATTGAAGCGCTCCATGGCAACCCCGTCCTGAAGATCATGCGCTATCGGGCCACGAGTGCCGCGGAACGCGGGAGATGACCATGCTCGATTCAAATGATCTTCGCGCCTATGCCCATCAGGCCATAGCTTTTCTGTGAATCGGCACCGAAGCCCGACCAGGGATAGGCGTCCAACCGAGACCTCTCGTGTTGGCACAAGCGCTTGATGCTCCCCGGGAAATCGACCCTGTGCGTGATCCGGATTCGACGTCGATAGCTCCAAATCTGATCAACCTTCGGGTGCCTATTCACATTCCTGATCCTGGATGCGCTTCGGCGTCAGCGCCCAGAGAGCCTGTTGCCCGTACTCCGTGCCCTTAGTCGCGACAAGGGCCGCCAAGAGACCCACTCTGACATCGAGCCAATCTCCGTCCGCTCTCATGATGTCCTCATTCGACTGAACGCCCGCCATGCCTGAGTCAGGGAGAGCGTAAACAGCGCGGTCAGCGCCACGGCCGCCAAGCTCCAATGTGATGCGATCGCGGCGCCTACGGTGGTTCCCGCGAGCGCAGTCACGAGCAGCAGCAGATGTCAGGGACACGTCAGCAGGGCGAGCGCGCGCCAGCAATAAGCGCGCCACCGGGGCCCTTGCTCAAGCGAACGGAGGTGGCAAGCTGTCACACTCGCACGCGTCTTGCGCTAGGCCGCGCAGCAGGACAGTTGCTTCACGTCCTTGGAGAATGTCTGTGCCGCGAGCTTCAATCCCTCGACCATGGTCAGGTACGGGAAGAGCTGACTCGAGAGTGCCGCGACGGTCATGTCATGGTGGATGGCGAGCGCGGCGGCCTGGATGAGCTCGCCGGCTTCCGCCGCAACGGCCTGCACGCCGAGCAACCGACCCGTGCCGGCCTCTGCGACCATCTTGATGAAGCCGCGGGTGTCGAAATTCACGAGCGCGCGCGGCACGTTGTCGAGCCTGAGCACGCGGCTGTCCGTCTCGATGCGCTTCGAATGCGCTTGGGCCTCGGTCAGTCCCACCGTCGCGATCTGCGGGTCGGTGAAAACGACAGCTGGCATCGTGCGCAGGTCGAGCGTCGCATCCCCGCCCGTCATGTTCTCTGCCGCGCGCGAGCCGGCAGCGGCGGCGACGTACACGAACTGCGGCTGATCGGTGCAGTCGCCCGCCGAGTAGATATGCGGCACATTCGTTCGCAGCTGCTCATTGACGGCGATCCGGCCGCCCTGACTCAAGCGAATGCCGGCGGCCTCGAGGTTCAACGCCTCGACGTTCGCCGCGCGACCCGTCGCGACGAGCAACGCATCGCCTCGCAGCGCTCCTGCAGATGTTTCGAGCAGGAACTCGCCTTCCCGGTGAGCGGCCGCGTGCGTGAGCGTCTGCCGCAGGATCTCGATACCCTCGTCGGCAAAGATCTGGCTCAAGGTTTCGCCGATGAGTGGATCCTCGTGGAAGAAGAGCGTGCTGCGAGCCACCATCGTCACCCGGCTGCCGAGGCGCGCGTAAGCCTGGGCAAGCTCCGCAGCGACAATGGAGGAACCGATCACGAGCAGCCGCGGTGGGATGCTCGCGCTCACGAGCGCCTCGGTCGAGGTCCAGTAGGGAGTGTCCTTCAGTCCCGGAATCGGCGGAACGGCCGGCCGAGCGCCGGTGGCGACAAGCGCGCGATCGAACGGCACCGTCCGCTCGCCACCTTCCTCGAGCCGCACACCCAGCGCCGATGCATCATTGAATCGGGCCTCTCCGCGCAGCAGGGTGATCCGGGGATTACCCTCGATGATCGCCTGGTACTTGGCCGCACGCAGTGCATCGACCCGGGCTTGCTGCTGCCCGAGGAGCTTCCGGCGGTCGATCCGCGGGGCGCTCGCGCTGATCCCGGCATCGAAGGGGCTGACGCGGCGGACCCGCGCGACGTGTGCCGCGCGGATCATGATCTTCGAGGGCACGCAGCCGATGTTGACGCAGGTGCCGCCGACCGTGCCGCGCTCGATGAGGGTGACCTGCGCGCCGCGCCCGGCCGCCGTGATCGCCGCGGCCATCGCAGCCCCGCCCGTGCCGAGAATCGCGATCTTGAGCGGCGAGCGTGCGCCGCCTGCGGACGTGGCCGCGGCGGCGGAGCCGTGAGCTCGCTCTTCATGGGCCATCAGGGCGAGGCGGTAACGCCTGGGCAGCGCCTCATTGAGGGCATCGAGTGAGAGCGGCGCATCGCTTTCGATCCTCGCGCAGCTGCGCGGGAAGTCAACGCGCACGGCCCGCACGCCGGCGAGGCGCTCGAGCGCTCGCTCGATGTGCACCGCGCAATCCTTGCACGTCATGCCTGTCACGGAGAGCGTCTGTTGGTTCATGGAGCTCCTCGGGCGGATCGCCTGTCAGCTCGTATCGTGATCGGGTTTCTGGCACTGGCTCGATCAGCCGCAACAACTGGTGTCGTGGGCCTCGCGGGGGCGCCTGAGCGGTGGAGCGATGAGATCCCAGATCGCCACAGCGATCATGAGCGCAAGCCCCGGATAGAGGAGCCAACCGGTACGGTGACCCGAGGCGCGCATGACGAACACCGCAGCGAGGACCAGTAGCGGGCCGAGCAGCGCGACCGCCGCCCGCGGCCAGCGCCGGTGCTCGAGTGCTCCCCAGCCATTGGCGAGCAGCGCGAGGCCGGCGAATACCGGTAACAGCACGCGGATGAAGAGTCCCTCATACCGGCTCAGGAATCCCAGACCCATCGCCGCGCCGAGGCTCGCAAGCGCGGGGAAGCACGTCGCGCAGCCCATGGCGGTGACGATGCTCCCGAGCACGCCGGTCTTATCGCCAATGCGGCTCATCCAGGAGCTGGCCCCGGCGTCTCGGTTCACTGCACTTTCTCCGGGTGCGCCGGCTTGACTACGGCGGGGTAGCCGCGGTCGCTGACCGCCTTGATGAGCGTCGCGACCCGTGTGACGGCGGGATCAAAGACCACGGTCGCGGTGACATCGGCCATGGCATCGGGCTGGCCGACCGCAACCGACTTCACGCCCCGCACCTGCTCCAAGCTGCGCTTGATGATCGGTCCGCAGAGCACGCAGCCCGCGTGATGCACGTCGAGCACGGCCGTGGTATCGGCGGCGAGCGCCGCGAGCGGTGTAGCACTCATGACGAGGGCGGCGACGAGGACTATGCGATGAGAGTTCATGAACGCCTCCGAGTAGCTGCAGCGATCAGGACAGGATCAGGGCACGGATGACATAGGGGAACGCGAGCGCAATCACAATCAGGACGGCAGCCGTCCAAAGGCCAATCCGCGCGATCCGATCGGAGCGCGCGCTCGCGCAATAGCCCTTCGCGCAGGCAATCTTCGCCTTGCGGCGCAGCCGCCAGGCACCCCATCCGATGAAGCCGAGTGAGAGCACGGCGAAGACCGGCTGGTAGGGCTCGAGTGCCGTCAGATTGGCGATCCAGGCGCCGCTCACTCCCAGGGCGAAGAGCAGAAACGGGATCACGCAGCAGGAGGCTGCTCCCAGGGCCGTCGCAATCCCTGCGATGGATAGCAGTCGTGCGGATTGCGCTGCGGAGCGCCTGCTCGCCGTGGTCCTGTCCGCGCCTTCTTCCGCCGCTTCAGTCATGGGCGTACTCTATTGCCGTACTCGAGTACGGAGTCAATATGTCCGAGATCTGCACGATCGGAAGGCTCGCAAGGCAGGCTGGCGTCAACGTGGAAACCGTCCGGTACTACCAGAGGCGCGGTCTGCTCGAGGAGCCGCGGCGCCCGCCGGGCGGCATCCGCCGCTACCGCGAGGCTCACGCCCGGCGGCTTCGGTTCATCAAGCAGGCTCAGGCGCTCGGCTTCAGCCTCGAGGAAGTCAAAGACCTGCTCGCCCTCGAGGACGGTCGCCACTGCCGCGAAGCGGAGCGACTCGCCGCGTTGAAGCTCGGGATGGTGCGCGAGCGGATGACGCAGCTCAGGCGGGTCGAGGAGGTGCTCGCCACACTGGTCGATCGATGCCACTGCAACACGGGCAATGTGCATTGCCCGCTGATTGCGGCGTTGGAAGGCGATGAACCGACGTCCTGAATCCCGCGGCGGTTTGCAATCCTTGCGTTATGCAGCCGCCCGCTGGAGGAAAGCGATACCGGAAGTGTCTCATCCTTCGTGAGCAGGAAGCCGGCGCGGGGTCGGGCTGGAGGTGGCTAGGGCAAAGGCTCGGCACCCTCACCCGCGCAGTCCGGCCGCGGTCAGCACGGCGACTTCGATGATCTCAACCACAGCGCCCGCGGTATCGCCCGTCGTGCCGCCCAAACGCCGCAAGAGCAAACGACGAAGCAGGACGAAGGCGAGGGCGGCGGTGGCCGTACCCGCGACCGCTGGCTTCCCGAAGATGAGCAGCAAACCCCCGAGTGTTACCGCCACTGTGACAATCGCCGCGCGGCGGGGCAGGTGCGCGGCGTGTGCGGACGCGATGCCGCTTGGCCGCACATAAGGCGTGCTCGCAAAGAGCGCCGGCATCGCACAGCGAGCCAACAGTGGTGGCAGAAAGAGCATGACGCGCTCGCCATGCTCGAGAACGGCACAGAGGGCCGAGAATTTGAGCAGGAGCAGCAGAGTGAGGCTGACCACCGCGCAGGGTCCGATATGCGGATCTTTCATGATGGCCAGCATGCGCTCGCGCTCCCCATGACCGCCCACCCAGGCGTCCGCCGAGTCGGCCAGGCCGTCCAAGTGTAGAGCGCCGGTGATGGTCACCCAGACGACCAGGAGCAGGGCCGCACGAAGCGGCAGCGCGGCATCGCCGAGCACGACATCGATCCCGTACAGTAGGGCCCCGATCAACGCTCCGATCAGCGGGTACCACAGGAGCGAGCGCCCGAGCTCCGCCGGCTGCGGTGCCTCGCGCAACCGCAGCGGCAGGCACGTGAGGAATTGCAGCGCGATCAGCAACGGCCGCAACATTGGGATCACGCAATGTTCTCGAGCGAGCTGACATCGAACAACGCTGCGTGCGGAACGTCGAGGTGAAAGAGTTCTGATTGCGGTCGACCGGAAAGCTCCAACAGGAGGATGCGTATGGGACCGCCGTGCGTCACCACCAGAACACGCTCGTCGCTGTCGCCGTCGAGCATCTCGTGCCACGCGGTCAATACACGTGAGGCGACGTCGGACAGGCTCTCAGCTCGCGGCGGACGGGCTTCGATCGGATCCGCCCAGAAGCGTTGCAGGGCATCCGGTGCGCAAGCCATGATTTCGTCGGGGCTGCATCCTTCCCAGTCTCCGAAGTGCATTTCCCGCAGGCGCGCATCCTTGATGACCGGAATGGCCAGGCGCCGTGCCAGCGCCGCGGAGAAAGCTGCGCAGCGCTCGAGGGGCGAGCAGAAGATGCGATCCCATGCGCGACCCGCCACTGCAGTCCACATCTGCCGCCAGCCTTCCTCGCTGAGCGGGACGTCCGTGCTGCCGCAGTAGCGGCCCGCAGCGGTGGTGGCGCCGTGCCGCAACAGGGAGATGCAAGTCAAGGCAACCTACCGGACACCCCGGCCTCGCTGAAGCTGGCCATGCGGTCGTGCAGCTCGCACGCCAGACGCAATATCGGCACGGCGACTGCGGCGCCGCTGGCTTCGCCCAGTCGCATGTCTAGATTCAGGATGGGCCGTGCACGCAGCGCATCGAGCAGCCGTCCATGCCCCGGCTCGCCGGAGCGGTGCGAGAACAGCCACCACTCGCTGACCCCGGGGCAGAGGTGCTCAGCAGCCAATGCCGCAGCGGTGGCGATGAAACCGTCGATGAGCGCCGGCAGGCCCGCACGCGCGCAGCTGATATAGGCACCGGCCAATGCCGCGATCTCGAAGCCACCCAGCCGGCAGAGCACCGAGGCCGGATCACTGAGATGCGGCCCATGCAGTGCGAGCGCCCGGTCGACGACTTCGATCTTGTGCATGACACCGTCCGGGGTCAGACCCGTGCCGGGACCGACGACGTCGCGCGGATGGACTCGCAGCAGCGCGCAGGCGAGAGCGGCTGCCGCTGTGGTGTTGCCGATCCCCATGTCACCGCCGATGAAGAGCTCCGCGCCGCGCGCCACCGCATCCTCGACGCTGTCGCATCCGGCCTTCATGGCCGCAACGCACTGGGCCGCGCTCATCGCAGGTCCGCGGGCCAGATTGTCCGTGCCTGGGCCGAGCACGCGCCGCAGGACCTGGGGCAGCGGGCCCGGGTCTGCGACCGTGCCGAGGTTGACCACCTCGAGCGTGGCGCCGAGCGCGCGCGCGAGTACGCAGATGGCAGCGCCGCCGTGCGCGAAGTTCTTGATCATTTCAGCGGTGACCGCCTGCGGAAAGGCTGAGATACCTTCAGCAGCGACGCCGTGATCCGCAGCGAAGATACTGATGTGGATGCGCTCGACACGGGGGCGCTCGCGGCTCTGCAGAGCCGCGAGCTTGACCACCAGTGCTTCCAGCTGACCGAGCGACCCCGGAGGCTTGGTCAATGTATCCTGGCGCTCTCGCGCGGCGCGCGCGGCCTCGGCATCCGGAGTGCGCGTAGGCGACCGGAACTCATCGAGCAGCTCCGACAAATCCTGCAGGGCGGCAGTGCTCATTGTGGAATACCTTTCAGAAAATGAGGAAGACCGGCCACGGTGAGAATCACGCGGTCACAAAGCCGCGCGAGCTCCTGATGCAGACAGCCGGCTTCATCGACGAAGCGGCGTGACAGCTCTCCCAGGGGCACCACGCCCATGCTGGTCTCATTGCCCACCAGGATGAGATGGCCGGGGAGCCCCGGGAGGGTATCGAGCAGCGCGGCACGCTCTGTCGCCAGATGCGAGGCGCCGGGGACCGTGACCTGAAAGGCATCGGGTGCCGTCACTCGCGAGGCGTCCGTATTTGCCGGAGGCGCCGCATCGGCGCACAGCAGGTTGGTGAGCCACAGCGTGAGGCAATCCACCAGTATGCAACGCCCCGCTCCGGCGTTGATTCGCAGCGCAGCCGCGAGCTGGTACGGCTCCTCGATGGTGGTCCACTGCGCAGGGCGCCTCTGGCGATGCTGCTCGATCCGCTGTTGCAGCTCGAGGTCATCACGCGCGCGCGCGGTGGCGATGTACACCACCTCGAGCCCGCTCTCACGCGCACGGCGCTCGGCCAGACAGCTCTTGCCCGAGCGTACACCCCCAAGGATCAACTCCTTCATGCGACCAACGCGAGCACGCGCTCCATGTCGAGTTGAGTCTCGATGGCGTCGGCGAGGCGATCTATGGATTGCTCGCGCAGCAGAGCCTGCTCGTGGGGCCGCGGCGCTGCGACGCCCATCCAGCGCAGCAGCGCCGCGCAGGCTTCGGGATGCTCGAAGAGGCCATGAAGATAGGTTGCGAGGATCTGCCCATCGGCGCTGCGCGCACCGTCGCTGCGCCCGTCCTCGAGCAGCACCGCAGGCCGCTGAAGTGCCGGACCCTGGCTGACTCCCGTATGGATCTCGTAGCCCGCGACCGCTGCGCCGCCGGGCTGCAGCGCGCCGCGGACGTTGTGCAGCTGCTTCTGCGCTTGCAGCGTCGTCTCGAGATTCAGCCAACCGAAACCCGCGCTCTCGCCGACAGGGCCCTCCGTGCCGAGCGGATCGAGCACGTAGGTGCCCAGCATCTGAAAGCCCCCGCAGATGCCGATGAGCTTGCCGCCATAGCGCAAGTGCCGCTGCAGGACCTGCTCCCAGCCCTCCGCCCGCAGCCATGCGAGATCGGCACGGACATTTTTCGAGCCGGGGAGCACGATCACGTCGGCGGCAGGCGGCGCAGAGCCGCTGCCGACGTAGTGGAATTCGATCTGAGGATGAGCGCGCAACGGGTCGAAGTCCGTGTGGTTACTGATGTGTGGCAGTACCGGCACGATCACGCGCACAGTCCCGTCGTCGGTACGCGCTCTGGCGCCTGATGCCGGTCCGCGCACGCCCGCGGGCTCTCGGGGCACGGAGTCTTCGGCATCCAAATGCAGGCCGTGCAGGTAGGGCAGTACCCCGAGCACCGGTTTGCGGGTGCGCTCCTCGAGCCAGCGCAGTCCCGGCTCCAAGAGCGCGCGCTCGCCGCGAAAGCGGTTGATGACGAGGCCCGAGATACGCTCGCGCTCGCCATCGCTCAGCAGCTCGAGCGTGCCAACCAGGTGCGCGAACACACCGCCACGCTCGATGTCGGCGATCAGCAGCACCGGGCAGTCCACGCTTTGCGCAAATCCCATGTTGGCGATGTCGCCGGCGCGCAGATTGACCTCGGCCGGTGATCCGGCGCCTTCGACGACAATCACTTCATACTCATGGGCCAGCCTGGCGTAGGAGGCGAGCACGGCTTCGCGCGCGATGCGCTTGTAATCGTGGTACTCGCTCGCGCGCATGTTGGCGAGAGCGCGGCCGTGGACGATCACCTGCGCGCCCGTGTCGCTGCTGGGCTTGAGCAGAATGGGATTCATGTCGCTCGTGGGCGCAATCCCCGCCGCCTGCGCCTGCAGCGCCTGTGCGCGCCCGATCTCGCCGCCGTCGGCAGCCACCGCGCTGTTGAGTGCCATGTTCTGCGGTTTGAACGGCGTGACGCGCACGCCCCGGCGCTTGAGCAGGCGGCACAGGCCTGCGACCAGCGTGCTCTTGCCAGCATCGGATGTCGTGCCCTGGACCATCAGGCAGCGAGCGCTCATGGCGCCGATTTGGCAAGTGCTGGCGAGGCGTACGCCGCCGGCTTCGCGAGCCGCAGCGCCCGCAGCCCGGCTTCCAGGCGTTCCCAATCCTCCGCGGCATGTGGCAGGCCGAAGCGCAGACTCGCCGGCGCCTCGAACAGGCGCACCAGGATGCCATCGCGCGCCAGCCGATCGTGAATCCATGTGGCCTGCGGTGTCAGGATCCACTGGAACAGCGCCGTGCCGCCGCTCGGCGGCAAGCCGCAGTGCGCGAGCAACCGGTTGAGCCGCTGTCCGTCCGCCGTCAGGCGCCGGCGGGTGGCCTCCTGCCAGGACCGATCCCGCAGCGCCTGTGTGGCCACGAAGCGCGAGGGGCCCGCGAGTGACCAGGGGCCCAGGCGCTCGGCGAGGGCGTGCAGTAGTGGTGCGGCGGCGAGCGCGAAGCCGACTCGTGCGCCGGCGAGCCCGAAGAACTTTCCAAGCGAGCGCAGCACGATCAGTCCGTCGCGGTCGCAAAGGCTGGCGAGACTCAGCTCGGGAGAGGTGTCGACGAAAGCCTCGTCGACGACCAGCCAGCCGCCGCGAGCCTTCAGGCGCGCATGCCAGGCGGCGAGTTCCTCGGGCTCGAAGCGCTCGCCGGTGGGGTTGTTGGGATTGACCAGCACGAGCGCGTCGAGCTCCTCGCTCGCCGGGGCGCACTCGGCCGCGGTCAGGAGCGAGATGCGGTGACCGGCGCGACGCCAGTGATACGAATGCTCCGCATAGCTGGTTGCGAGCAGGCCGACACGGCCAGGCGGTCGCAGGTGCGGCAGCGTCTGGATCGCTGCCTGAGAGCCGGCGATCGGCAAGGCCAGAGGCGCGCCGTAGTAAGCCTGCGCAGCCGGCGCGAGCTCGTCCTCGTCCTCTGGGAGACGAGCCCAGGAATTGAGTGGAGGCTCGGCGCCCTGCCACGGAAGGGGATTCAAGCCCGTGGACAGGTCGAGCCAGCGCCCGAGCGGTAGGCCGTACTGTTCTGCTGCGCGCCGCACGCGCCCGCCATGCTCAAGCATGGCGCGACTCGCCGCGCGCCCGCTGGCGTTGAGCGCGCCGGGTAACGCCGGCTCGAATGCTCAAGATCCGATCTCCTGCGCGCGCCGCGCGCGACAACGGGTCGCAGTCAAGGGCGGCAGGAGAAACGACAGAGCAGGCGTGGAACGGTCCGGGAGCTGCACACCTGGCCTGGCATCGCCCAACGCGTGCCGCCGTCTGTGCTTCAGGCCGGTCTCCGGGCTCGCGGCGGGAACGTCGTCCCGGAACGGCACCTTCCCGTGCGCTCGGCACAGTGGTGCATTGCCGTTGCTGAAATCCGCTTACCGTTGCGTGGGCAGCGCCGGCTTTGTCATCTCCCGAAACTGATTGCTTCGGGGTCTGCGCACCGGCTTCCCGTTTCATCCCCGCATGGATCTGCGCCATGCGCGGGACACCTCAAGCGCGTGTTACCGTATCAGTCGATGCGCCTGCGCGCAAGCTGCCGCGCTGCTGAGTCGGTGAGGCTACGCCCACTACTGCGGCGCGCTCGTTGATCACCCACGTGGCCACGGCGAGTTGACCCTCCATCGGAATAGCCCTTATGATCGGGCTGTCTGAGGTGCTCCCGCGAACGCGAACGTTCGCTCGCGGTAGTGAAACGGGAAGCCAGTGAAGCCTCGTAGAGAGGCCATTCTGGCACTGCCCCCGCAACGGTAAGCGAGCCAAGCCGGATCATTCCGCCACTGCGTGTACGACGCGGGAAGGCGATCCGGCCGGAGCCATCCACTCGCAAGTCCGTAGACCGGCCTCTGGCTTGGGTACTGATCCGCGGTGGGCGGATGACGGCCGGTTCGCGCGCTTACGCTCGCCTTCCCGTCTCACTCCTCCCGCCGCCTGGCTTTAATCTCGGTTTGGAGGCGTGGGTGACGATCCGCACGATGTCAGCGAAGCGCTGCGCGCGCTTGCCGCGCCGCTTGCCGCCGTGCCGGTCATGACGCTGCCAGTCGCCTCAGCCACCCTGTTCATCTGCGACACCTGTCGCTACCGGCCTGATGCTCGCGAGTGCGGTGGCAAGACGGGCGGCGTCATTTTTGCGGAGCAAGTGCAGCGCTGCGCGGAGGAACTGCGCATCACGGACCTCGCTCTGTCACGCACGTCGTGTCTCATGGCGTGCACGCGTCATTGCACCGTTCACCTGCGCGCGCCCGCGAAGATCGGCTACGTCATCGGTGACTTCGAGCCGAGCGCTGCGAGCGCGGCGGTGCTGCTCGATTACGTGCGCAAGTATCAGCAATCCGAGACGGGCCAGGTCCCCTACAAGCTCTGGCCGCCCGGCATCAAAGGTCATTTCATTGCGCGAATGCCACCGCATGATCATGCAACCTGAGCGATCACCTGAGCGGCCGCCGGCCAAGATCCCAGTGACCATCGTCACCGGCTTTCTCGGCAGCGGCAAGACCACGCTATTGCGCAGCCTCCTGGCCCGCGAGCACGGCTTGCGCCTTGCCGTCATCATCAACGAATTCGGCCAGCTCGGGATCGACCGCGACATTCTCAAGGGCTGCGACGTGGGGTGCGAGCAGCGCGAGCTCGAAGGCACGCTGTACGAGCTCTCCAACGGCTGCCTGTGCTGTACCGTGCAGGAAGAGTTCGTGCCGGTGATGGAGGAGCTGGCAGAGCGCCGCGGGGATATCGATCACCTGGTCATCGAGACCTCCGGACTTGCGCTGCCGAAGCCGCTCGTGCAGGCGTTCAACTGGCCAGCGATCAAACACGCGTTCACCGTCGATGCGGTGGTCACGTTGGTCGATGGTCCCGCCGTGGCCGCCGGGCAGTTCGCCGAGAGCCCCGAGGCCGTGGAGGCGCAGCGGCGCGGGGACCCGAATCTCGACCATCAGTCGGCGCTGCACGAGCTGTTCGAGGACCAGCTCGGCGCTGCCGATCTCGTCGTGGTCTCGAAGTCCGACCTGATGAGTGCCGCGCAGCGCCGGGCGGTGGAGACTCTGGTGCGCGCGGAAATTCCGCCGGCGGTCAAGGTCGTACATGCCGAGCGCGGACAGCTCGATCTGCGAGTGCTGCTCGGGGTCAAGGCCGCAGCGGAAGAGCACATTCACCTGCGCAGCGATCATCACGGCGGCTCGACCAACGAGAACGGCGAGCACGAGCACAATCACGAAGCGTTCGATTCCCTCGTCATCGAATTGCCCGCGATCGACCGGGAAAGACTCCTTGCGGGCCTGCAAGCGCTGCTCGAGCGCCAGGTGATCTATCGGGTGAAGGGATTCGCAGCGCTTCCCGATAAGCCGATGCGCCTCGTCATCCAAGGCGTGGGCCGGCGCTTCGAGACTTATTTCGATCGCCACTGGCGTGACGGGGAGTCCCGCGGGACGACGCTCGTCGTGATCGGCCAGGGACTCGATCGGCAGACCGTGAGCGAGGCGCTCACGGTCGCTGCCGCCGCGCGCTGATGCACATTCTCTCCGCCACTGCCGGAGGTTTCGTCGATGAGGCCGCGGGCGTGGTGCGTGTCGAGCAGGAGCCCGCCGAGATCGTCGTGCTGAGCGCCGCGGACACGACTCTTTCCCTGTTGGCGGCCGCCTGTCAGCGGTTGCCCGAGACGTTTCCGAGCGTCCGGCTCTGTAACCTGATGCACCTGCGGCAACCGGCCTCGGTCGACCTGTACGTTGATGAGGTGCTGACCCACGCGCGGGTCATCGTCGTGGACCATCTCGGTGGCCGGTCGTACTGGCCGTACGGCACTGAGAGACTGGTCGCGCTCGCGCGGGAGCGCAAGCAGAGTCTCATCATGTTCTCCGGCGATCGCACGGAAGACCCCAGCCTGCTGCGCGAGAGCACGGCGAGCCCGGCGCAATGCCGGCAGCTCTGGCGCTATCTGCGGGAAAGCGGCCCGGAAAACGCGCGGGAATTCTTTCATTTCATCGGCCAGGAATTTCTCTGGCGCGCCGACATCGCCCGACCCCCGCGGGTCATTCCGGACCCCGTCGTGTATTCACCGCAGCATGGGATTGGAGGCATCGACGAGTGCAAGTCGCGCTGGCAACCCGGTGCGCCCGTGGTCGCGCTGGTCTTCTACAGAGCGCATCTGGCGGCCGGCAATACGGCGGTGTTCGACGAGTTGATCGCGAGCCTGGAGCGCCGGGGCCTGAATCCCCTGCCGATCGCGCTCGGCTCGCTGAAGGATCCGCTCGCATTACAGGTGCTGCAGCAGCTTTGCGCCGGGCACGATGCCGCCCTGATCCTGAACACCACGGCCTTCGCGACCGCGGCCCTCGATGAGCCGCAGTTTCGGCCGCTCGCGGGCGACCTGCCGGTGATCCAAGTCATGCTGAGCGGCGGCAACCGCGAGAATTGGCGGGACAACCATCACGGTCTCAATCCCCGCGACGTCGCGATGCAGGTGGCCCTGCCGGAGGTCGACGGCCGGATCATCAGTCGCGTCGTCAGTTTCAAGGGCAAGACCTACCGGTGCGAGCGCACACAGTTCGAGGTCTCGCAATACCAGCCGGACCTCGAGCGCATCGAGTTCGTCGCCGAGCTCGCCCGCCGCTGGTGCCGCCTTCGGGCTCTGGCGAACAGCGAGAAGCGGGTGGCGCTCATCCTGGCGAACTATCCGGCTCGCGACGGCCGCATCGGCAACGGCGTCGGGCTCGACACCCCCGCCTCGGTAATCTCGATTCTTCGCTCGCTACAGGCGCGCGGGTACCTGTTGGAACGCGTCCCGGCAGACGGCGATGCGCTTCTCGCCGAGCTGTTGCAGGGTGTCACCAATGATCCGGATACCCGCGATGCACGCTGGGCTCGACAGAGCCTGAGTCTCGAGGCCTACCGGCGCTTCCATGCCGGCTTGCCGGAGGAATGTCGCCGGGCCCTAGCCGAGCGTTGGGGGCCGCCGGAGCGCGATCCGATGATGCGGCAAGGACGGTTCATGATCGCGGGCCTGCGCAGCGGCGGGGTCTTCATCGGCATTCAGCCCGCGCGTGGCGATGGCGTCGATTCGTACGCCAGCTATCACAGCCCGGATCTCGTGCCGCCACACCACTATCTCGCGTTCTACCTGTGGCTGCGGCAGGAATTCGCCTGCGATGCCGTGGTTCACGTGGGCAAGCACGGCAGTCTCGAGTGGCTGCCCGGCAAGAGCGTGGCCCTCGGCGCCGCCTGTTGGCCGGATCTCGTGCTCGGCCCGATGCCGCACCTCTATCCCTTCATCGTCAATGATCCCGGGGAGGGGAGCCAGGCGAAGCGGCGTTCGCAGGCGGTCATCATCGATCATCTGATGCCACCGCTCACGCGCGCGGAGAACTATGGCCCGCTGCGCGACCTGGAGCGACAAGTCGATGAGTACTACGAAGCGCTCGTGGTCGATGCGCGCCGCGCGGCGGTGTTGCGCAAGGGCATCCTGACGGAGATCCTCGCGCGCAATCTGCACCACGACCTCGGTCTCGGAGCGCCGCAGGACGCCGAAGCCGAGCGCGCGCTCTTGAGCAGGGTCGATGCGTACCTGTGCGAGCTCAAGGAATCGCAGATCCGCGACGGACTGCATGTTTTCGGCAGATCCCCGCAGGGCGCTCAGCGGCGCGACACGCTGCTCGCGCTCGCGCGGTTCCCGACCGGCGATGGGCGCGGATCACATGCCGGTCTGCTCACCGCGCTGGCGCGGGACCTGCAACTCGGCGAATTCGATCCGCTCGATGCGCCGTGGGCGGCGCCCTGGGAGGGGCCACGGCCGGCGCTGCTCGAAGCGGTGAGCGCCGCGCCCTGGCGCCATTGCGGCGATACGC
>JAJZLX010000770.1 GCA_021850555.1 Pseudomonadota bacterium | reverse complement strand
TCTCCTTCCGTGAGCATCCTCGATACCGTCGGCAATCCACTTTCAGTGCGTTTGCGGGGCACCGCCGGCTGGCGCGCGCATGGCCGCAACGCGCCCGGCCCGGCCATCACTCTGGCGGTCAATTACACCGGCTCGTACCGTAATCCCGCCAGCAGGCTCGTGCCGGTGGTAGGCGCCTGGAGCACTTTCGACGTGTTCGCGAGCGAGAAGCTGCGTGCGAGTCGTTTCGGGCAGACGACCCTCTGGCTCAACGCTGTGAATGTCTTCAATCAGTCTCCGCCGTTCGTGGACAGCGAATTCGGTTATGACATCGGCAACGTTCAGGCGCTCGGTCGCGTGCTGAGCGTGCAAATCACGCAGCGCTGGTGAAGCGAGCCGTGCAACCGGCCGTCAGTAATACTGCCAGCCGACTGCCGAGTCGTATTTCGCGCCCAGAAGCCCCCCTGGGTCTGGGATACTTTGCCGAACTCGACCAGTTCGGGCTCCGGCTCGCTCGAGGATTGCGCCGGGGCCGGTTCCGCCGGTGCGAGCCCTTCTTCGCACGCCGGACTGTTCATGATTGCTTCTTCGGGTCGGGACACTGTGCGTCACGGGACAATCCGCTCGCGTGGTTCGCGATTGCGCGGATTATGTCGCATCGTAGGGTGTCCGCAGGACCGAGCCAATATTTTTGTATCGCTCCAGGGGGGGGCAAAGTGCAGCTCGAGCATCTTAGAGTGTAGGGAAGGGAGTGGGTAAGCCATTGGGCGAAATCAAACGATTTCCCAGATCGGGGGGAGCGGACGCGTTCTTTGATCAGCTGTGCCGTGCACACGAGGCACAGCTGCTCGCCTATCTCACCCAAATGCTCGGTCGGGTGGATCTGGCTCGGGAGGCGATTCAGGACACCTATGAGAAGCTGCATCGGATGTACCGGCCGGAGCAGGTGCTGTTTCCGCGGGCCATCCTCTTCAGGGTCGCGACTCGATATGCACTGATGCAGCTGCGCCGCCGCCGGGTTGAGAGCGCGATGATCAGCGGACCGGCGGGGATGGAGCAGGTGCCGGACTTGCGCGGGGAGCCGGAGCGGCAGGTCATGGCCGAGCAGATCGAGCAGCGCGTTGCGCAGGTGATCGGCGAACTGCCCACCGCGTTGCGCACGGTGTTCGTGCTGGCGCACGTGCAGGGCGAGTCGCGTAAGCAGATCGCTCAGCGGCTGGGAATCTCCGAACGGCGTGTGGACAAGCGGATGACACGCGCCCTGAAGCGGTGTCGCCTGAGGTTATCCATGCAAGGCATTGATTTGGCGGAGGTTGATTGACTCTCAAGCCCTTCCTCGAACGGCGGCGCGCGCGTGCCCAGGCGGCGCGGTGGCTGACCCGCATGGGGCGCGGGCTTACGCCCGCGCGGCAGCGTGCCCTCGAGATCTGGCTGGCCGATACGATGAATGCCGAGGAATTCAGTGAACTGCGCGCGGTATTGGATGTTGCTGCTGAACTCAAGGGCCCCGCGCGGGCCGCGCTGGTCGCGAGCGCGGCGGAGACGCCGCGGCGCTCGAAGCTCGACGGCCGAGCGCTGTGGCTCGTTGGAGTGGCCGCCGTGGCGGCGCTCGTGGTGGTCACTGCCGGCGGGCTGTGGATGTGGAGCGAGGGCTATATACCGCGGACCTATCGTACCGAGGTCGGTCAGGTCCGCAGCGTCGTGCTGCCGGATGGCAGCGTCGCCTATCTGAACACGAACACGCGTCTGCGCTGGATTGGCAGCCCCGACGACCGCAAGGTGCGACTGCTGCGCGGCGAGGTCTTTTTCGAAGTGGTGCACGATCCGGCCCGGCCGTTCCGCATCCTGCTTGCGCACAGCGAGGTGCAGGTGCTCGGGACGCGTTTCGACGTGTATCGCAAGACCGATGGTGATGTGCGGGTGACGGTGGTCAGCGGTATGGTGTCGGTGGAGGGGCTGTCGAAGGGGGCGCGCGCACCGTCCTGGATCCGCCGTCTGAGGGCCAACCAGCAGATCGAGTATTCGCCGGTCGGACTGATCGGCGACGTTCACCCGGCTCGGGCGGTAAACGTCATTCGCTGGCGCCAGGGCATCATCGAGACCCGCGGGGAGCCGCTTGCCGCGTTCGTCAGCGATCTCAGCCGCTATACCACGCAGCGCATCGTCATTGCCGATCCGCGTGCGGCCCGCATGCAGATCGGTGGAGCGTTCAGCGTACGCAACGTCGGCGCGACCCTCGAGCGCATTGCCCGGATCGAGCCGCTCACCGTCACTCACGAGGACGGGGCGTTCGTTCTGGGTTACCGAGCCACGGATCGGCAGGGGGGGGGCGTCCCCCATTGAGCCGATTGGATCGGATCGTAGTTTTGGATCATCAACACCTAGAGAGGACCAGCAGATGCTCATTCTTACAAGGCGAGTCGGCGAGACGGTGATGATTGGGGATGACGTCACCATCACGGTGCTCGGCGTCAAGGGCAACCAGGTGCGCATCGGTATCAATGCGCCCAAGCACGTGGCCGTGCATCGGGAGGAGATTTACGAGCGGATCAAGCGTGAGCAGCGCGACGCCGCCGCACTCAATGGCGAGGCGCCGAAGCCCGTGCCGAGCTTTGCGCCGCCGGGCGCTCCTGGGGGTGCGCTCCCGGCGGCGGTTCATCGCTAAGGCGATCGTTCATCCATCAACGTCGCTGCGGTGCGCGGCGGCGTTGATGGTGCTGGGCGTGCAACGGCGGGCGCGCGCTGCTACATTACAAATAAGTAAAATAAAGCCTCGCCCGTTTACCCGCATGGTTTACCAGCAATCGAGGGAAGAAAGCGCCGAGATTCTCCGGCGCGTGCTGCAGCTGATGTCGCCGCATCCGGCCGGGTACCATCCGCTGAGCTATACGGTCTGGTACGAGCATGCCGCGGAGATCAATCCCCCGCTCAGCCAGGACCTGGAGAAACTGCTGGCCTCGGCCGCGCCCGTCTCGGACGTCGACGTCCGGCGCCTGCATGCGCTGCACATCGCCGCCCGCGATGTGGCGATGTTCGAGCTGGCGCAGCGGGATCTGCACGAGCTGATCGAACGCACCGAGCAGGACACGGCCGAGGCCGAAGGGACTCTGGGGCGCTTCACCGCGACGCTCGCGGCGGCGGCGCGGCAGCTGGCGGAGCGCGATGGCGACGCCGTGCCGGCGCTGATCGGCCGCCTGCTCGCCCAGGCCGAGCAGGTGTGCTCGAAGTTGAATGCCCTGCACGCGCAGCTCGCCAGACAGCGTGCAGAGGTCGTCGGCAT
>JAJZLX010000468.1:951-3261 GCA_021850555.1 Pseudomonadota bacterium | reverse complement strand
CCGTTCGGCGTGTTCGTGCTCACGCGCTGGCGCGCCCAGGAGGCGGTGGCCGACAGATCCGGCCAGAGATTGCTGGTGAGCACCGCGGTCTGCGCCTGGGCCTCGCGGACCCGCAGCTCCGCCTCGCGCACGGTGAGGTTCTGCGCCGCCGCCTGGCGCACCAGCGAGCTCAGCAGCGGGTCATGGAAGCTGGACCACCACGCCACCGTGAGCGGCCCGCGCGTGGTGACGCGCGAAGCGCCCGCCGTGCCATTGCGCATCGCGGTCGGCGACCAGTGCGCCGGTACGTTCGGCTTGGGCTTCACGAAGTTCGGGCCGACGGTGCAGCCGCCGAGCACCAGAGCCATCGCGCCGAGCAGCAGCGCGCGTGCCGGGCGAATCGAAGGAGTACAGTGCATATCGGTTTCCCTGGTCATTCCGCGAAGGCTCAAGGGTCATCGGCAGCGACACATGCCTGCGGCACCGGCGAGCGGCGCGGGGCGCTCGAACCGGGGACCGTGCACGGCGCCGCCGCCAACTGCCCGCCCTCTCCGGAGTCGCCCCCGCTGAGCAATCGCAATAGCCTAGCGCAGCGGCTCGGCCAGCGTGAAGTCCTTCGGCAAGTACGGATGCGCCGGGTCCACCGTTACAGCACAGCGGGCGATCCCTCGAACGGGATATGATCGCCAGGGCTCACGCAACACCCGGCAGCCGCCGCGCGTGGCGCGCGGGCGCGCATCGATGTACGATTACCGAACCAACCGAGCCGCCCCCCCCCTGTGCCGCGCCCGAACAATGCCGCCAAGCCGACCGTTCCCAGCCGCGAGCGCGCGAGCGCGGCCGAGACGCTCTACCGGGCGGGCGATCCGGACTTCATGACCTCGCTGGCGCGGGGGCTGCACGTGATCCGCGCCTTCGCCCGTGTCGATCGGCGGTTGACCATTGCCGACGTCAGCCGCGCCACCGGCCTGACGCGCGCCGTGGTGCGGCGCTGTCTGTACACGCTGCGCGAACTCGGCTACGCCGCCAGCGACGGCCGCATGTTCCATCTGCAGCCGCGGATTCTGAGCCTCGGCTACGCCTACCTCTCGACCGCACCGCTCGCGATCGCGGCCCAGCCGGTTCTGCAGGAGTTGAGCGAGCGGATCGGCGAGGCCACCACGGTCGGGGTGCTCGATGAGGGCGCCGTCGTGTATGTGGCGCGCGCCTCGACCCAACGCATCATGTCGGTCACGCTCGGCGTCGGCAGCCGCCTGCAGGCCTACTGCACCGCGCTCGGACGAGTGCTGCTCGCGAGCCTGCCGAGCGCCCAGGCGACAGCCGAACTCGGGCGCGGCGAGCTCACCGCCCATACGCGCTTCACGGTGACCTCGCGGGCCCGGCTGCTGGAGATTCTCGCGCAGGTGCGCGCCGAAGGCTACGCGCTCAATGACCAGGAGCTCGAGATCGGGTTGCGCGCCATTGCCGTGCCGGTGCGTAACGTGGTCGGCGCGACGGTTGCGGCGATGAACGTCAGCGCGCAGGCATCGCGCTTCTCGCGCCGCGAGCTGATCGAAGCGGCGCTGCCGGCGCTGCGGATCGCGGCCGAGCGGCTCGGCGGCGAGCTGGCTCCCTAGCCACGCCGGTATTCCGGACGGACCGGCCCGGCGCGTACACTGGGCGGATGTTGCGCATGCTCACACCGGCCGTGCTCGGCCTGATCGCCGCGAACTTCGTGATCTTCCTGCTCGAGCGGATCGCCTTCGATCCCATCGTGTTGCACTTTGCGCTCTGGCCGCCCGGGCCCTACTTCCAGCCCTGGCAGCTGGTGACCTACGCGTTTGTGCACGCCGGCTGGCTGGACATCCTCTTCAACATGTTCGGACTGTTCATATTCGCCCCCGCGCTCGAGCGGTACTGGGGCGCGCGGCGGTTCCTCATTTACTATTTCGTGTGCGTGATCGCCGCCGGCCTCACCCAGATCGCCGTGCAGCATGCCACCGGCAACCCCGAGCCGACCATCGGCGCCTCGGGGGGCGTATTCGGCGTGCTGCTCGCCTTCGCATGGCTCTTTCCGCGCGCGCAGCTGCTGCTGCTGCTGCCGCCGATCCCCATGCCGGCGTGGCTGTTCGTCTCGATCTACGGCCTGTTGGAGCTATTCTTCGGGGTAACGGGCATCGAGCCCGGCATCGCCCACTTCGCGCATCTCGGTGGCCTGCTCGGCGGGGCGATCATGATGCTGCTGTGGCGCGTGCGTCCCGACCCGGAACGGTGGCGGTCGCGCTAGGGGGAACTTTCGCGGCCGTCGGCACTCTATGGCTGCCTGGGTGGAGGGGTCAGATGATCAAGACC
>JAJZLX010000468.1:0-941 GCA_021850555.1 Pseudomonadota bacterium | reverse complement strand
TCAGCTTCGAAGTGCACCCCGGAGAAGTGCTCGGTTTCCTCGGGCCGAACGGCGCCGGCAAAACCACCACCATGCGCATGCTGGCCGGATTCGTCACGCCGACCTCCGGGCACGCGAGCATTTGCGGGCACGACGTCGAATCCGAAACACTTGCGGCGCGCCAGAGCCTCGGCTATCTGCCCGAGGGCGCACCGAGCTACGGCGAGATGCGTGTCAGCGCCTTCCTCGATTTCATCGCCGAGCTGCGCCGTCTCGATCGGGCGCGCAAGCGCGCGCGGCTCGATTACGTGATCGAGCGACTGCAACTTGCGAGCGTGCTCGAGCAGACGATCGAGACGCTCTCCAAGGGCTTTCGCCGCCGCGTCGGACTGGCTCAGGCGATCGTGCACGACCCGCCGGTGCTGATTCTCGATGAGCCCACCGACGGTCTCGATCCGAACCAGAAACACGAGGTGCGCGCCCTCATCAATGAGATGGCGCGCGAGAAAATCATCGTGATCTCCACCCACATCCTCGAGGAGGTCGACGCGGTGTGCACCCGAGCGATCATCATTGCACGGGGACGCGTCGTGGCCGACGATACGCCGATACAGCTCGCGGCGCGCTCGCGCTACCATAACGCCGTGTCGTTGCAGCTGGAGAGCCGCGAGAAGCTCGAGGCGGCGCGTGCCGCCGTCGCCGCGCTGCCGCAGGTGGCCGCGGTGGAGGTGAGCGAGCGCGAGGCGCGCCTGACGGCGCTGCCGCGCGCCGGCGCGCAGATCCTGCCGGATATCTCCGAGCTCGCCCGCCGCCAAGGGCTGCAGCTGAAGGAGCTGCACCTGGAGTCCGGCCGGCTCGACGAAGTCTTCCGCACCATCACCGCCTGAGAGCATCCCCGGGGGGTTTCATGCGCAACGTGGTATTGATCCTGCGCCGCGAGTTCGCGAGTTATTTCGCGACAC
>JAJZLX010000675.1 GCA_021850555.1 Pseudomonadota bacterium | reverse complement strand
CCATCCGCACGGTCGGGGCCGGCCCCGGCGGCGTCGGGCGCTTGCCCCGGCGCCCGCGCGGCGAGCTGCGCATCGAGCAGCATTTGCGTGCGCGCGAGCAGAGTGAGAGGAGCGGTGAAATCAGGCACCGCTTCGCTGCCGGCGCGATCACGCATGCTCGCCTCGATCGCCCGATAGCTTTCGGCCGCCTGGCGCACCTGGGCGGTGACCGATTGAAGGGTCTCGAGCTCGACGGCCGCGAGCAGGGCATCGAGCTGGCCGGCATCCTTCGGGGACTCCTCAGGGCCCGGGGCGAGGTGACCGTGGGCGATCTCGAAGTCGCGGATGCAGTACGAGCCGAGCTGGCGGTGCTCGAGCAGCGGCACGCGGCGCAGTCCGTCGAGCACGGCGACTCGATCCGCCAGGCCGTTGAGCGCATTGCGGCGCAGGATCGCGTCCTCGTCGATGCGCGGGTAGGCCTGATCCCACCAGTCGGTGAGCCACTTCGAGGCCGCATCGAGGCTCTGGCTGAACGAGCCCAGGCCGTCCGTGCGCAACAGCGCGGCGGCGAGATGGGACAGCACGCGCAGGTCGCGGCTCTTGGCGAGCGCCTCGAGCGAGCGGTCGCGAATCTCGCGCCAGTCGGGCTGACTGTCCTTGGGCCACGGGGCCATCTGTCCGAAGAGACGGTAGGCGTCGAATGCCGCGAGCAGCAGAGGCTCGGATTCGTCGAGATCCGCTCCGCAGGGGCTGTCGGCGGAGAGCGGCGTGAGCAGAATTGAGGCGTCCACTTGCATTCGGTGCTTGGTGTTGTCGCTGTCCGCGCCACGACCGACCCCCGCTGTGGCTCAAGACCACAGGCCGGCTGGGCGCAGTTCCCGAGGGACCCGACCCACGTACGCGGAAGGCGACAGGATGGACCAATATTGGACCAAGTCAAGAGCTTGGTTGTCTCGGCTCGTCCGGTCCCTGATTTTGTGACGGGATCCGCCCCTTAGCGTGCCCGGACGGTCGCGGCAGCGACTCGAGAGCCCGGGGCGGCTCAAGGGCAAGCCGGTGACCTCGACAGTCGCAGGAACGGGCGGGGAGCAATTCGTTGATTTTGCTCGCGGCCGCCAGGGTCATCCACGGTGCCGCCGCGATGGCAAACATGGCCTGTCGCATCTGTCAAGGAACTGCATCACGCCCATTGTTGCCACGCCCGCTCATCCGCTCGCAACGCCCGCTGGTCGGATGCCTTCAGAATATGCGCGCCTTCGCGCGCAATCCGTGCTGCCGATTCATTAGACTCCGGGCCCAACGCATTTTGGGAGCGGCAGAACCCGTGCGAGATTCGACAACGGGCCGAGACTCTCGCCTGAGAAGGCAGCGGGGATTCACTCTCCTCGAGCTCATGGTCACCCTGGCCGTCGCCGCCATTCTGCTAGCGATCGCCGTGCCGGCCTTGAGAGTGTTCATCCAGAACAACCGCGAAGACGCCGAGGCGGACTCTCTCATCTCCAGCCTCGATTACGCCCGCAGCGAGGCGGTCAAGAGAGATGCGAACGTCGAGGTTTGCGCCTCGGTGGTCGGCTCCAACGCCGCCGCCACCCCCACCTGCAGCAATTCGACGGCATGGAACACCGGTTGGATCGTCGAGACGTCCGTGCCGATAGCCGGGACACCCAGCCTGCTGCAGGTGAAATCCCCACTCCAGGGCGGCAATACCCTGTCGGCGACGCTGGACGGCAACGCAGCCACCGAGGTCACATTCGAGCCAAACGGGTTCGTCGAGGCCGCCGCCGGGGCCGGATTGTACAAGACCACCTATTTCACCTTGTGCGACAGCCGCGGTGCCCCTTACGCCCGGGACATCGAGATATCCGCGGTCGGCGCGGTCGAGGCCTCTCCTACACCCGGTAAAACTCTGAACGGCAACGCGCTCGCCTGCCCATGAGGTCACCCGTGACGTCGTATCCCCCAAGCGCCCGCGATCCCAAGAGCCGCCCACGGCCAATCATCGGCTCGGTTCCCGTGAAGGCGTCGCAGGCGGCGGGCGCGGGCAAGCGATTCCCCGACAGCACCCGCGGGACTGCCCGTGCAGGCGGCTTCACTCTGGTCGAAGTGCTGGTCGCGGTCCTGGTCATCAGCATCGGCATGCTCGGGGTCGCGAAGCTGGTTCTCGCCGCCGTCACGGCGAACGACAGCGCCTACTTTCGCACCCAGGCCGCCGACCTCGCCTATTCGATTCTCGATGCGATGCGGGCGAACCGGGCTTACGCGGCCACGACCACCGGATACCAGATTTCCTTCGCCCAGTCCCCCAACATGACCGTCCAGTGCGATGCCTTGGGCAGCGATTGTACGCCGGCTGAGATGGCGCAGTACGACCTGTACAGATGGCGAAAGCAGCTCGCCGGCGCGCTTCCGCAAGGAAATGGCCAGGTTGTCATCACGCCCGCGACCGTCGCCGGTCAGGTGGCCACCGCGACCATCTCGGTTCAGTGGAACGACAGCGTTGCGCAATGGGCTATCGTGAACGACAGCCACGCCAAGGGCGCCGCGACGGACACGACGCCGGATACCCAGACCTTCACGCTGGAGAGCGCGCTGTGAGAATTGTCACCGATGGGCCTGCAACGCGCACGCGCGCCGCCCGGGCAGCCCGCGGCTTCTCCCTCATCGAGCTGATGATCGCCTTGACACTGGGATTGATCGTGACCGCAGCCGTCATCGCCACGTTCGTCAGCGTCCATTCGGCGTCCAAGGATACGGCCGCCATCGGCGAGTTGGCCGACAACGGCAGGATCGCGATCGACATCATGCAGGAGACGCTGCGCGGCGCCGGCTACATGGCCTGCAACAGCACCATGTGGGGCGGGCAGATGGTGGTGCAGGGCGGCCTCGGCGTGAACCAGTCACCGCTTCAACAGGATTTCAGCGAGGCGCTCGCAGGCTACGAAGCCCAGTACAACGGCGAGGATACCGGACCGGGCGCGGCCGTCACGCTCTCCGAAAATCCACCTGGCGTCACTTCGCAGGGAGACTGGACCACCTCCGCCGGTCTGGGAGGCACCCTCGACTCCACGGTGATCAGCGAGGGCCAGATGAAGAATAACAGCGCACTACCGATCCAGGGCAGCGACGCAATAGCGGTGCACACTACCTACCCCCAGGTCGATCCCGTGTACACGACCGCGACATCCGGCGCGAGCTCCGTGACCGTCCAGAACACCACCGGCCTCACTCAAGGTGAGGTCGGGATTGTCTCGAATTGTGCGCAATCCGTGGTCGATGAGATAGACAGTGTGAGCGGCGATACCGTTCGTTTCGATCAGTCGTTGGGCCAGAGCTTCGCCGCCGGATCGCAGGTGGGGGTGTTCGACACCGTTGTCTTCTACATCGGCACGGGAAGGGACGGCGATGGCGCTCTTTACACCTACTCGACCGCCGGGCAGCCGCAATTCAATTCACCGCCGGCGGAACTCGTGCCGGACGTCGAGAATATGCAGATCCTCTACGGCATCGACACCAACGGCTCGATGGCCGCGACGGAATACGTCACCGCCGATCAGGTTTCGGCCGCCGCGGCCGGCAACCCGGACTGCCAGCCGCTGCCCGGATCCGGTCCGGTAGAATTCAACTGTGTCATCAGCGTCAAGATCGCCCTGCTGGTCGCAAGCCCTCCCGGCGCCGTTCCAATGCCCACCAAGGCTCGCACGTTCGACCTGCTCGGCACACAGGTCACCGCACCGATCGATACGCGCATGCGCCAGGTCTTCGAGACCACCGTGTCGCTGCGTGATACTACCAATTGAGCCCTTCCGGATCAGTCATGACCGCTCAGACAACCCGACCCAAATCGACCGCAGCGCGCCAACGCGGCGCCGTGCTGTTCGTCGCGCTGATTTTCCTTCTGGTGCTGACCCTGCTTGCCGTGATGCTCGCCCGCATGGAGACCACGGAGGAGCGCATGGCGGAGAATGACGCGAACCAGGACCTCGCTCTGGAGGCCGCGGGAGCGGCGCTGCGGTTTGCTCAAATGAACCTGCGGACGGGCAATCCCCAGTACAGCGATTTCTCACAAAATGGCCAGGGACTCTACACGCTCGATCCGGCACAGGGCGGCTGGTATTCCCTCATCAACTGGCAGAATCCCGGCACTGCCGTGCTCACCTACAACGGTCTGGCGCCCGGCTCGGTTTCTGCGCCGCCGCGATTCATCATCGAGAAAATGACGGGATTCGGCTTGAAGTCGGGCATGAAGCTCGGCGACGGAGGGTACGGCGGAAACGGCTCCGTACAGGTCTATCAGATTACGGCCGTCGCAACGGGCGCCGACCAGACCGGCAACGCGGCGCTGCGCAGCATCTACTACATGGTGGAGTGAATCATGAGTACCCGCAAGTCAGCGCGTCGGAAGATGTGCCAGGGCGGCATCGCAGGCCGGCTGTCGGTCCTCGCGCTTGCCGCAGCATGGACCGTCAGCACTGCGTTTGCGGCCGCTCCGCCGCTCAATCTCGCGCAGACACCGCTCACGGTGACGATACCCGCTCATCCGCAGGTCGTCATCGCGATCGGCAATTCACAATCCATGGACGGGACGCTGGCCGGTGCGATCATGACCGGAGCGGGCTCGCTCACCACGAGCGCGCCCGGGGCAGGCGACTCCCTCCTCGAGAGCTCGAGCTCGCCGGTCGATTACGCGGTGCCGGCCGGCTTCACGCCCCCGATCAATGCCGGATCGGGCGCGAGCGCGCCGAACACGGTGCCCTGCCCGTCGAATTCGAACGAGCTGTGCGACAACTCCGCGAGCCGCCTCAATGTGGCCAAGGCCGCCATCACATCGGTGCTGCAGTCGTTTCTGGCCGACACGGACTTTGCCCTCATGGACTACCAGACGTGGAGCACGACCGAGTACCAGACCTGGCTTTACGCGATGAGCCCGAGCGGCGGCCAGTTCGTATTCACCGATTCGGCCGGAACGGACACGATCAACAACCCATGCTATGACTACACGAAGCTCTCCTCGACCCAGACCGTCTACCAGGATTGCAGCGCCATACAATCAAGCGGCCAGGTGACGATCAATGCGGGGCTCTCGCTCGCGACCGCGCAGTATATGCAAGTCAGCGCCACGAGCGACGATGCTTCCATCAACGACGTGCTGTATGCCTACCCCACCAGCAGCGTTCCCGCGTGGCAGGGCGGAGTCGATCCGGTCTGCATGGTATACGGAGGCCCGACTCCGCCCAACCCCTGGCCGCCGAACTACACTCTGGGGCAATACAATTCAAACCCCGGATACAACATACAGGAGGGCTATTCCAGCGACACCGCGCCGTGTGCCACCAGCACCGGCCCTACGAACGCCGGCTACGTGCCATACACGCCCGAGACGATGTACATCGCCCGCGGCTTCGGATTCGACGCCACGGGACAGTCCGCCAGTGCTCCGAGCGGCAGCTACTGGGCGCCGCTGGTCACCTTCGCGCAAGGGGACGCCGGACAGAATCCGACGCCCGCCACCATCAGCAGCGCGCTCGCCCACTTCACGCCCTATCTGGCACCCGAGACCAATACGCTCGGCACCGGCGAGATCAAGGCGAGCGCCGAGCAGTCCCCGCTCGCGGGACTGTTGGGGAACGCATTCAATTACTTCAAGTACGCGAACCCGCCCTCCTCCAACGGCTGCACGGCCCAGCGCTACGTCATCCTGCTCACCGACGGGCTGCCCACCAAGGACCTCTCCGGGGCCTCCTGGCCGCCGCCGGGCTCGGCGGCGGCCGTGAACTACGGCGTGACGGTGGCGTTCAACAGCGACGGGTCGCTCGATACGAGCGGGACCAACGACCAGGCGGTCCTCGACACGATCTCCGCGTTGCAGCAGCTGAAGAGCGCCGGCATCAAGACTTACGTGGTGGGTCTCGGCTCGGGCGTGACGAGCTCGGTTGCGAGCCAGGTGCTCAACGCCATGGCGATCGCGGGCGGCACATCGACGTACTTCGCGGCCACCGATCCCACCACGCTCGTAAAGGATCTCGACGGCATCCTGGCTCAGGTCCAGCAGGCGACGCAGTCCGTGTCATCATCCGCCGTCAACTCGACCGGCATTCACGTGGGCTCACTCGCCTTCCAGCGCAGTTCAACACGTCCGACACCTATCAGGACTGGACGGGAAACCTGTATGCGTTCCCGATCAATCCCAACACCGGCGTCGTGGACACCAATCCCGCGGACGCCGTCTGGAACGCGCAGGCGGAGCTCGACGCACTGCCCTGGCAATCCAGGCTGATCGCGACCTGGGATCCGGTGAGCAAGTCCGGAATCCCGTTCGAATGGACCTCCGGGAGCCCGACCTCCGGCATCGGCAGCACCACGACGCTCGGGCAGGAGCTCAGCACCAATCCAGCGGACCCGAACGGACAGGATGCGCTCGATTACCTGAGAGGCGACCGCGCGCTCGAGCAGGTGAACGGCGGACCGTATCGCACGCGCTCTCATGTGCTCGGCGATATCGTCGACAGCGCCCCGCTCTATGTCGGGCCGCCGAACGGACCATATCAAGGCGCATCGTACACGCAGTTCGAGCAGCAGTATGCCAATCGCACGCCGGTCATCTATGTGGGAGCGAACGACGGCATGCTGCATGCGTTCGATGCGCAGACGGGGCAGGAGCTGTTCGCCTACATCCCGAACGCCGTGTTCCCGAATCTGATCAAGCTCACCTACCCGCTCTATAACCAAAACCACCTGTTCTTCGTCGACGGCTCCCCGGGCGCCTGGGACGTGCAGTTCAGCGACGGCTCCTGGCACACCGTCCTCGTGAGCGGTGAGGGGGCCGGCGGGCAGAGCATCTTCGCGCTGGATGTGACCAATCCGGCCGCCATGACCACCGAGGCAAGCGTCGCACAGAATGTGCTCTGGGAGTTCACCGACACCGATCTGGGCTACACGTTCGGGACACCCCAGGTCGCCACCACGAATGCCGGAACATTCGTGTTCTTCGGCAATGGCTACGACAGCGCCCCGGAGACCCCTTACCTCTACGCGCTCAATCCCCAGACGGGCGCGGTAGCGGCGAAGATCAACCTCTGCAGCTTCGATACGAGCGCCTGCAATCCCAATGAGCCGAACGGACTCTCCGCCGTCACGGTCGTGAACAGCAGCGGCAACACCACCGGCGCGAACGTATTGTACGCCGGCGATCTTCAGGGCAACGTCTGGCGCGTCGATCTCTCGAACAGCAATCCGGCCGATTGGACGGCCTCGCTTCTGTTCAAAGCGCTCGACCCGTCCGGCAACCCGCAGCCGATCACCACGGCCCCCATCGTGACCCTCAATCCGGATTACCCCCGATTGCCGGGATTGATGGTGCTCGTCGGCACAGGTCAGCTGTTGACGGCCAATGATCTTGATTCCACTCAAATCCAGAGCCTGTACGGCTTGTACGACGCGATGCCCAACGGCGCAGTCATCACGCGATCGCAACTGGTGCAGCAGACGATAACTGCGACTACGATCACGAGCTCCGGGGGAACCACGATCGATGCCCGGACCGTCACGTCCAACCAGGTGGACTTCCCCTCGCAGATGGGCTGGTACATCGATTTCAACCTCTCGCCGGGCGAGGCCGTCGTCACCGAGCCCGCGCTCATCGATGGGGCGCTGTTCGTCACGACCGATCAACCGTCGGGAATCACCTGTCAGGGTGGATTCAATTCCTGGCTGTACGCGTTCAATTACCGCGACGGCGGCCTGTTCCCCGTGCCCGTTCTCGATGCGACCAACAGCGGCACGGTGTCCTCGACCGAGCCGAATGTGTCGGGCGTGTCTCTCGGCAACGTGTATGCGTCGGGGCCGCGCACGGCTTCGGGCTCGTTCGGCAGCGCCAATCAGGCGATTTTCATCAATGAGTCCGGCACTCCGACCAGCGCGGGAGCGGACACGGGCTACAGCACCGGCGGGGCATCACCGACCTGCACGGGCGGCACCTCGACGTGCGGTGACCCCATTTTGACGAAGCTCGCCAGAATCGGCGGGATGGGCCGCACGGCCTGGTGGGAAATCCGCAACCAATGATCGCTGCGGGAGCGGCTCTCGCAGGTTACGTATGAGGAGAGAACGATGAGCAAAGGCGTACTATTCGCTGCGGCCGCGACGCTTGCCTTGGGCCTTGCGCCCGGCACGGCTTTGGCGAACAAAGTGATATACAACGTGTCGGGCGAGGTGACGACCGTGCCGATCGGTCACAGCATCACGGTGAACGGCCGGACGTACCGGATCGCGGCAGGCAGCCCGGCAGAGCGGCAGGTGAATGGCGTCATCCGGGGCGAGCGGGTGCAGGTGATACTCGACGGTCCGGTGGCCTTAAGGTCGACCAAAGCGGTGGCGATCCATGCAGCCCGGGGCCGCTAGGCCGCCGGCGGGGGCGCCGCGGTCGGCGGCTCCCTCGCGCGGGTTCACGCTGATCGAGCTGATGGTCACCATCGCCATCATCGGCATCCTGACCGCCATAGCGATTCCGGCTTATCGATCCTATGTGCAGCGCTCCGATCGCACCGATGCCACCACGACGATGTTCAACGATGCGCAGCTCCTGCAGCGCTGCTACTCGCAGACTTACAACTACCAGGACTGTCTGACGACGACGGCGCCGGCCGGCGTGACGGGAGTGGCCGCCGGTCCGATCGCCTCCCCGGAGGGCTACTACGACATCACCGTGGACCCGACCGCGGCCGATGAGTACATGATCACGGCCGCGCCGGCGGCCAATTCTCCGCAAACATCCGACACGGCGTGCACGAGCTTCACGCTTGCCAGCACCGGGGCGCAGGGCTCGACCGGAACCGCCACGAGCCAGACCTGTTGGGGCAGTGACTAGGCTCTGGGACCTTGGAGGTGCTTGTGCGCTCAGCGGCCCGCGATCCCTGCCGGCACCCCCGCCTGTCGAGCGAGCCTCTTACGAGGGTTCCCGGCCCCGCAGAGGCCGTGCTTGCTCCTTACGCGCGAACACCTCGATGCACCCCGTCGGGCAGGAGCTGCCCTGCCCCGCTGCGGCCGGCACGAACAGCCTGAGCGGCTTGCCGGGCACGTGCAGTGCGCCGAGCCGCTCGAGGCCCGTGGAGGGGCGGTCTCGCCGGGGACGCAGGAGAGGGATAGGATGGCGCCGCAAAGAGGCGGCGAGCGGGGCATCGAGCGGCATGGGGGAGCCTTCCGGGTGAGAGCGATGCGGGCATCTTGGCGACAATTGCCCACTGAATCCCGATACGATCGCCGCAGACTTGAAACCTCACCCTCCGGCCCCACCACTGCCGGAACCGAACCGTTTCCCGCGGGTCGAACCTGCGGACTTTTACCGGAGCACACCATGGATTACCAGACCGCGGAAAACCAAGCCATCCAGCTGCAGAACCAGGCCAATCAGGTCACCCAGGAGTTCAAGGAGCTGGCCGACAAGCTGCAGTCCAAAGTGACCGATCCCTCGCTCTCGCGCGAGCTCATGCTCGATCTGCGGGAGGCGGCGGTCGCCATCCAGCAGCAGAACCAGTCCTCGGTCGCGCTCATCCAGCAGATGGCCGAGTACATCCATTCGCTCGAGACGCACCTCAACTCCCAGCCCCAGCAGACGTACCAGACCCGCGGCTGGTCCCAGCAGTCCTATGCCGGCTCCGGCGGCGGCTTCATGGGCAACGTCATGTCCGGCCTCGGCATGGGCGCGGGCTTCGGGCTCGCGAGCGATCTGGTCGGCAGCCTCTTCAGCATGTTCTGACGGGACGAGCCTCGTCCGCTGCGATGAGGGACCCGCGGGGGCTCATCGCAGCCACCAGGTGAGGTCGAGCCCGGCGGTGAGGGGCGGGTTGACCGTGTAGCGGGTGAATGCCGCGGTCTGCAGATCGATCTGCGGCTGTGGATCGAGCACCACCCGCACGTTCGCCAGATTCTCGACGAACAGCGCCGCCTTCCAGCGCCCGCCACCGAGCCCCAGGCGCAGGTTCACCAGGCTGTACGAGGGCAGATGCACCATGTACCGGCCGATGTTCCACAGCGTGATCGTCTCCCCGTACGGCGCATCGGTGCGCGAGCCCACGTAGTCCCAGTCCAGAGAGGCGAACGCCGCGAGCCTTCCCGACAGATCGTCCCGCCAGTTGAGGTCCACCGCGGCCGTCAGGCTCGGGATGTCGGGAACCGGTGTGCCGGCGGGATAGCCGATGATGGCGCTGGCATGCACGAAGCGGGCGTGGGTGTAGCCGGTATTCACGTGGATGGCCCAATCTCTGCCCAGAAGCGCGCGCATCTGCGCTTCCATCCCCTCGATCCGGGCATCAGCCCCGTTGGCGGTGATGCCGAAGCCGGCGAGATTGGTCGCGAGCTGCGGATGGAGCCAGCGCTCGTAATACGCCGACACGTCCAATGTCAGACGCCGGTGCAGAAAGGAGGATTTCTCTCCGAGCTCGTAGCTCCAGACCGAGTCGGAGCCGAACCGGGTCGGGGCCTCGAGCAGCGCTGCGGGGTTGCAGCGGCCCGGGCCGAGGAGCTTCTCCTGCAGGCCGCACTCGTTGCCCACCAGCACGGCGTTGCCGTTGGTGGCGCGCGCCACCGGGATGGGCTGGTTCACCCCGCCCAGGCGAAAGCCCTTGGATACCGTGGCATACACCATGTGGTCTCGGTCGAGGGTGTATTTCAGGCCGAGCTCGGGCACGGTGCCCTGGGCGCCGTTCGAAGCGGTGGTGTCATAGGGCACCCCGTTGCCCTCGAAGCCGTACACCGTGAACAGCCCGTACTCGCGGTTCGATTGGCTCAGGCTGTAGTGATAGTGGCGCAGCCCCAAGGTGGCGGTGAGATGTGCCAGGAAGCGCCAGGAGAGCTCGCCGAACTGCGAGCTCTGGTTGATGTCCTGCGGCTGGTAATCGACGTAGATGTTCGGTCCGCCGAGCACCGGGGCGGCCTGGGGCGCGAGCACCCACAGATCCCATGTCGAGCGCAGATCCTGATAGAACCAGCCCGCGAGCCATTTGATCGGCCCGGAACCGGTGGAGGCGAGGCGCAGCTCCTCGCTCACCTGGCGTGTGTAGTCGCGCTCGCTCGCCCCCGGAGCGCCCGGCGCAGGCCCGCTCGGGCCAAGTCCCCCCGGAACGCCATAGAGCGGGAAGGTCGCGTTGAGCGAAGCGGCGGTTTCCTCCGTGGCGTCCTGGGACACCCTGGTGTCGCGATTCCAATAGCCGCTCGCCGAGATCACTCTGACGGCCGCCAGCCGGTACACGAGCGTGAGGCTCGCCAGAGTGAATCGGTCGCGCTGGGGCTCGGCCGTGTCGTAGATCTGCCAGTGCGCCTCGATGCGCGGCATCGCCGGATGGGTCGGGGCGCCGTTGACATCGACGGCGTCGGGGCCGCCCTGGCGGGTGAGCTGATACATCGCGAGCGGCAGGATCGAGAGGTGCTTCACGGGCTTCCACAGAATCGAGGCGCGCACCAGATCCACCTCGGTAGTGTTGACTCCATGGATCAACTCCTGCAGCGGCGCGGTGTAGAAATTCGCGGGCCGTGACACCTCGGGAAAGGTGCCCGAATCGACCGCCACCGCCCCGTTCCTGATGACCCGCCGCTCGATCCAGCCGCTTTGCCGCTCGAGCGAGGCGGCGATCCGCAGCGCCGCCGAGCTCGCGAGCGGCAGGTTGACCATGCCGTTCTCGGTGCGGTTCACGCCCCCGCCCGCGACGGTGTCGGAGAGGATCGTCTCGCCCGAGGCCTCGAACCGGCGCAGCTCCGGGGCGTTCGGCACCAGGCGGATGGTGCCGCCCATGGAGCTCGCCCCATAGAGGGTGCCCTGCGGGCCGCGCAGCACCTCCACGCGGTTCAGATCATAGAGGTCGAGATCGATGACCACCTTGCCGAGCTGTGCTGAGGCCGGCGCGGACAGCGGAATCTCCCCCAGGTACAGCCCCACCATGGAGGTGTTGCCGCCCGAGGAGTTGAGGCCGCGCATCTCGAACTCGGTCTGTCCGGGGCCGGCGGTGCGCATGGCGAGCCCTGCGATCGACTGAGCGAGCGAATCGAAGTCCGTAAATCCCCGCCTGGCCATTTCCGAGGCAGTGATCGCCGTGATGCTCGCCGCCGTGCTCTGCACGGTGGTTGCACGCTTGGTCGCGGTGACGATGATCTGGGCCAGGCGCTCGCTCCGAGGGCGCAGCCTCCCCCACCGGCGAGGCGCGCCCCGCGCACGCTTGGGCACACGCGCGAGGCGCCCCAGGGAGGGCGTCTCGGTCCGCATGCTCCTTGCGCCCGGGGGGCGCCCGGAGGACGGGGCGCGCTCACGGGGGACGATGGCGATGGCGGAGTCGCTCACCAGGCGGAAAGAAAGGTCCGTCCCTCGAAGCAGACGTCGCAGCGCCTGGGTGACCGTGAAATACCCCTGAAGGCCACTCGCGCGCAGGCCCCTCACCGCGCTCGCCGAGGAGAGCAACGTGACATCGGCCTGTCGCGCGAATGCGGTCAGCGCCGCGGCGAGCGGCCTGGGGGGAATATCGAAGCGGTGCAGAGGCTGCGCCGCCTGCGCCCGCGAGGTAAACCATCCGATCACCGCCAACAGCCAGAGGCCGCGGATACGTCCGCGGGGCCGGCCCAAGCGCTGCGCCGGCCCTCGATTCGGCCGGACCTCAGCGGAACGAGGCGGACTGATGGCGCACGGCACCTCGAAGAGTCGCTTGTAAGTATTGGATATTCTTTGATAGATCAGTTGCAAGCAGCAACCACGACGCCAGGCGCCTCCCCCCTCCCGGCTGAATCATGCTCCCTGCATCGGCGCAACCATGATGCGGCTCCCGCCACACCGTTGACAAGCGGCCTGTGATGAATGAGCCGCGGGCGGCCCGTGCGCGCCCGGCTTTCATGCCTCGGCGCCCCCCCCGCGTGGGTCGCCTCGCCCCCCTGTGACCGTTTCGGCCTGGCGGTGCGCATGCGGGCAGCGCAGGGGGCGGCACGATGCCTGCCCCCGAGAAGGCATCGGCCCCCTGCCGGCGCTCGCCGCGCCCCGCGCCCCGCGATTACCTGCCGAAGCTGTAGCTCACGTCCATGCCGTAGGTGATCGGCTGATTCACGATGTAGCGCGTGTACTGCGGAATTGCGATGTTGATCTGCGGCAGCGGATCGAGCAGCGTTTGCTTGTCCGTCGCGTTGTCGACGAACAGCGCCGCGGTCCATTTCGCCGTGCGAACGCCGGCGCGCAGATTCAATATCCCGTAGGATGGCAGATTGATCTGGGTCTGGCTGATGTTGTTGAGATATACCGTGACGCCGTAAGGCAGGTCGTACCGGGATCCGACATAGCTGTAGGTGGCGTTGCCGATGAACGTCATCTCGTCGGTCAAGTAGTGATGGTAATTGATCGACACCGAGCCGGTGACCTTGGGCGTGTCCGGCACGGAGTAGCCGGCGGGTATGCCGTCGATGGCGCTGTTGGTCAGGAACTTGCTGTGCGTGTACCCCCAGTCCGTCGCGAAATCGAACCCATGGCCGAGATCCGCGCGGAACGAAGTCTCCATGCCGTAGATGTTGGCGTTGCCGCCGTTCACGGTGAAGCCGAAGCCGGCGATGTTCGTCGCGATCTGCGGATCCATCCAGCGCTCGAAATACCACGTCATGTTGAACATGGCGCGATTGTGAAAGAACTCGTTCTTGGTTCCGATCTCGTAGTCCCACACCGAGTCAGACCTGAACTGCGGCACGCCCTGCGAGTTGACATTGGGGAAGTTCGCGAGCGAGGTGTAGGTGGTGCCAGGCTGGGTGGGCGTGGCGGAAAGCTTCGCCTGCAGGCCGCACTGCTGAATCACCACCAGCGACGAGGGCGCAGCGCAGTCCGCGCTCGTCACCGGGTGGTTGTAGCCGACGAAGGGCTGGTCCGTGCCGCCCAGGCGAAAGCCCTTGGCGATCGTGAGGTACACCATGTGATCGGCGTCGATCTGCCAGGTGAGGTTGAAGCGCGGGTTGGTTCCACTCGCGCTGCCCCCCGCGCTGGTGACCAAGGCCTTGGTGTTTCCGGCCACCGTCGGGGAGCCGCTCAGCAGATTCTCGAAGCCGTACGGGGTGAAATCACCCCACTCGGTGTTCCTCTGGGCATAGGAGTAGTGATACCAGCGCACTCCCACCGAGGCGGTGAGTCCGTGCACGAATTCCCAGGAGATGTTGCCGAAGAAGGCGTTCTGCAGGATGGTCTGCGGCTGGTAGTCGACGTAAATATTGGCGAGGGCGCCCGCCTGCGGCATGACCGACCACATGTCCCATTCGGACTGCAGGTCCTGGTAGTAGTATCCCGCGAGCCACTGCACAGGTCCCCGGCCCGTTGAGGCGAGGCGGAACTCCTCGCTGATCTGCCTGGTGTAATCGCGCTCCTCGACCCCGGGGCCGAAAGGGCCCGGGCCCGTCGGGCCGAGACCGTTGCCGCCGAAGCCGTCATTGCTCGGGGACGGGTAGGGGTAGGCGGGATCGGACGGGTTGACGTTGTAGGGAAAGGCCTGCGTGGCCGACCCGAGACCCGAGGAGCTCTCATTCTCCTCGGTGCCGTCCTGCGAGAACAGGGAGTGGTTGGTCCACAAGCCGGTGATCGAGGTGAGGCCGATGTCCGGCGTGACCGCGTATTCGACCTTGAAGCTCCCCAGCGTGAATCGATCCCATTGTGGCTCGGAGGTCTGGTAGATCTCGTAATGGCCCTTCGGACTCGGCATGGTCGGGTTGGTCGGGGACCCGTTGACGTCGACCGCGTTCGGTGCGTTGGCCGTGCCCTTCTGCCACATGATCATCGGTATGATCGTGAGCCGGTCGTTGGGCTTGTAGAGCAGGATCGCGCGGAACGAGTCATCCGTCGAGGAGTTCACGCCCGTGGTGGTCGAGATGATCGGCGCCGTGTAGAAATTGCTGGGCCGGTAACACGGGGTGCTCGAGCAGGTGTCCGACTGCACGGAGTTGTCGGCGAGAACGTAGCGGTTGAGCCAGCCGCTGGTCGAGGAGGCGGAACCGACCAGCCTCAGGGCGACCGTCGAGCCGAGCGGCAGGTTCACCATGCCGTTTTGCGCGAAGTTTATGCTGCCGCCGGAGCCGGTGTCGGAGACGATCGTCTCCCCGGTGGCATCGAAAGTCCCGAGCTGCGGCATGGCGGGAATGAGCCGGACCGTGCCGCCCATGGAGCTCGAGCCGTACAGCGTCCCCTGCGGGCCGTGCAGAACCTCCACGCGCTGCAGATCGTAGAGATTCGGGTCGATGATCACCTTGCCGAGCTGCTCCGAGGCGGGAGCCGAGAGGGCGATGTCATCGAAGTACACCCCGACCATCGAGGTGTTGCCGCCGGAGGAATTCAAGCCGCGCATCTCGTATTCGGTCTCATTGGGGCCGGAGGTGCGCATCGCAAGTCCCGGAACGCCTTGCGCCAGGGTGTTGAAGTCCGTCAGGCCGCGATTGGCGATGTCGGCCGCGGTGAGTACCGTCATGCTGATCGGCGTATCCTGCGCGAGCGTCTTGCGCTTGGTCGCGGTGACGATGACCTCGGCGAGCTCACCGGTCGGGGCCGCGCTCGGTTGGGCGGCATACGTGACTGTGGCGACACCCGATCCGAGGCTCGCCGCCACCGCCAGGGCCACCAGGTAGTTTCTGCGCATCATGATCATGACTCCCAAGGTGTTTCAGGAATAAGCGCTCCGGCGACGCCGGCCCGCCTCGGTCTTTGCACTGCTCCCCTCGCACGGTGCGCGGCCCTGCCCGTTCGGGCCCTCGATGCCGTGTCCGCAAGTCCCGCCGAATGGGTCGGCAGGGCCCTAGCCATGACGACGAACGAAGGGGAAAAATCCGCCACTCCCTGCGCAGAACTTGTGCCAGAGCCTGGAATTTCCGGAAATACGCACAAGCCCCATTCGTTGCTCGAACGCAACGGAATCGTTCGTGCGGCGCGCCTTGCCGTGGCGCGGGCTAGCGGAGCTTAAGGAGGATGCGGTTCGGCGGGCGGTGAATGACCCGAACGGGCAGTGCAGTGGCGAGGGCCTTGAAGAATCCGGGGACATCGTTCGTCCTGAACCGGCCGCTGATGCGCAGCCGCCCGACCGCCCGCCCCTCGAGCAGGATGCGCTCGCGGGTGTAGCGAGCGACCTTGGCTGCGGCCCGCGCGAGCGGCTCATCGTCAAACACCAGCGCTCCGCGGCGCCAGGCGAGATCGTCGGCGATGCGCCGGGGGCTCACCGACACAACCTTCATGCGCTCGCCGTCGATCGACAATCGCTCACCGGCGCTGAGCGCGCGGACCCGCTGCGGGCCGAGCGCGAGCGGGAACGGGCCGAAGCCCTGTGCGGGACCGCTCCCGGTGCGCACCTCGACCCGCCCCTCATCGACCAGCACATCGATGCGCCGGTCGGCATGCAGCCTCACCTCGAAGCGGGTGCCTATCGCCTGGACCACCGCCTCACCGGCGTGGACGAAGAACGGTCTGGCCGGATCCGGCGTGTCGTGGAAATGCGCCTCGCCCCGCAGCAGGTAGATGTCGCGGCGGGCGCCGCTGAAGCGGACCTCGATCCGCGTGTTGGTGTTGAGGACCGCCACCGAGCCGTCGGCGAGCCTCACGGTGCGCTCCTGTCCCACGGCGGTGGAGTATTCCTGAGTGCCGGCCATCCGGGCCAGCCACCAGGCCGAGCCGATCAGCGCCAGTGCGAGCGCCGCCGCGGCGGCCCAGCGCATCGAGGCGTGCCGGCGGGGGCTCCCGCGGCGCGTGGCGCGCGCCAGGGCGGCGATCTTCTCCTCGCGCTTCACCTGCGAGAGCCGATCGAGCGAGCGCCAGGTCCGATTGAGCTCCCCGAAGGCGCGGCGGTGACGGGCGTCCTGGCGCAGCCAATCCGTCAGCCGTGAGCGCTCCTCGGCAGTGAGCTCCCCGCGATCGAGCCGCCAGGTCCAGGCGGCCGCCTCCTCGTCGATCTCGGCTTGCGGCTTGAGCCTCACCACCCTGTTCACGGACTCTCTCCGTCCGAGCGCTTGCGCAGCGGCGCCTCGAGGTCCGGCTCATCGAGCAGTCCCAGCTCTCGCAGCCGGTCCCGGCAGCGCACGAGCCCCTTGGTCACGTGCTTCTCGATGGTGCTGTGCGACATGCCGAGCACTTCGGCGATCTCCTCGTGCGAGAGCTGGTAGACCTTGCGCAGCACGAACACCCGCCGGCAGATCGGCGGCAGCTCGTCCACCGCGGCACAGAAGGACTCGAAACGGCGGCGCGTATCGGCCTGCTCGTCCGGACCTGCCTCAGGGGATGAGACGTCCAGGGGCTCGAAGTCCGCCACCGGATCGGTGGCGTGGGCGCTCGTCTGACGGGCGCGGTCCACCGCGAGGTTGCGCGCAATGCGAAAGATCAGCGCGCGCGGGGATTCGACCTCCTGCCCTTGCGGCATGGCGCACACGCGCACATACGCTTCCTGCACCAGATCATCGATGTCTTCGGCGCCGGAGGTGAATTTTCTCAGATACCGGCGCAATGCCACCCGGTGGCCGAGAAACTGGCCCAGCAGCTGCCTGCGGCGCTCATCGACCAAGCTCGCTCCCCGATTGCACGGCGGTCGTGCCCGGGAGTGTACTCAGGTCATGCCATAATCTGAAGTCCGCGCCTGTGCTTAAGGACGTGGCATGCCTATCTTTACCCTGGTCTCGGCGGTGATTGCCGTGGTCGCCCTGAGCAGCTACGCGACCCACAAGCTCGTGCGCCTGCCCGAATCGATCGGCATCACGGGCGTGGCGCTGCTCATCTCGGCGGTCACCGTGGCGGTGGGTCCGTTCGTCCCGCAGGTGACGGCCTGGGGCGTGCAGGTGGCGAAAGCGGTCAACTTCCCCGCGCTCGTGTTCCACGGTCTGCTCGGTCTCCTGTTGTTCGCCGGGAGCCTGCACGTCGATTTCGTAGGTCTGGCGCGCGCCCGCTGGGTCGTGCTGCTGCTCGCCACCCTGGGCGTGGTCATCTCGACCGCTGTGATTGGGTGGACGTTCTTCTACGTGACGCGCCTCTTGGGGACACGGTTGCCGCTGCTCGATTGCCTGCTGTTCGGGGCGCTCATCTCTCCCACCGATCCGATCGCGGTCCTCGGGCTGCTGAGGAAAGCCCGCATCCCGCAGTCCCTGCTCACCAAGATCACCGGCGAGGCGCTGTTCAACGACGGCACCGGCGTGGTGGTGTTCGTCGTGCTGCTCGGGCTGACCGGCATGAGCGAGCCCAGCGTCCAGCACGTCGCGGTGCTCTTCGGCCGGCAGGTGTTCGGCGGGATCGGCTTCGGCCTGGCGGTGGGGTTCGCCGGGATGCTGCTGCTGCGCACCGTGGACAGCCCGACGGTGGAGATCCTGATCACCCTCGCGATGGCCACCTCCGGGTACGCCGCGGCCCAGGGGCTCGCGGTCTCGGCGCCCATCGCCACGGTCGTGATGGGACTGATGGTCGGCAACGACAGCCGCAAGTTCGCCGCGCCCTCGCCCACCCGCGAGCGGCTGTTTGTCTTCTGGGAGCTGACCGATGACCTGTTGAACCTGCTGGTGTTCGCGCTGGTGGGCCTCGAGCTGACGGCGCTCGCCGGCGCGGTGCGCGAGTACCTGCTGCCCGCGGCGGCGGCACTGCCGCTCGTGCTGGCGGCGCGCTATGTCAGTGTCGGGATACCGACCAGTCTGATGCGTCCCTTTCAGGAGTTCGAGCCGCACTTCGTGAAGCTCATGACCTGGGCGGGGCTGCGCGGGGCGCTGTCCATCGCGCTCGCGTTGTCACTGCCCGCCGGACCGGCCCAGGAGCTGATCGTGACCGCCACCTACCTCATCGCGGTCTTCAGCATCCTGGTGCAGGCCACCACGCTCGGGCCGCTGCTGCGCCGCTGGGTCGGCCCGGTTGCGGCAGAAGCCTCAGCCCCCGAGAGCCCCTAGGCTCCCGCGGTCGGCAACGCAGCAATCAGTTCCAGCCCCCGCCGTCATCGCCCGCACCCCCGCCCCCATCGTCCCAGGAGCCCGGGTCGGACATGCCGAAGTCGTTGCCGCCCATGTCCGCGTTGACCTGAGGATCGATCGCCTGGCCGGCGTTGGCATCGGGGATCATCCCGCCGCCCGAGTTGCCCCCGAGCATGTGATCGACCAGCTCCTCCCCGGCGGCCATGCCGGCGCCCATGGCAAGGCCCGTGCCGAGCCCCCCGAGGATTCCAGAGCCGCCCCCGGGGCCGTAGCCCGGCGGAAAGCCGCCGGGCCCCATCGGCCCAGCCGGTCCGCCCGGGGGCATGCCGCCGGGAAACTGCCCCGGGTAGGCGTTGTAGCTCGCCGCCGCCATGCGCCGGCGCACGATCATCCACACGACGATGACCCCGCCGATCAGCAGCAGCGCCCAGCCGAGATTCGAGCCATGGCGGCGGGCCGAAGGCAGGCGTGCGAGCCCGGCGCCCGGGGCCTCCCCGAGCTGCCGGCGCAGCTCGCGCACCGCGTAGGCGCTCGCAAACGGCAAGCCCGGCGCAATCGACTCGGCCTTGGCGAGCTCCTGGCGCGCGAGGCCGAAGTTGCTGGCGCGGGCGTCGACCTCGGCCGCCACGAAGTGCGCCTTGGCGCTCCCGGGGTGATCGCGCAGCACCTGTCGGATCATCTGCTGGGCTTCGGCGACATTGCCGCCTTTGAGCGCCAGGTAGATCTGATGGGCGTTGGGATCGGCGGCCAGGGCTGTCCCGGCGAGCATCACGAGGGCAAGGCCCAGGGGAAGGGTCAGTCGCTTCAGCATAGGATTCTCGGTGGCGGACCCGCTCGGGGTCCTTGAGGTTCGGTCCCCCGGCCTCGGGCCGGGCTCATCCAGGCACTGCGGCCGATCTGGGGCCGCGGGGGCGGCAATGCAAGCCTTCGGAACTCAACTGAGGTCCATTATAGAACACTCGCCCATCGCCCCGAGGCGCGCCGGGCTTCTCCGAAAAGACCACCGGCGCCCCCTCACCTGCGCAGGATCAGCATGTCTCGCGGGGCCGAGCGCACTCGGATGCGCGGGCCGCGCATGCGCTTGGCCGCGAGCGCCGGGGAGCCGAGCCCGCTCGGCGCCGGACACGAGCTGCTCGAGGGATCGGCCATATAGCCAAGCGCGGCGCTCAACACGGCCTCGTTCGGATCCCCGAGCGCGTGCGAGAAATCATCCGCCACCGAGCAGCCGGGGAGCGTCACGCCGGGGGAGGAGGCGGTGTTCGCCGGCGAGAAGCCGTCCCCGAAATCCCCGAACCCCTGGGCGTTGACGCCCTTGAACTCGATGGAGAAGTAGGTCGTGCCGCAGTTGTCCTGCGGATAAAACCCATAGGGCTTGCCGCAGGTA
>JAJZLX010000367.1 GCA_021850555.1 Pseudomonadota bacterium | reverse complement strand
CCGCGCCACGCCGTGCTCCGAGACGCTGCCGGAGTAGGTGACCAGAAATGCGAACGGAAGCGCCTCATCGCGCGGGTTTTCGGCCAGATGGAACGTGACCCGGCCGACGAGCCGCCAGAGCGGATTACGCCCATGCAGATAGGCGCGCAGGCTCTCGCCGGCGACGCCCGCCTCCTCGCGCAGCCAGTCCTCGATGTCCCGCCAGGCCATGCTGAGCATGGCCGCATCGAGATACTCCAGGCCCTTGATGGGCGGGGCTGCGAGCCTCAGGGCCTCCAGCTCCTCCGCCGACGGCAGATCGACCAGAACACCGGGCGAATCAGGCCGCGCATCGCCGAGATGGCAGAGCCGTGTCACGTAGCGCTGCGCGAAATCGCGGGCGAACGTCAATCCCGGCGTCAGAGCGGTCGTGACCTCGGTGGTCGCAAGGTGTACCAGCCCCGCGCCCTGCCCCTGCGTGAAGGCCCGCTCGATCCGGGAAGCAGCCGCGGCCGACAACGCCGGCGCATCGGGCGAGTCAACTATCTGAACCGCGAAGTGGCGCCGGGCATTGATGTAGAGATCGGAGGTCTCGGCCATCGAGTGATATTACTACGCGAATGCGCGCGCAAAATATGCGTCTTCCCACGCGTTCTTTTGTCCCGCGGTTGCTCCACGTATGAGAATCCCGATCCGCCCCGCACGCAGAAAATTTTGGGGCCAAGGCGCATTGGGCCATGCGTCAGAGGCGGGCTGTCAAAGTTGCGAAATTCCAGCGCAAGCCCGACGCCATCGAAGCGAAGTCCTTTGGCCGGCACGCCGAGACAGCCGCCAGGGCCCAAGGGCCGCCCGATGCCACGGATGCCGAGTTCGATCGAAAGTTGGAACGTGCGGCAAGGGAGGGCCGGCGCTCATCCTGACGTCATTGTCGGCAGGCGCCACGCTCGTGGGGCGCGATCCCCAATGCGGTCCTTACATGGCGGGCATCGAGCCATCCGCCCTATCGATAGTGCGTATCGATCCACCGCTGATAACTGCCGTCCATGACGGCGCGCCACCACCACTCGTTGGCGAGGTACCAGTCGAAGGTGTCACGCAGACCCGCCTCCAGGGTCACTTGCGCCCGGTATCCCAGCTCGCGCCCGATCTTGCCGCAGTCGATGGCGTAGCGGCGGTCGTGGCCGGGGCGATCCGTCACGAAGCGGATGAGGCTCGAGGCGCTCTGCCCGCGCGCGGCCGGACAGTCCGGGAAGCGTGAGGCGAGATCCTTGCGCTCCCGGAAAGCGGTATCCGCGACCTGGCACAGCGTCTCGACCAGCCTCAGGTTCTCGCTCTCCACCCCGCCGCCGATGTTGTAGACCTCCCCGGGCCGGCCTTTCTCGAGAATCAGCTCGAGCCCCCGGCAGTGATCCGACACGTGCAGCCAGTCACGTACATTGCGCCCATCGCCATAGATCGGCAGCGGCCTGCCGTGCAGCAGGTTCACGATCGTGAGCGGGATCAGCTTCTCGGGAAAGTGGAACGGTCCGTAATTGTTCGAGCAGTTGCTGGTGGTGGCCGAGAGGCCGTACGTGTGGTGATAGGCGCGCACCAGGTGGTCCGAGGCCGCCTTGCTGGCCGAATACGGCGAATTGGGCGCATAGGGCGTTCTTTCGTGAAAGGCCGGATCCTCGGGACCCAGCGATCCATACACCTCGTCGGTCGAGACGTGGTGAAAGCGGTGCGTGGGCGCGGCCCGCTCCTCCAGCCACACCTTGCGGGCGGCCTTGAGCATCGAGTGAGTCCCCTGGACATTGGTCTCGATGAAGGCGTCCGGCCCGTGAATCGAGCGATCAACGTGCGACTCTGCCGCGAAATGCACGATGGTGTCGATGCCTTCCTCGCGCAGCAGGCCCTCCACGAGCGCCGTGTCGCGGATATCCCCGCGCACGAAGCGCAGCTGCGCCCGCTCCTTGACAGGCTCCAGGCTGGCGAGGTTTCCCGCATAGGTGAGCGCATCGAGCACCACCAGGCGATCGCCCGCGTGGTGCTGCAGCCAGTGATGCACGAAGTTGGCGCCGATGAACCCGGCGCCGCCGCTGACCAGCAGCCTAGGCATGGGCCAGCTCCTTCATCACTTCGCGCAGGCGCACCCGCCAGTGCCGCGGCGCAAGGCCCAGCGACGCGAGCGAGCGCTTGTCGAGAACGCTGTAGGCGGGACGCCGGGCGGGTGTCGGGTACTCCTCCGTCGCAATCGGCGTGACGGAGACGGAAGGGGAGACGAGCCCGAGCGCCGCTCCCTCCTCAGCGATCGCCACCGCGAAGTCGTACCAGCTCGCCACCCCCGCGTCGGTCCAGTGATGGATGCCGTGGATCTCAGGGCGGGCGGCGATCTGCCACAGGACCTGCGCCAGAGGGCGCGCGGCGCTCGGCGTGCCGACCTGGTCCGCCACCACCCTGACCTCGCCGCGCGTGCGCATCAGGCGCAGCATGGTGTGCATGAAGTTGGCCCCTTGTGCGCCGTAGACCCAGGCCGTCCTGAGGAGGACGGCGCGGTCCGCCAGGATCTCGCGCACGGCCGCCTCCCCGTCCCGCTTGGTCTTGCCGTAGACACCCAGGGGATTCGTCGGCGCATCGGGACGGTACGGCGTTGAGGATTTGCCGTCGAACACGAAGTCGGTGGACAAGTGGATCAGCCGCGCGCCGACCTCGCTTGCCGCGGCGGCGAGGTGCCGGGGGCCCTCGGCGTTGATCGCATGGGCGGCTTCGGGCTCGGATTCGGCTTTGTCCACCGCCGTGTAGGCGGCGGCGTTCACGATCAGAGCCGGACGCTCGCGCACAAGGCGCGCGCGCACGGCGCTCGCATCCGTGACATCGAGGTCAACGTGCGTGCAGGCGATGGCCTCGACATCCTGAGGACAAGTCTCGAGCAGCATCCGCCCCACTTGTCCCGCGGCGCCCGTGATCAGGGCCCTCAAGCGTAGACCTCCGCATCGCGCAAAGCCGGCGCCGCGGCATCCTTGGGCGAAAGCCCGGGCAGTACCCCGGGGGGCAGAGGCCATCGGACACCGATCTCGGGATCGTCCCAGCGGATGGCCCGCTCGTGCTCGGGCGCCCAGTAGTCGGTTGCCTTGTAGAGAAAGTCGGCCGAGTCGCTGAGCACCAGGTAGCCGTGCGCGAAGCCCGGCGGCACCCACAGCATGTGGTGGTTCTCGGCCGAGAGCTCGACGCCGACCCAGCGGCCGAACGTGGCAGAGGCGCGGCGGATGTCCACGGCCACATCGAACACCGTGCCGCTCACCACACGCACG
>JAJZLX010000717.1:913-3270 GCA_021850555.1 Pseudomonadota bacterium | reverse complement strand
CCCGCTCGTGCATCTGGTGCGCAACTGCATCGACCACGGCATCGAGCCGCCGGAAAAGCGCCTCGCCGCCGGCAAGAGCGCCGCGGGCACCGTGCACCTCGACGCCAGCCATCGCGGCGGCAACATCGCCGTGCAGGTCAGCGACGACGGCGGCGGTCTCGACAAGACGCGGATACTCGCCAAGGCGCGCGACCGCGGCCTGGTGGGCCCGAACGATGCGCTGTCCGATCCGCAGATCTACGAACTCATCTTCCTGCCCGGATTCTCCACGGTGGAAAAGACCACCGACCTGTCCGGCCGGGGCGTCGGCATGGACGTGGTGCGGCGCAACGTCAAGGAGCTCGGCGGAAAGATCGAGGTCGAAAGCGAGGCCGGTCGCGGCGCGCGCTTCACCATCACGCTGCCTCTGACGCTCGCCATCGTCGATGGCCAGTCGGTGGCGGTGGGCACGGAAACCTACATCGTGCCGCTGATCTCCATCGTCGAATCGTTGCAGCTGAAGCATACGCAGGTCAGCCGCCTGAGCGGCCAGGGCGAGGTGTTCTCCTTCCGCGGCGATTACCTGCCGATCATCCGCATGCACGCCCTGTTCGGCGTCGAGCCGCGCACGCGCGTGCTGCACGAGGGCCTGGTCGTGGTCGCGGAGGGCGATGGCCGGCGCATCGGATTGTTCGTCGACGATCTGCTCGGGCAGCAACAGGTCGTCATCAAGTCACTGCAAGCCAATTACGGGCACATCGACGGGGTATCCGGCGCCACCATCCTCGGGGACGGTTCCGTGGCGTTGATCCTCGATGTTCCCGGCCTGATCCGCATCGCCTCGATGCGCGCGGCAGCCTGAGCCGCGCGCGCGGGGAGCCACCACAATGCCCACAAGCATGAGCAGCGATTCCGGGACGGCCGCGAGCGGCGAGTCACGCCAGATACTGACCTTCGTGCTCGGCGGGCAGACTTACGGTGTCGACATCCTGCGCGTGCAGGAGATTCGCGGCTGGTCCGCGGTCACCAGGATCCCGCACGCCCCCGCGCACGTGCTCGGAGTGCTCAACCTGCGCGGCTCGATCGTGCCGATCGTCGATCTGCGCATGCGCTTCGCGCTCGAGCGCGCCGAGTACACCACGATCACGGTCATCATCGTGATGTCGGTGATCACTCCGACCGGCCGCCGCGACATCGGCGTGGTGGTCGACGGGGTTTCCGACGTGGTCGACCTCGACATCGCCGAAATCAGGCCGGCCCCCGAGCTCGGCGCGCGCGGGGCTACCGATTACATCCTCGGACTCGCCTCGATCGCCGAGCGCATGGTCGTACTGCTCGACATCGACCGCTTGATCGGCCGTGATCTGGCGGGAGTGGCCGGTGCCGTGAGCGAGGCGCACGACGCCGATCACTCGGGCGTGACCGACGCCTCCGGCGGGCCGCCGGCCGGGATCGGCGTATCGGGCTGCGCGCCCGCGCAATCCGGCGCACCGGTCGATGGCCTCACCGCGGCCGCCGGCGCGGCATGAACGGAGTCCGTCATGCCCGGTGTGAATGATTTGCCCCTGTCCTCGCGCTCGCTGCTCGCATTCGCGGCGCTGCCGCCCGCCGCCGGCGCCGAGCCTCATCTGGCACAGCAGATTCAGCTGGCGATGGAGACGACGCGAACGGTGATCGCGGCGGCCGTCGGAGCATGACCTGATGCAGCTTCTCAGCCTCGACAGACTGCGACTCTGGCAGAAACTCGCCCTGTTAGTGGCGGCGATGAGTCTGCCGGCCACCCTGGTCGGTTTCTTCTATCTGCGCTCCTCGGGACACGCCCTGCGCCAGGCGCGCGCCGAACTCGCCGGCAGCGCCTATCTGCGTGCCCTCGGCAGCCTGTATGCCGACGTGGCCATTGATGAGCAGCGCGCCTACGAACTCGCCAGCGGCGACGCCGCAAGCGCTCCGGCCGTGCGCGAGGCCGCCGAGCGCGCCGACGCGGCGCTCGCACGCCTGGACCGGGTCGATACCCGGCTCGGCGAACGCTTTGGCGTGCGCCAGGACTTTCGGGCCGCGGCCGCCCACTGGCGCGCGCTGGCCGCCGCCGGCCCGCAGACCTCGCCGGCGCGGGTTGCCGCCGTGCGCCAAAGGCTGCTCGCCCGTCTCGAGCGCCTCGTTCATGCGGTCGCGACCGGCTCGCGCGTCGCCTCCGACCCGAATCAGGAGACTCGCAGCCTCATCGAGATCCTCTCCGAGTACGTACCGGCGGCAATCAGCGCCGAGGCCGACCTGCGCCGATACGCGGTCGATGCCGCCGCCAAGGGCTACCTCGGCGGCGGCGACCGCACCGGCATCGCGATCGCGCGCGGCAGGCTGCTGGCCGATTTCAGCGCGAT
>JAJZLX010000717.1:0-903 GCA_021850555.1 Pseudomonadota bacterium | reverse complement strand
GTGCCCGCGCGTGCGCGCGGTCCGTTGACCGGCGCCCTGCGCGCCGCCACCGCCGCCGCCGACCGGTTCTATCGGAGCGTGGCCGGCCAGATCATCGACGCCAAGAGTCTGAAGGTCCCGACCGCGGCGCTCTACGCCGACGGAACGGGCGAGCGGCGCGCCCTGACAAGACTGCTCGATGCGAGCGGCGCCGCCGCGGCGCACGCTCTGCGCAGCCATATCGCCGCTCTGCGCACCGCGCGCGACGTCGACCTCGCGCTCGTGCTGCTCGCCATAGCGCTGATCCACGCCCTCACCTGGACGACGGAGTATTCCCTGACCAGCCCTCTGCGGCGCGTGGTCGCGGTATTCGAGCGCATCGCCGCCGGCCACTACGACAGCGATATCGACGCGCGCCGCGGCGACGAGCTCGGTCAGGTACTGCAGGCTCTGCAGGCCATGCAGTCGCAGCTACGCGCGCAGCTCGAGAACGAACGGGTGATCGCCGCGGAGAACTCCCGCATCCGCCAGGCTCTCGATAAGACTTCCACGGGCGTACTGCTCGCCGACGCCGAACACAGGATCATCTATCTGAACGAAGCGGCGCAGTCCGGCTTCGCCGGCCACGCCGACGCGTTCCGCGCCGTACTCCCCGGTTTCGACGCCGCGCTCCTGCGCGGCGCGAGCATGGACTCGCTGGCGAGTTCCCCCGCCGAGGAGCGCCGGGCGCTCGATGCGCTGCGCAGCGAGCGCATCGAGGAACGCAGCTTCGGCGGACTGGACTTCCGGGTCACCACCAACCCGGTGCTCGACCACAACGGCGAGCGGATCGGAACGGTCATGGAATGGAAGGAACGTACTCAGGAGGTGGCCGTCGAGCGGGAGATGCAGGCGGTGCTCACGGCCGTGACCGGTGACGATCTC
>JAJZLX010000588.1 GCA_021850555.1 Pseudomonadota bacterium | reverse complement strand
AGTGACGTCTGCAAAGCAATCACGATTGCAGCGGCATTACAGCCGACCCGCCCGGTGCGGGATTGAACGGATGCGTCAGGCGGGTGTTACGTAACCGCCTTTGTGCGCGCTGCGGTGGAAATTGTCGGAAATGGATGTTGAATCGAGTGCGCGGCGGGTGGCGCGAGCGGGCACGGACGAGCCTCCCGCGCCTGATCGGCGCCGGCGGGATGCGGAAGTTGGATTGCAAAGCCGGAGTGTGTCGGCGTTATTCGAATACCCGTGCATGCGCCACATCGGCGGTGCCTGCCTGGTGCGGTTGCACCCGGTGGCGGGACGGAGAGAAGCCGTATACGTCCTTGAACTGACGCGAGAAGTGCGCACAGTCGGCGAATCCGGCTTCGATGGCGATTTCCGTCACGGAGCGGTCGGTGTTCTCGATCAGCCAGTTGGCATAGCGCATGCGCAGCTGGCGATAGAGCGAGGCCGGCCCGAGTCCCAGGTGCTCACGGCAGAGCCGCTCGAGCTGCCTCACAGAGACCCCGAGCTCCTCGGAAATTGCGGCGACGGCGATCGGCCGTGTGAGATTCTGCTCCATGAGCAGCAGTGCGCGGCGCACGCGCGGCTCGCTGACGCTTTCGGACATCGGCGGGTGCGGTTGCGCATCGGTGCCCTGGCGCGGCCCGTCAAACAGCAGCACCTGGCTGGCCTTGTAGGCGGTCGCCCGGCCCAGGTGCCGCTCGATCAGATGCGAGGCAAGCGCCGCCGCGCCCGCCCCGCCGGCGCAGGTGATGCGCGGCCCATCGGCGAGGAACAGCCTGTCGGCGACGACCTCGTGATCGGGAAAGGCCTCGCGAAAATCCTGATAGTGGTACCAGCTGACGCAGGACCGGCGGCCCTTCATGAGGCCCGCGCGGCTCAGCACGAAGCTGCCGGTGCAGATGCCGATGATCGGAGTGCGACTGGCGCCGGCCTCGCGCAGGTAGCGCAACGTGAAATCATCGACCTGGGGGCCCGCGTGCAGGATGCCGCCGACCACGACCACGTAATCCAGTGCGTCGGGCGACAGCAAGGCGGACGTCGGTTGCAGCGCGACTCCGCAGCTGGCGCTGATCGGCTCGTGGCGGGCCGACATGATGGACCACTGCACCCGCATGGGGCGGCTTCTGTCTCCCTCATCGGCGGCGAGACGCAGATGGTCGACGAATACCGCGAAGGCCGACAGCGTGAAATGCTCGGCGAGAATGATGCCGACGCGCAGCGAGGGGTGCACTGCCCCAGGTGAAGCCTTACGAGGTCCGCATGACTGAAGCATTGAACGGTCACTCAAAGTGCTTGGGCTGCACGTGTAGGTATAATCCACAAAGGATTCTTGAGATGCAATACCCCGGTGCATATTTCTGGAATATATTTATAAAACAATAAGATGAGAGAATCTCAATCGTGCGTCAGTACCTTGACGCTTATTGATTGAATATTTAGGAAGCGATCTTTTCCGCAGCGGTTACGGCCAGCTTGGGCGTAGGCTCGACCGGTGGCGGCCGCCGCTCGCGGCTGGGAGGATGGCCGAACAGAGCACGGTACGAGCGGCTGAAATGGCAGGGTGAGCGAAACCCGCAAGCCACCGTGATATCCATGACCGGCATGGCGGTCTGCTGCAGAAGCTCGCGAGCGTGGCGCAGCCGCACCGTCGCGTAGTACTGAGCGGGGGTGAGGCCGAGGTTGCGGCGAAAGAGGCGCTGCAGCTGGCGTTGTGACACCTCGGCGAGCTGCGCGAGCTCCTCGAGGGACAACGGCTCCTCGATATTGGCCTCCATCAGCTGCGCGGCCTGGGCAATCGAGGGATGGGCGCCGCCCAGGCGGGCCGCAAGCGGGATGTGTTGTCGATCCTTGCTGTCGCGGATGCGCGCGACGATGAATTCCTCCGAGATGCCGGCCGCCATCGTCCGGCCGACGCGAGGAGTGATCAGGTTGAGCACGAGGTCGAGGGGGGCTACTCCGCCGGTGCACGTGTAGCGGTCCCGGTCGATCGCGAACAGCTCCGGCGTGAACACGACGCGCGGGAAAGTCTCGCGCAGCGCCCAGAGGTTCTCCCAGTGGATGGCGCACCGGTAGCCCTCGAGCAGCCCCGCTTTGGCGAGCGCGTAGGCGCCGGTGCACAGGCCCCCGAGGGGCATGCGCCGCTGCGCCAGGCGACGCAGCAGCCGCAGCAGCTCATCATCGACCGAGCGCGCGACTTCGACTCCCGCGCACACGAACAGGATGTCCGGCAGCGCCGTCTCATCGAGCCGGCGCGTGGGGGAGACCGCCAGGCCATTGCTCGCCGGGACCGGCTCACCGTCGAGGGAGTACACCGACCAGCGGTACAGCTCGCGCCCCGCGAGGTAATTGGCCATGCGCAGCGGCTCGACCGCGTTGGTGAAGGCGATCATGGAGAACCGCCGCAGCGTGAGGAAGCCGAAGTGGCTGAACGGGGAGGGGGGGGCTTGCACGGAATGTTCCTGCGGCAACTTCACTGACACTACGCCGTGGCGGTCTTGGCGTCCAGGGGCGCCAAATCGAGGCGTTGGGATCGTCTCACGAAAGTGCGGGCGTCGAGCCGTCCTTGAGGATCGTGCGCGGATTGACGTGACGGACGAATTCGGCGACATAGTCGTCGGCCGGCGTTTCGACGATCTGCCGCGGGGTACCGGTTTGCACGATGCGCCCTCCCTCGAGGATCGAGATCCGGTCGCCGATCTTCAGCGCCTCGTCGAGGTCGTGGCTGACGAACAGGATGGTCTTGCGCAGCCGCTCCTGAAGCGCCAGCAACTCATCCTGGAGCTTGCGGCGAATCAGTGGGTCGAGCGCGGAGAACGGCTCGTCCATCAGCAGGATCTCGGCGTCGGTGGCGAAAGCGCGGGCAAGGCCGACGCGCTGCTGCATGCCGCCGGAGAGCTCGCTGCAGTGCCGGTCGGCCCACTGGGAGAGCCCGACGAGCTCGAGCTGCTCATCGACGATGCGGCGGCGCCGCTCGGACGGTTCCCCGCGCAGCTCCAGCCCGAAGCCGACGTTCTCGCGCACGGTTCGCCAAGGCAGGAGGGCAAACTGTTGGAACACCATGGCGATGCGCAGCCGGCGGATCCGGCGCAGGCTCGCCCCATTGCAGCTGCCCAGATCGACGATCGCCTCGCCGTCGCGTACCAGCACCTGGCCGCGGCTGATGCGATTGAGGCCGTTGGCGGCTCGCAGGAGCGTGGATTTGCCCGAGCCCGAGAGGCCCATCAGCACCGAGATCTCCCCGCGCTCGACG